>CAZMCW010000360.1:0-723 GCA_964564405.1 uncultured bacterium
CACTAACGGCTAACGCCATAGTGTATTGACCAAGATTGATATGTTGCATAAATACAGCGACCTGCAAACCTCAGCCAAAACGTCGGATAAAATGGCACTAGCGCATTAGCTGATACACCAGCAACTTACAACTAAGGCAATTTGCAGCTAGCTCGAGCCTCCATCACCAAACGGGACCAGATCGTACAGTTGGTCGTACAGTTGATAGACGCAACGTTTAAACTCAGTATGCTCGAGCTATTAAACTTGCTAGAAGTAGCTACGTCCCCTTTATATGCAAAGAAGCTACTCAACAAACATCTACAAATTTTTATAGACTTCTACGAATCTCTACGAACTTCTATAGATGTCTACGAACGGAGCCTCAACAGTGAAACTCACCTTTGCCAACGCCCAAGGCGTTCACTTAGCTGCTCGCCTCGAGCACCCCACGGCCCAACCTATCCGCGCGTATGCGTTGTTTGCGCACTGTTTTACCTGCTCTAAAAACCTCAACGCGGCGGTGAATATCAGTCGGGCACTCACCCAAGCGGGCATTGCCGTATTGCGGTTTGACTTTACAGGTTTGGGTGAAAGTCAAGGCGACTTTGCCGACACTAACTTTTCATCCAATGTAGATGATCTAGTAGCCGCTGCACAATTTTTAAGTGATACCTACGACGCGCCGCAGCTTTTGGTGGGTCACTCGTTAGGAGGCGCGGCTGTGTTGCACGCGGCTGCGCA
>CAZMCW010000360.1:733-3217 GCA_964564405.1 uncultured bacterium
CGACTCAGTCAAAGCGGTTGCCACGGTGGCTGCACCTGCTAACCCGCTGCACGTCCGCCAGTTATTTACTGAGCATGAAGATGAGCTGGAAGCTCGAGGCACGGCTGAAGTCCGTCTAGCTGGGCGCACGTTCACCATCAAACAACAATTTTTAGATAACCTTGAAGCCGCCAGTATGAACGACGTGATTGGCAACTTGCGGCGGGCCCTTTTGGTCATGCATGCACCCACCGACAACACCGTAGGCGTGAGCAATGCAGCAGAGATTTTTACAGCTGCTAAACACCCCAAAAGTTTTGTGAGTTTAGATAACGCTGACCACTTGCTTAGCCGCGATGAAGATTCACACTACGCCGGGCAGACCATTGCCGCGTGGGCAGCCCACTACCTTGATGAAGCCCCCAGACCCGCTTGGCTAGACGACGTTCACGACAACCGCATAGCCGCACACACAGCCGCTGGTTTACGGACAGATGTGACAGCTAACGGACATATGCTCGTTGCCGACGAACCTAAATCTTTAGGTGGAACTAATACTGGCCCAACACCGTACGATTTGCTGGCGAGTGCACTTGCTACCTGCACAGCGATGACCTTACGTATGTATGCTAACCGTAAACAATGGCCGCTCGAGGACGTCACCGTGGCCGTTGACCACGACAAAGTTCACGCCGAAGACTGTGAAAGTACGGACACAGATAAAAGCCGCAAACTTGATCAATTCACGCGCACAATTCATCTCACGGGTGACTTAGACGAGGAACAACGTACACGCTTAGAAGAAATTGCCAACCGCTGTCCGGTGCACCGCACGCTCGAGTCAGACATTCGCATTCTCACGCAACTTGCTAGTGATGCACGGTAGTAAGCCATAGTTGTAAAGGCTCGTAGCCAGTAGTATGCTTGCCTAGTTGCCAAGGTTAAGCCGTTTGCCCAAGCACTTGATCCAAGGTTTTCAAAAGAGCATATTTGGTAAACGGTTTAGACAACACAGCACTAGCACCAAGGCTTTTGATGGCTTCTACATCGCCAGGTTCGCGTTGCACGGTTTCCACAATGACAGGAATGGTGGCGTGGTGTTCGCGCAACCACTTGAGCAAGCGGTAACCGTCCACTTCGGGCATAATAATATCCGTAACAAGCACGTCAAAGTTAGGTGGAGATGCAAGTTGGCTGAGGGTCACATCTTTTGACAAATTGAGGACGTCATCTAAACCCTGTTGCATGTTTACACCTAGTTGTTCTAGTACGTCCCGCCCGTTATAAGCAAGTACAACGCTGTGACCAGCTTGGGTGAGGATGTGCTCGAGCCAAACCTGGACAGAATATTGATCATCAGCAACTAAAATGCGCGCCACGGTGGTTACTCCCCAACAAATTATACACTTATGACTATCATTAAGTCTTGATACAAAAAGTGCGCTATCAATGCCGCGCTTATTTCCTTCACCGTACACCCTAACGACGCAATTTATCGTCATGCAGGGCGCTTAATACACGGGCTATAGAGACGCCTATACCCTTAACAATTAAGTGGCGTTAGCCAGCATGACATCATGATAGCTTAAAAACTAACGCCTGTTAAATGCGTTCTGCACAACAACGTTGCTAGGCTGCTTGGTCACTACAGCCTAGCTAAGCGCCCGCGCAACCTCATGCGCAAAATAAGTCAAAATCATATCTGCCCCAGCCCGTTTAATCGCCAGCAGCGACTCATCGCGGCAACGGGTTAAATCCAACCAACCTTGTAAAGCCGCCGCATGAATTTGAGCATATTCCCCAGAAACTTGATAGGCCGCAACCGGTAAGCGCGTGTTCTCGCGTACATCGCGAATAATATCCAAGTACGGCCCCGCCGGTTTCACCATGACGATGTCTGCGTGTTCCGCTTCATCGAGCTGCGCTTCGGTGATGGCTTCTAGGCGGTTGCCCGGCGACAGTTGATAGGTCTTTTTATCCAGCAAGGTTGTCCCTGCTGCTTGGGCGCTCCCAACGGCATCCCGAAACGGCCCGTAATAAGCAGAGGCAAACTTAGCCGAGTAAGCCATAATGACCGTTTGAGTAAATCCACTCGCATCCAGCGCCGCGCGAATAGCCGCCACGCGCCCGTCCATCATGTCAGACGGGGCGATGACATCCACGCCTGCTTCAGCACCCATAACTGCCATCTGCGCCAGAATGTCCACGGTACGGTCATTGTCTATATCGCTACCATCCTCCGTAAGCACGCCGTCGTGACCGTGGCTGGTGTAGGGGTCAAGGGCAACGTCGCTAATGACGGCTAGCGGCAAGTTGGCGTCTTTAATAGCGCGGGTGGCTCGCAATACTAACGTGTCTGGGTTGAGTGACTCCTCACCTTCGGGGGTTTTGAGGTTAGCGTCTATATAAGGAAACAGCGCCACGGCAGGCACGCCGACATCTGCTAGGTCGCGGCACGCCTCCACCAAGCTGCGCACGGTGTGACGCACCACGCCGGGCATAGAA
>CAZMCW010000360.1:3262-5244 GCA_964564405.1 uncultured bacterium
CTTCGTGGAGGGCGCGGAGGGGGGCGCTTTGGCGGAGGCGGCGGGGGCGACGGGCAGGGCGGGGTAGGTTAGTAGCGATAGGTTTGACAAGGTTTGGTAAAGCCATAACACTAGCGTACCACTGTAGACTCTTTAGGGAAGACTATAATAAAATACTAAATTGTCATGGTACTTTTCTAAGATTTTAGGATAGCCTTGAAATCTAGAATTGTAAATCAACCCTGACAAAGGACTGATAATGGCAAAAAACGTGACATTAGATGCGTTGATACCCAGAGAAGATTTTGAGGTGACAGACGGTACCAGTGGGACTACGAGAAATATTGCAACCATTGGAGTTAGAGATCTTGAAAATGACTCTTTTTTCTTTAACGCGTTACGTAAACCAGATTTTCAAAGAGAAACTAATGAATGGGATGGTAAGCGTATAGTTTCTCTTATTGAAAGCTTTGTTTCAGGCGATTTGATACCAGCCGTAATTCTTTGGAGAAGTCCTGCTAGCTATATATTTGTTATTGATGGGGCACATAGGCTTAGTGCTTTGTCTGCATGGATAAACAATGATTTTGGTGATGGCAGCATTTCTAAAGAATTTTATGACGCAATAATCCCAGAAGAACAAATCATTTCTGCAGAAAGTACTCGGAAATCTGTGAGAAAAAAAATTGGTTTATTTTCTGACTATCAATTAGCATTGCGTGACCCTCAAAAAGTTGAGTCACACATTGCTGAAAAGTCAAAATCACTGGGCGCACTTGCAATTCAAGTGCAGTGGGTAGAAGGTGATGCGGAAAAGGCTGAAAGCTCATTTTTTAAGATTAACCAGCAAGCAGTATCAATTGATAAAACAGAACTGAAGCTGTTGGAATCAAGAAGAAAACCTTCAGGCATAGCTACTAGAGCTATCTTGAGGAGTGGTAAAGGTCATAAATACTGGTCGTCTTATAACAGTGAAGTACAAGATGAAATACAACTGATTGCTAAAGAGATTAATGAAATAATATTCCAGCCTTCGCTGAAAACCCCAATAAAAACACTAGACCTTCCGATGGGAGGTAAGAATTTTTCTTCGCAAAGTCAATCACTGGTTTTGGAATTAGTCAACAAAACAAATAAAATTCAAAAAGAGAATAAGCAACAAGACGATGAAGATGGCGATAAAACCATTCGATGCTTAAAAGCGTGTCTTAAAATCGTAAGAAGAATGAATAGCACTCATCCATCGTCACTTGGCTTGCATCCGGCAGTATATTTCTATTCAAAAGATGGCCGACACAAGCCAGCATCTTTCTGGGCGGCTATTGATCTTCTACAATACCTAGAAGAGAATAATCAATTTGCTTGGTTCACAGATGTTCGGTCTTCATTTGAGGAGTTTTTGTGGGAAAATGACTATGTCATCCAGCAGATCGTAAGACAATATCGGAGTGCTTCAGCAGCATATCCACATATCAAAAATCTCTATGTTTTTACTATTGATCTTTTGAGAGAAGGTTGTGCTATGGATGAACTCCTAAGTAAGATCAAAATGAACGAAAAATTTTCTTTTATAAACTCAAGTGATGATTATTATAAAGATAAGGTGAGCAGTCGAGACTTCTCAAGAAATAGGAAGTCACAAATCTTTTTTGAAAGTGTTTTTGAAGGGGCAGCAAGATGCTCCATATGTAATGGATTACTTCATACAAACTCTATCACTATTGATCATATTGAAAGAAAAGAGGACGGGGGACTTGGATCTGTCGATAATGGGCAACTTTCCCACCCTTACTGTAATTCAACTTATAAAAATTAACCGAGAATGATAGTGAGATTACATAATAATAGTGGGTCAGAGGGATTCAGGAAGCCATCTTGCCATTAACACAATAACTTATGAAAATCGAAGGCATCATGTGACTCGAGTCCCTTATGCTAAAATTAGCTCATGAAAGTCCAAGAAAACTACGGCAAACTAGGGCAGGACGACGATTTTGATATAA
>CAZMCW010000361.1:0-5230 GCA_964564405.1 uncultured bacterium
AGAAATGCAGTTTGGCTGAGAAATACAAGAGACAAAGATGCCAAAGTTATCATCCAAGAACTTGCTTGCAGTAACTGACACTTTGGATGATGTCGTCATAGACAGCTTCGTCAGCAAGTTCAAAAGGATAAAACACCTCGAGAATAAGTGGCACGTTAACACCTGCACGCGCCATCGCCGCAGCAACTTGTGCTGGATCAACAATGCCCTCGCGGGTAAACCCCCAATGAGAATCACTTTGGCCGTCGGTTTGTTGTAAGTGAATGAGGCCGATGTGATCGCCTAACTCGAGCCATGGTTCAAACGCAGCTGCTTCCCCATAAAGAGGTTCGTAAAGTGCGTGACCCAAGTCAACCGCGTACTTGATGGGCACAGCGCTCCCCGCCATGTCATCTACTAATTTTTGAGCTTGCGCAACTGACCAAGGGATCTCGCGGCTTAGCGGTGTGGGTTCAATGTAATAGCTTTCTAGCCCACAAGTTTTTGCATAGTCACAGAGGCTGCCGAGTATCTCGTGCAAGCGCGCATAGTGAGGTTCCATGTCACCTGTCCCGGGACTTACTGCTCCCACGGGTCCACCCACAGCTGGCGCGCCCATGTCCGCAGCGCGTTCAATCGCCCGTTTAAACCAACTGACCGCCGCAGTCCTGGCTTCATCAACTGGGTGAAGAAGCGCATTGTAGGTATACGCGGCAAGTCCCACAAACGCACTGTGAATGTTGAGGTTGTGATCGCTGGCAGCTTGCTGAACACGTCTGGCAAGGGGTTTACCTAAGTCATCTGCCCACCATGGGTCAAGCAAATCAAAACTAAACTGAACAAGCTCCAAATCCATGTCCTCAGCAACAATCTTGGCCCAAGCTTCGGGTTCCACCCAGCGCTTAACCGCAAACGATAAATTGATGCCAAAGTTGCTACTCACTTAACCGCTCCCATCGTTAGACCGCGCACGAGTTGTTTGGAAACAAGTAACGCAAAAATGGTTACAGGTAGCACAATAAGCGTGCCTGTCGCCATAATCTCACCCCACGGTAAGTCGTACCCACTCATAAACGAGGTTGCGGCAACGGGTGCTGTACGCGCGTTGTTGCGGGTAAGTACTAGCGGATAAAGGAGCTCGTTCCATGAAAAAATGAACGATAAGATGGCTGCCACAATTACACCGGGAGCTGCTAGCGGCAAGCTGATGCGAAAAAAGCTGAACCAAAACGATGCGCCGTCAACGAGTGCAGCTTCATCCAGCTCTTTAGGAATGGTACGAAACTGGTCAGCGCAAATCCACACAACAATAGGTATGGTAAACGTTAAATACACTAGTACCAGCACTACGTGGGTGTCGATAAGTTCAAAGTTGCGCGCTAGCAAAAAAAACGGTAACGCCATCACAATCGGTGAGATCATCCGGTTGCTAATAAACCAAAACCACAAGTCGCGCTTGCCCTTAAAGTTAAAACGGGCGATGGCATACGCTGCCGGCGTGCCTAGTAATACTGCAACAAACGTCGTCGTCAAAGACACAATCAACGAGTTGATGAGGGTTTCGCCCACGTCGTATTCAGTGAGAGCACTAATGTAATGCGAAAATGTTGGCGTAAATGTCCACACAGGCGGGTAAGCAAAGGTTTGCTCAGTCGTTTTAAGTGAGGTTGTCACCATCCAATAAAACGGAAACAAGGTGCCAAACAGTACTAGGAGAATACCCACAACTTGCAAAACAGTACCGATGCGCTTGCGATTGAGGCGTGTTGTATGAGGTCGTGCAGGGTTAAGTTTGCGTGATGCTTGCATTACGTGCTCACCTCCCGGTAAAACACACGAATGTATAGCCTTGCCAAAATAATGGTGATAATCAGCAGCAAAATAGCTTGTGCTGAGGCAACACCTTGGTTAAATACCCGAAAGCCAATGCGCTGCACGTAGATACTCACCAGTTCTGTGGCAGTGCCTGGGCCGCCCCTTGTCATCACAAACACCATGTCAAAAAGTTTGAGGATGTCAGCGGTGCGTAGAATAAGAATGGCGGTGAGTCCGGGGAGTAAGTAGGGGAGTTGAATATGCCAGAGGACGGTCCACCATGAACTGGTCTCGAGCCGTGCTGCCTCCTCAATGTCAGTGGGGACGTTACTTAAGCCCGCCAAAAAAATAAGCGCCACAAACGGCGTCCACTGCCAAATATCCATAACCCCAATAGATAAAAATGCGGTTACGGGTCTACCTAACCAAGCAACAGTATCCACCCTTAGCACGTATTCTAAAAACCAGTTCAACACGCCAAAGTCTGAATTGAAAATGAGCCTGCCCATAAGTCCTACCACAGCGTAGGTTGTTGCTAGCGGGACAACCAGGGCAACTCGAGTCACCGTCTTAAGCGCACCTAAGCCAGGTAAGTTAAGCAGTAACGCAATAGCAAGTCCCAGTAATACTTGTACAGGTAACACGGTTCCCAAAAACGCAAACGTACGCCCTAATGAGCCCCAAAAGGTGGCATCACTAAAAACCTGTGCATAGTTACTCAGACCCGTAAAGCCAAACCCCAAGTTGGGTTTGGTGAGTTCGTATTGTCTAAACGAGATACTAAGTGCAAACAAAAGCGGGTAAATACCAACTGCCAACAGTGTACACACCGCAGGCAGCAAAAATGTCCAAGTTATCCAACGTGTACGCCACATGATGAAGGGCTACCTTCCAGAGAGTATTTTGATAGGAATAAAAGATAAAATCAACGTCTCAAAGGTTATCTTGTAGATGTTGTCTTTAATGTCGCTAGACGTATATCGAATTTAGCAGCAGAACTGAATTGTTAGATTAAAGATGATTGAGAATCTACTCGAGGTTCGTGTGACGGTGCCGCATATCGTCAGCTGTCTGCCCTAGCACCTCACGGAGCTGAATGACAATAAGCTCAAAAAAGAGGAGCTGAGCAGCTTCGTAAACTGTGCCCATTGGTAAAATGCCGGCGCTTCCTGTTGTGTCATCTGCCATGGTTTGGGCTGGTAAATGGATGGTGGCATCAGCGCGTTTAGCAGCCTCACCTTGAGGTTGTGCTGTCACGACAATGGTGCGTGCCCCGGCTTCTTTGGCAACACCCATAAGCCCCAGAACGGTTGAAAACTGACCTGGTCCAGCACTCACAATAAGTGCATCACCTGAACCAACAGGTGGCGTGGTCATGTCACCAACTACGTGCGCGTCTAACCCAAGGTGAAAAAGACGCATCGCAAACGCGCGCATCATTAACCCTTCACGGCCTACACCATACAAACACACCCGCTTAGCTTGACGTATTTCGCTGATGAGGTTTGTCACCGCAGTTGAACTGAGCGCGTCAAATACCGCGCCCAGTTCAGAAAGTGCCTTGCTGGCCATGTCTTGTGTAGACATGTCAGAGGTGGTCATTACTGCAACTTGTCTTTCTCGCCGCTGTAGTAGCCAGCGTCCTCGAGCACGCTGCGAACACGTGCGTTGAGTTGCTCAGCACCTTCTTCAACGCCAATTTGTTCCAACATCATGCGGGTACCAAAGTCAGCGACAATTTCAGAAAGCTCGGGCCATTCAGGAAAGCGCGGGCGGAAAAACGGCACGCCTTCTTGCCAAGATTCTACGAGTGGCGCAACATAGGCAAATTGATCAGCAATTTCAGGGTCTTCGTAGACGCTGGTGCGTCCGCTTACGCCGCCTGCTAGCACGTAGTCTTTGGCAAGTTCTTCGGAGGTAAGCCACTGAATAAATAACCATGCAGCAGCTTGCTCGTCTTGGCTCGAGAACGCATTAACTCCCAAACTAAACCCGCCTAGAGCAGGTTTGCGCCCTGCTGGACCAGAAGGCTCGGTAGCAACTGCCAAGCAATCCGTAATGGTAGATGACTCTGGGTCGTTAAGCGTGGCAAAAAACGACGACCACTCGGTAATCATGGCAACATTACCCTGTGCAAGAGCTTGTACGGCTTCGTTGTGATCGTAATCAACAATGCCTTCAGGCATGTAAGCCATCAAATCTTGGCGGAACTGCAAACCCTCTTGTGACGCATCTGAAAGAAGGTTGGGTTCAAAGGTTTCTTCGTCAATCAGTGAGCCGCCAAAAGGCCAGAGCACACGCATGAATGAATCTGCACTTTGGGTTTCACCACGGCGAGATTGCAATGCAAACGCGTACTGACCGTCGCCTGTAAGTGCAGGACCATAGTCATTTAATAACTCTTCCCAAGTGCTTGGTGGACCGTCAAAACCGGCTTCCTGCAACATGCACTCATTGTAAAAAAGCAAGCCTGAATAGTTATCAAAGGGGAGGCCGTAAACTTCGTTGTTCCATGTGCCAAATGAGTCAAGGAGTAACGGGAAGAACCCCTCGAGGTTCAAGTTGGGGTCAGCTAGCTCAGCATTATTGATAAACGTTGACATAGGCGTAACCCAACCTGCTTCGGCAAATTCACCGATCCAAACAACATCAATTAACACAACGTCAATCTCAGCAGACATTGTGGCAAAGTCCAGAACTTGACGTTCCCTCGAGTTTTCGTACGGCAAAATCTCCCACTCAACGTTGATCCCCGTCTGGGCTTCAAATTCAGGGATAAGCTCAATGGCAGCCGCGTAGCCTGGGCGATCTAAGAATAAGGCTTGAACAGTTGTGCCTTCATAAGGCGCAGCCGCAGTTGCAAGGTCCCACTCTTGTGCGTGGGCTGTGAGCAAGCTTGCTAGCAAGCAGACGAGACCAAAAACTTTAAGTTGCATGAATAACCCCTTTCATACTGACAATATTGTTGTACGGCAATTCAAACCATCTTCATTGTTGTACGGCAATTCAAACCATCTTCGCATAGTTTTTAAGTAGATCTAAACTATGTTAACGAGAATGCAAGTTATGCAGCGCAAAAACATCTTACGGTAGCGGTCTTTGCATAAGCAAAATGCCACAAGCAAATGTCAGTATTTTTGTTTTCGATTTTATTTTTGCCCACCACGCTAAGTAAAATTGCGTGCTCACACACATATTGGTGGTGTGTGACCTTATGGTGTGGGGTCAAAGCAACGAGCTAAGTAATCCTGCGAAATTGAGTGGGTGGGGTTGGCTCGAGGCTGTCAGCAATCTTATTGGTAACGTCTTTTCTTCAAAAATGCGTCCCAAAAGGACTTTGAGGAGGATGGTGAGTGTAGTGAGTAAGCGGATGTGCGCTACCCCCTTGACAGGCGCTCTTCTGAAGGCGTACTCTCACAACTTGTCACTAGCCGGA
>CAZMCW010000362.1:0-5207 GCA_964564405.1 uncultured bacterium
AGCATCGGACTCAAACACCTCAATAAGTGTCCGAAGTATTGTAATATGAGAACTTAACTTAATGTATTCGTATCAACGTGCTGATGAAGAACGCATACCATAGCGCTGTCTGTACTAGTTTGCGAACATTTTTCGCGTCTGGTGTCTTGCCTAGTTTTAAATGTGAACACAGATCTATAGCGTATGGTAGTTTAAGTGCTAATTTCGCAACCACTACAACATGAACAAATGATGAAGGTGTTTTGTGAGAATATACTTCGTTGAACAGCGGGTTCACGTGTTTTGGTAGCGCTCAGCACTTGCATATTCAACGTACACGTCCTATAATTCAAAAGTTTGAGTCCCTAGGCTTGCAATGCTAAGTCTGGTGGGCATAATGTTTTATTGCTTTACTAACTGCTGTGATTCACTGCTTAATTGAGGTTGAGAGGCGTTAAGGGGATAAACACACGCCACAAAGTCCCGAAAAAATTGTGCACGCTTCCTAGCTGGTCGACCTTCTACTGGATTGTGCTTAATGGTTCTTGTTAAGGACTATCACTTAAGAGTGCCACGTGGCTGGTAAATGCTACTCGAGAAGCAGCAACGAGGAAACAGCAACAACGTATCAAGCATCACAAGCTAACTTAGGTCGCTACACGCCGAGTATTACCCCTCTGGGGGCAAGTCTTGGTTGAAGGCTCGAGCCGCGCAACGCTGCGGTGTGGAGTCGGGACAATCTTGTGATGCCAACACAACGACGAGCATGCCAACGCTTGTACCGCGTTGGGTTTACTAAAAAGGTTTGTTAAGAAAGGAATGTGGTCACACTGCCAACGGTCAATCAACTTCTCAGAAAAGGTCGCAAAGTTGTGCGCAAAAAAACCAAGACACCTGCCCTCAAAGGGAGTCCGCAACGTCGTGGTATTTGCACAGTTGTTAAAACCCAAACGCCTAAAAAGCCTAACTCTGCACTTCGTAAAATTGCCCGTGTGCGTCTTTCAAGTGGCTATGAAGTATCTGCTTACATTCCAGGCGAAAAACATAATCTACAAGAACACTCCTCAGTACTTATTCGTGGCGGTCGGGTCAAAGATTTGCCCGGTGTGCGTTATCACATCGTACGTGGGGCACTAGACTGCGCTGGTGTTGGGGTAGGGCGCTACGTGCAACGCAATCAAGGCCGCAGTAAGTACGGCACAAAAAAGCCTAAAGGATAATTATGGGACGTAGAAGACGCGCAGAAGTTCGTAAATTACACCCCGATTTGGTCTATAGCGATACCACTGTCACTGCATTTGTCAACAAACTCATGCGTGACGGTAAGAAAAACCTCGCTAGCAGGATTTTTTACGGTGGGTGCAGGCTCATTCAAGAGCGCAGTGGCCAAGAACCTCTCAAGGTATTTCGCCAAGCTATCGACAATGTCAAACCGCGTACCGAGGTTAAAAGCCGCCGCGTAGGTGGCGCAACCTATCAAGTTCCCGTTGAAGTAGCCCCACGCCGTGCTGAGTCACTTGCACTTCGTTGGTTAGCAGCTGCATCTGACGCTCGTCCTGAGCGCACAGCTGTAGAGCGGGTTGCCGGCGAATTACTCGACGCTGCCCAAGGACGTGGCGGTGCTGTTAAGAAAAAAGATGACGTTGAGCGCATGGCTGAAGCCAACCGCGCGTATGCTCACTACCGCTACTAGGTAAATCCGCAAGACTTAATCAGGAGGGACTATGGCAGTAACCGCCACCGACCTAAAACAAACCCGTAACATTGGCATCGCTGCACATATTGATGCTGGTAAGACAACCCTAACTGAGCGCATCTTGTTTTACGCTGGGCGCATCCACAAAATGGGCGAAACCCACGAGGGTGGCTCGCAGATGGACTGGATGGAACAAGAAAAAGCGCGTGGTATCACTATTACTTCAGCGGTAACCCAGTGTTTTTGGGATGATACACGTATTAATATCATCGATACGCCTGGGCACGTGGATTTCACCATGGAAGTTGAACGTTCCATGCGGGTACTCGATGCTGCTGTGGCTGTGTTTGATGCTAGTCAAGGGGTTGAACCCCAAAGTGAAACCGTCTGGCGTCAAGCTGACCGCTACCGGGTGCCGCGCCTAGCTTTTGCCAACAAAATGGATAAAACAGGCGCAGACTTTCAGATGGTGCTTGACTCTATGGACGACCGCCTTGGTGCTAAAGCTGTGCCTATTCAATGGCCAATGGGAGCTGAAGACAGCTTCAAAGGTGTCATTAACTTAGTCACCATGAAAGCGTACATCTACATGGACGACCTCGGTCAAGATATTCAAGAGACTGATGTTCCTGAAGAATACGCTGAATTGGCTGCAGAAAAGCGTGCTCATATGATTGAGCAGCTTGCTGATAGTGACGATGAGCTGGCTATGCTTTACCTCGAGGGTGAAGATATTCCTGAAGAAATTGTAAATAATGCAATTCGTCAGGGTGCAATCAAATTACAACATTTCCCAGTGTTATGCGGCTCAGCACTCAAAAACAAAGGTGTCCAGCGTTTGCTTGATGCTGTCACCTTGTATTTGCCTAGCCCTTTGGATATTCCACCGATTCAAGGTGTTGTACCAGGGAGTGACGAAGAGCAACCTCGTCATGCAGATGTTAGTGAGCCAACGTCTGCACTTGCATTCAAAATTATGACAGACCCTTATGTGGGCCGGCTTACCTTTGTGAGGGTCTATTCGGGTATTTTAGAGTCGGGTTCTTACGTATGGAACGCATCAAAACAGCGCAAAGAACGCATTGGCCGTCTACTTAAGATGCACGCCAACTCACGTGAAGAAGTTGAAAGCATTGCCGCGGGTGACTTAGGTGCAGTCATTGGACTTAAAGACACCACAACTGGCGATACGTTGTGTGACCCAGATCAGCCTATTGTGCTCGAGTCTATCGAGATACCTGAACCCGTCATCACTGTTGCAATTGAACCCGCTTCCAAAGCTGACCAAGACAAGCTCAGTAGTGGCCTCAACAAGTTAGCTGAAGAAGATCCAACCTTCCGTATCGAAACAGATTCCGAAACAGGCCAAACCAAAATTTCAGGTATGGGTGAGCTTCACCTCGAGATCATCGTTGACCGCTTGAAGCGCGAATTTAGCGTTAACGCTAACGTGGGTGCGCCGCAAGTTGCTTACCGTGAAACCATCAGCAGAGCTACCGATGTGCAAGGTAAATTTGTGCGTCAATCAGGTGGGCGTGGTCAATATGGTGACGTAAAAATCAAAGCTGAACCGCTCGACCGGGGTCAAGGATTTGTCTTTGAAAATGCTGTTGTTGGGGGCACAGTTCCCAGAGAATATATTCCGGCTGTCCAAAAAGGTGTTGAAGAAGCCATGCAAAACGGGCCACTCCTTGGCTTTCCTATCGTAGACATGAAAGTGACACTCTACGATGGAAGTTACCACGAAGTGGATTCTTCGGAAATGGCCTTCAAAATTGCCGCATCTATGGCTATTCGTGAAGTGATGAGCAAAGGTGCTGCTACGGTACTCGAGCCCATTATGCGCGTGGAGGTCGTCACGCCAGAGGCCAACATGGGCGATGTTATTGGCAACCTTAACAGCCGCCGTGGGCAGATTCAAGGCATGGAACCTAGAGGTAACGCCCAAGTGGTGAATGCCCACGTACCCCTTGCTGAAATGTTTGGCTATGCTACAGATTTGCGCAGTCTTACGCAAGGTCGGGCAACCTTCACTATGTTCTTAGATCACTACGCACCTGTACCCAAAAATATTCAAGAAGATTTAGTTAAAAAGTAAGGTTACTAGTATGAATAACTTGCTCGTACTCAGGTGGGTGCGAGCAATCTACTGACTAGTGTGTAGTCTTTACTGGTAACTCACTTGGAAGGTGCAGAAACAGTATCCGATTCCGGTTGGGACGGTGTAAAGCCCGCAGGAGTTTATAAAGTATTCAATCTGAATCGGTGTAACTAGGCGTTAGTTAAACCTACACAAGTTCTCAAAGGAGAGAGAAATGGCAAAAGCGACATTTGAGCGCACCAAACCGCATGTCAACATCGGCACGATTGGACATGTAGATCACGGTAAAACAACCTTAACAGCAGCAATTACGTTTACAGCTGCTGCAGCTGATCCAAGCATTGAAACCCAGTCTTATGACATGATCGATAAAGCACCTGAAGAAAAAGCCCGGGGAATTACGATTAACACCTCGCACGTTGAATACCAGACTCCTGCGCGTCACTATTCCCATGTGGATTGCCCGGGACACGCGGATTACGTAAAAAACATGATTACCGGTGCTGCCCAAATGGACGGCGCTGTGCTGGTGGTCTCGGCAGCTGACGGTCCTATGCCACAAACACGTGAACATATCTTGCTGGCCCGTCAAGTGGGCGTGCCGTTTATTATCGTGTTCATGAACAAAACGGATATGGTCGACGATGAAGAGTTGCTCGAGCTTGTCGAAATGGAAGTGCGTGAACTTCTGTCGGACTACGAGTTCCCCGGCGATGATATTCCTGTTGTCCAAGGTTCAGCTCTCAAAGCCCTTGAAGCCCTGACCGGCAACCCTAACACCGTCCGTGGTGACGACGACTGGGTGGATAGAATCTGGAACTTGCTCGATGAGATCGATAGTTACATTCCAACTCCTGAACGCGATGTCGATAAACCTTTCCTTATGCCAGTTGAAGACGTGTTTACCATTACCGGTCGCGGTACCGTAGCAACCGGTCGGGTTGAACGTGGCATTGTCAAAGTGAGTGAAGAAGTTGAGATCGTCGGTCTATCTAACACTCAAAAAACAACCGTTACTGGCGTTGAGATGCACCGTAAAGTGCTCAACGAAGGGATTGCCGGCGATAACGTAGGCGTGCTCTTGCGGGGCGTCTCGCGTGACGACATCGAGAGGGGACAAGTGCTGGCTAAACCAGGCAGCATTACCCCGCACACAGGTTTTAAAGGTTCTGTTTACATCTTGAAAAAAGAAGAAGGTGGACGGCACAGTGCGTTTTTCACTGGCTACCGACCCCAGTTTTATTTCCGTACTACAGATGTAACGGGGGTCGTGAGCTTACCTACGGATGTAGAGATGGTCATGCCAGGTGACAACGTGGAACTTGATGTAGAACTGATCAAGCCCATTGCCATGGAAGAAGGCTTGCGTTTTGCGATTCGTGAAGGCGGTCGCACGGTCGGTGCGGGTGTTGTCACCGCGGTTACAAAGTA
>CAZMCW010000363.1:0-853 GCA_964564405.1 uncultured bacterium
CCTTGGGTCGCACGCGCAACTGCCTGTGGCAGTTACTTGTGGAAACGCTGTAACTTTGGGTGACGCTAATTCCACAAAGAATCAACCAGAAACGGTATCACCTAGCTTGGACATCAAACTATATCTTTACCACCCGATTGTTGAATCAACTTAGCTACTAATCCTGTCCAACCTGTTTGGTGACTTGCGCCTAGTCCCGCGCCGTTATCGCCATGAAAATACTCGTAAAAGAGCACGTAGTCACGCCAGTGAGGATCTTCTTGAAATGTTGTTGAGCCGCCGTAAACAGGCCGCTCCCCGTGGGTGTCTTTAGCAAAAATACTAATGAGCCGCTGCGACAGTTCAGTGGCAATATCCCAAAGCGTAAAGTACGCGCCTGACCCCGTTGGAAATTCTACCTTGAGGTCGTCACCATAGTAGTGATGAAACTTTTGTAACGACTCAATAATTAAAAAGTTCATGGGAAACCAAAGGGGTCCACGCCAGTTGGAGTTGCCGCCAAAGAGGCCGCTGTCTGATTCAGCAGGTAGATAGCGCACCGTGTAGGCAGTGCCATTTACCTGCAGGGTGTAAGGTTGATTTTCGTGGACCTTGGAAAGTGAGCGGATGCCGTAAGGAGACAAAAACTCATCTTCGTCGAAAAGGTAGTTGAGGACTTGCTCGAGCCGTTCCCGCGTCAGCAGTGACACGTGACGGCGCTCGCCTTGCCCGGCTTTAAAGACACTGGCTATATTGCCCGATAACCACGGGCGGTTATCTACAAACCAGTTCATCCGGCGGGTAAAGTCGGGCATCTTGTCCAGCAATTCTGGTTCTAACGTCTCAACCGCAAATAGCGTAAGAAGGCCTACGA
>CAZMCW010000363.1:863-5202 GCA_964564405.1 uncultured bacterium
TAAGTGAATCACGTTGTCGTTAGGTAAGTGCAAAACATCGTAAAAAAACTGATCGTCTTCATCCCACAAACTGTAGCCGCGCCCACCGCAGTTGTTGAGGGCAGTAGCGATACTCAAAAAGTGTTCAAAAAACTTACTTGCAGTGTCTTGGTAAATGTCATTGTTTTTGGCGAGCTCTAACGCCATTTGCATCATGGTGAGGCTAAAAAAGCCCATCCAAGCTGTAGCGTCTGACTGTTCAATGTGCCCGCCGGTAGGCAAACTAGCGCTGCGGTCAAACACGCTGATGTTGTCCATACCTAAAAAGCCACCTTCAAAAATGTTGTTGCCTTCAGCATCTTTGCGGTTGACCCACCAGGTAAAGTTCAGGAGTAACTTGTGGAAGACACGCTCCAAAAAGTCACGATCGGGTTGGCCGGTAATTTTGGCATCAATCTTGTAGACACGCCATGCACCCCACGCGTGCACGGGAGGGTTTACGTCCTCAAAATTCCACTCGTAGGCAGGCAATTGCCCGTTTGGATGCATGTACCACTCGCGCAAAAACAGCACCATTTGCCGTTTGGCGTAGTCTGGATCAATAAGCGCAAACGGCAAACAGTGAAATGCCGAGTCCCAAGTGGCATACCACGGGTACTCCCATTTGTCTGGCATAGAGATAATGTCAAAGTTGTGCAAGTGTTGCCAGTGGGCGTTGCGCCCTCTTTTTCGGCTTGTTGGGGGTGTGGGCGTGCCGGGGTCGCCCTCGAGCCACTGAGGTACGTCGTAGTAGTAAAGTTGTTTTGTCCACAACATACCAGCAAACGCTTGCCGTTGAATGTTGCGCTCGTCGTCATTCACGTGCGGGTTGCACAAGGTTTGGTAGAAGCTATCCGCTTCATCTTTGCGCGTTTGTATAACTTTCTTGGCATTTGCCAAAGGTGTGGTGAGGTTGGCATCTGTGAGTCGCAAATAAATTGTCTGACGTGCGCCAGCCTCGAGCGTAATGTCATACACAAACGCAGCTTTGGTGCCCACGTTAGCAGGATTGCTAGCACTATCATCACCCTCTACAACGACTTTGTGGAACGCGTTTTTGATATAAGGTTGAGAATTGTCTTGGTCAAAAATAGTGAGGTCGGTGGTGTTTTCAGTAAATAAAGCCTTGCCAGGTTCATCAGCATACAAATGGTAATCACCGAGCGCGGGGTGATTTGCGAGGATGCAAGTTGGGGACTCGAGCTCCATCTGCGGTTTCTCGGGAACGTCTCCCATCGGCCCAGCTTCATAACCCCAGTCCCATGTATTGCGAAACCACAGGGTTGGTAACAGCGTGAGGGTGGCAGCCTCTGGCCCACGGTTAACCACCTCTAGCTCAATTACTAGGTCATTCTGATCCGCTTTGGCGTAAGACACAAAGATATCAAAGTATTTGTCTTCATCAAAAATGCCTGTATCCAAAAGCTCATACTCAAAATCGTCGTAACCACGGCGGGCGTTTTCATCTATAAGTTGCTGGTATGGAAACGCTTGCTGAGGATATTTGTAGAGCATTCGCATGTAGCTATGGGTAGGCGTGTTATCTAAGTAAAAGTAATACTCTTTTGGCTCTTTTAGGTAGCATGGTTGCCTTGCGGGCCGGTAAGCCCAAACATGCGTTCTTTGAGGATATTGTCTTGACCGTTCCAGATCGACAGCGCAAAACAGAGGTACTGGTATCTGTCTGAAATACCCGCGAGGCCGTCTTCGTTCCAGCGGTAGGTACGGCGATGTGCGTGTTCAAATGGGAAATACTGCCACGCATCTCCTCCCTTGCTGTAGTCTTCACGGACGGTTCCCCAGGCGCGTTCGCTAAGGTAAGGCCCCCAGTTACGCCAGTTGGCACGACGGTCACGGTGGTCACGCAAGCGTATCTGTTCAGCGTTGAGGGTGTTATCTGCAGCCATGCTGTCACCTCGTTCAAATCAATAGATTTAAGTCAATAGATTCAAGTCAGAGATTGATTGTGAGTATCACGTTCATTCGACGTGTAGGGAATCATCTTAGGCTTCGAGCCTTATCAAACCATAAGCCTTATCAAACCATGCGCCACAGAATAAAACTGCAGGGCATGGAAAAGTTACCTATATCACCGTATTGCATACTTGACTCTTGCCAGCTCACAGACGAGGCATTAAAGTCATGGTGACATGCGCATCTACATAGGCCTCATGAATTTAGACTTTCTCTTGGCTGTATTACTTACAGTCGTGATGCCGCTTGGATTTCTGAGTGCAGCTTGGCAAGAGCCTCGCTTAAAGCAGAGGCTCATTGGCTACTGGCGCGTGTCGGCATTATTAATGGTGAGCTTATATTTGCTGATCGCTCAAACGCCGCTTGGGTTTGTCACGGGCATCCTTGCGCGTGTGCTAATTCCGCTACGGCTCGTGCTACCGCTTGAACTAAGTCATGTAGATAGCCGCGTTTACAGAGTGTTTAACGTTTGGCGCAGCATCACCTGCGGATACTGTGTGGTGGGTGTGCTGTGGACGTTACCCCTCCTGCATTGTCTTGTTTGGCAGTCGACAGTATGCAGGGCTTGGTACGTACCAGCAGCGTCATTTCGTCAGGTGATTCATCCTAATGTGCCCCCTCATGTATTGGGATGGGTTGGGGTCATTGGGCTAATTATTTACGGGTTTGCATTTGGTTGGATTTTCAGTCAGGCTTATCGCGCAAATACATGGCGTTATGCGCAACATGATGACACCTAATGCTGAGCTGCCCCAGCAAAAATGATGTTTAAACGGCTAATGTCAGGACATCATAATGAAAGTACAGAATAACCCTTCATACTTCCTTCATTGTCTAGGCAAACACTGTTTTAGAGCTTCTGCTCAGTTTTATGATGAGCGGCATGAGACACTGGTCTGAAGGGGTGGCACGGCAGTATCTCGAGCGCCAAGGCTGCGAGGTACTCGAGGAAAACTATCATGTGCGAGACGCTGAGGTCGATTTAATCATTGAAGATGGCAGTGTGTTGGTGTTTGTTGAGGTGAAACAACGCACCACCAATGCCTACGGCACACCTGCCGAGTCCATCGACAACCGCAAAATCTTGCGCTTGCAACGTGCCGCGCTGCAGTACATGAGCCAAGTGCATGGGCGCGACGACTTACCCCTTCGCTTTGATGCCGTGCTGATTTGTGGGAGTCAGCGTAATTATCGGCTCGAGCACCTCAAAGCTGTGTTTTAGCCACACAACAACACAATCAATCTACACTTATGCTATGGCTAAACACTTTCGTAGAGAAGCTGTGCAATTGGAATGGTTGCAGCACTCAGCGTTCTCGAGTGATCCCCCACCACCCTAGCTACCGACAATTCTGGTTTTGCTACAGCTAAGCGGTTAGGTAAATCGTAGACAGAGAGGTCTACAAACTTCATCAATGCCGCTAAAATAGATGCCGGAAAATTACCACCAAACACTATTTTGTTGGGGTTGATGAGCTGCACAACGGCACTTAAAGGTTGTGATAACCGCGTGCCTCGGTCTTCGATCCAGGCAAGTAAAGACTGATTACCCGCGTGAAATAGATCATCAAGGTACTCGAGCGATAAGTCTTCTACGGGTATGCCCAGGTGTACTGCCAAGTCTGGCAAGCTTGGTCGGGGACCCGTTTCGGGAATAAGCCCACCAAAGTTAGACGCTTGATTAAAGCCACCACGAAAAATTTGGTCGCGGTTAAACGTGGTTGCCCCTACGCCATCTGCCATTGACACAAGAAAAATGACGTGTTGGTGATTGTCTGGCTCGAGCGCTTGTAACAAAATGTCAGACGCGTTGGACGCCAAAATCTGGCTTTCCGGATAGGCTTGCGACAAGCTCTTAATCACATCCTCAAAAGGGACATGTTGTTGTTTAGGGGTTAATTCTAAAATATCACCGTCTGGCGAAAGCACACCCGGAATGTAAATCCCGATGTCCGTTTGGCATCTTGCTTGTTCAAAAGCCTGGGCAACAAGCTGCTGACTCACGCGCACAACGTCCGCTGCAGATTTGGGGAGCGGCACAGGTTCAGAAACCCACAAGGGCTCACAGGCAAAGTTGCATACAGCTGCAAATATGCCTCGAGTAGACAGATTGAGCCCCACAAACCGCAATGCGTCCGGGACGACGTTGAGCCGCAACGCAGGTTGTCCTACTTGTCCACTAGTAGGCTTTTCGCGGTGTTCTTCCAGTAATCTTAATTGAATGAGTTTATTGATGGTTGTACTGACGGTTGATTTGGAAAAGCCAAGCGTATGCACTAGGTCTGCGCGACTTAAGTATTTGTGACTGCGTACCTCGAGCAACGCACGTTTTTCTGTAGGGGACAGC
>CAZMCW010000364.1:0-5194 GCA_964564405.1 uncultured bacterium
TCGACCGGGCATTGGGAATTTATGGGGGTTGTGCTCGAGCACCCGTTTCAAACCTTCACACAATTTTCAGATGCCGTCATGACCCCGTTTGATGCCGTCACAGGCGGGCACTTAGGCAATAAACCTGCGTCTGGCACAGCTATCCTTGATGAACTTGGCGAGCAACACTTAGCTAGCGGTTTACCGATTGTTTACACCAGTGCTGACAGCGTCTTCCAAATTGCTGCCCATGTTGACAAAGTTCCCTTAGAAACTTTGTACGAGTGGTGCCGCGTCGCTAGGGATGTCTTACAAGGTGAGTATGCCGTTGCTCGAGTCATTGCCCGCCCATTTGAGGGTGAGATGGGTGCATTTACACGCATCGGTTCAGCTCGCAAAGACTTTTCGCTATCACCACCTCATCCAACAGTTCTCAACGCTTTGTATGACGCTGGTAAAGCTGTTGTTGGCGTTGGCAAAATCCCAGATATTTACAATCACAGCGGCTTCACCGAAGAAATTCATACCGACTCCAATTTGGATGGTATCACTAAAACTATTGACGCTATGAAGCAACATCCAGACGGGCTCATCTTTTGTAACTTGGTTGAGTTTGACTCGTTATACGGACACCGCCGTAACCCAGACGGTTACGCCCAAGCGCTCAAAGACGTTGATGATCGTCTAGATGACATTACCAGTGCCATGACAGCGAATGACGTGCTGATGTTTATTAGCGACCACGGCAACGACCCTACTTGGCATGGTACCGACCACACGCGGGAATACGGCTTGTGGCTAGTGTATGGCGAGAACATCAACCCTGTTGAGTTAGGTACGCGGGCTAGTTTTGCAGATGTTGGTGCAACGGTGGCGGATTTGCTGGGTGTTAGCTGGCAAGGGCATGGAACAAGTGCTCGAGACTTACTTGTAGGCTAAATCCGCCTTAGATGAAAATGCTTTAAGATAAAGCCATGAAAATCTTACTTGGGTTACTGATAGGCGTGTGTGCCATCTCTTGGGCTCAAGAGGAAGCTAACTCGCTACAAAGCCAACAAACTCCAGACTTAGAGCTAACACTATCTTTGGATAAAGATGTATACGGACAATCTGACCCCGTCCTGCTAACAATTGTGCTTAAAAATATCTCTTCTAATCCTGTAATGGTCTTACCCCGATTTGTCTGGCCAGGTGCGGACCCTATTCGACTTAACTTTTCTGATCCTGAAGGACTCAGCGTGCGATGGATTGGTGCAGACATTAGCTTGGTATATCCAGCAAATCAATTTAGTGTACTTAATCCTAACGAAAAAATAACTATTACTACAGACTTGAGAAACGTGGAACAAGAGAATGAACCAGTTTCTTACAGGTATATTATTTCTAAAGAGGGAAGTTATCAAATTTCAGCCGAGTACGTTACCCCTTTTCCGAGTGAATTTCCCCCACTAACATCTACCTCAAATACTGTTGGATTCACTATTGGGTCTTCTACTACAACTAGTGGAGAAGAAGCTAACTCGTTACAAAGCCAACAAACTCCAGACTTAGAGCTAACATTATCTTTGGATAAAGATGTGTACGGACAACTTGACCCTGTACTGCTAACAATTGTGCTTAAAAATGTCTCTTCCAGTCCCGTGACAGTTTTGCCTGAATTTATGAGGCCTAATTCACCACCTATTTGGCTCAACATCTCTGACTCTGAAGGGCGTAGAATTCGTTGGAATGGGCCAGAGGTTAGATTAGGTTTTAGTGCACTTGTAAATGAATTTACTGTTTTGAATCCAAATGAAGAGGTCACTATCACTACCGATCTCAGGAATATGGTGGAATTAGATGAAATAATACGATTCACGTACTTGCTTTCTGAAGAAGGAGATTATCAGATTTCAGCTGAGTATATTACTCCGCACCTAACTGGTTTCCCCGAACTGACATCCACCTCAAATACTGCTGTATTCACTGTAAAATCTAACTAATAGCGTAGTAAAACAGTGATGAATGTCAATATTTTTTGATTTGATATTACTGGTAGGTAGATACATCACCCACTTTGAGATATTGCCTGCCTAAGGTACAGATGCAGGCGTCCGCCTGTTGGTTTCAGGCACGCTAAACGCAAACAAACCTGTCCCCACAAGCCCAACACAAGCAATCACAATTGTGCCTGCACCCAAGGTAAGTACATCGGCAATAGTGCCAATAATTAACGGGCTGATGACGCCACCGCCATCCCCAATAAGCCGCCACACGCCCAAAAATTCCCCGAGGGAAGCTTTGGGCGCTAGATCAGCACCAAGGGTCATCATAGTGCCTGAACCAAGTCCGTTACCAAAGCCAATGAGGCACGCTGCAGCGAGTAAGGTCCCAAACCCTGTACTGAGTGGCACGAGCAACATGCCGATGGACTGAATAAGAAAGCACGGCACAATGGCGTATTTGCGCCCGAAGTTGTCCATGAGCCAACCTGCTGGGTAAAACAAAGACATATCTACCAGCGCAGACAACGCCAAAATCCAGCCGATGGCAGCGACATCTAGCTCGAGCACACTACTTGCTACCAGTGGAATTACCACCTTGCGCCCAGCGCGTACCCCTTGTGCACAGAGTTGAGCAAGTCCGGCTGTTGCCAGTAAGGTACGGTTGTCGTAAGCAACTTTGGCAAGATGCCGCCGGGCAGATTCCCGTGTAGAGTCGTTGGGTTTGCGCTCGAGGTCACCCCTTCTTGCAAACACAACCACACTTATGACCGACGCAATACTAAACCCAGCACAAAGGGCAAACGGCAAGCTAAGCCCAGCCCGGCTCGCAATTGTACCTGCGAGTAATGGACCTACGAATACACCAATTCGGTTCACCCCACCAAAAATGGCAATGGCTCGGCCGCGCCCGTGGCTGCTAGCGTTTTCAGCTAAGTAGGCATGTCTCGAGACATTAAATAAGCCCGCGCCCACCCCCGCTAGCACCCGCAACATCAGCATTCCCCAAGCTGCTTCGGTCAGCATCAGCGCGCCCGCTGTCAGTGCCAGTGCAGACCCGCCGACAATCATAATGATCTTGCGGTCAATACGCCGTAAGAGCGTGCCTGCTGGAATATCTGTCAGCAGCATCCCGATAGCCTCACCTGCTAAAATGACACCTACCAAGCCGTAGGAAAACCCAGCACCACGCGCGTAAAGCGGGAGCACTGTGGCCATCATGCCGTCACTAATCGCAATAAGTAAGGTTGGCAAGTAAACGGGTAAGAGTAGCTGCATGACGCTCCTTTAATTGGCACACAGAAAGTCGTTAGGGTCCTTATACGATGATTAGCATCGTACTGAGAAGGTCTCCTATCATAGCTGATGCGACGTTCAAGTATTGATTGCTGCAGCAAGTGTTGGATATTGTCTACATTGACAGTGTCACTAAGCAGAGTGTCATTAGGCAGAGTGTCATCAGGCAGAAGGTGATAGCCTTAACAATATGTCTGTCTCTACCCACGCTACCCGCAACCGCCTCACCCTTACAGGCTCGAGCCTTGCTGCCCTACTGATTGTCTCACACGCGTTTAATGATGGGTTTGCCAACTTGTTACCAGCACTGCTACCTACTATTCAAGCGCGTTTTGGACTCAGTGAAACCGTGCTCGCGGTGTTTGTAGCTACAAATTCACTAACAGCAAATGTACTACAACCTGTGTTTGGGGCACTGTCTGACCGTTGGGGTAAACGGTTAGTGGGGTCGTTAGGACTGCTAGCAGTATCGGTTTTGTTGAGTTTTATTGCAAGTGCCATGACCCTATGGTTATTTTTTATACTTTTGGCATTTGGGAGTTTGGGGTCAGCAGCATTTCACCCATCTGCAACCAGTATTGTGCGTGCAGCTAGCGGCAACCGTCCTAACAAAAGCCTGTGGCTTGCTTGTTTTACGTCGGCGGGACCGGCTGGTTCTGCGCTCGCACCTATTGCAGTGCTCGCGGTTATTCGCAGTTTTGGCGTACAGCGCGTGCCTTGGCTCATGATTCCTGGGGTGATTATGGCCTTTGCTATTTACACGTTTACTCCCCAGCAAACCCGTGCAACAGGTAGTAAACGCCCCAAACTCATCGACTGGCAATTAGTGCGGGGGCCCGTGGGCTTACTCGCGCTAGCAGGTGTCATGCGCAGTATGGCCTTTATAGGTTTTTCAAATGCCATGCCCCTCTACTTAGTACAAATTCACAACTATGCTCAAGATGCCAGTATTATTGGTGGGACAGTTGCGTTGTACAGTGCATCTTCGGCCGTTGGGGTGCTTTTGTCTGGCTTGCTCGAGCCTCGTTTAGGGCGTAAACGCCTCATTGTCGGCTGCATGTTGGCATCGCTCCCGCTCATGGTTATTGCCTTACAAGTTGTGCCCGGTAGTCTAGTCTATTACGTACTCATCGCATTATCTGGCGCGCTCACCAATGCACCTGTGCCGCTATTGGTTGTTACCGCCCAAGACCTTGCGCCCCATGCAGTTGCGACGGCGTCGGGCATGCTCATGGGACTCACCTGGGGCACGGCAGGGATTCTTTACATTGGTATTGGGCGTTTGCAAGAGGTGTGGGGCATTCAACCTGCCATGATGGTCAGCTTCGTGTTTTTGATACCCGCAGCGATCCTTACTTCTATTATTTTGGACCGAGCACTGCCTCAGGCAACGTCAAATAGACTCTAAAAAATAGCCCCTAAGGCAGGTACTCTAACCCAAGCTTTAACACATTTGGCTAGGGCGTGTGGACAAATAGTAAAGTAGGACATGACAAGACGGTATGGTTTGCGCGACGATCAGTGGGAACGGATAAAGGAGTTGTTGCCCGGTCGAGAAGGAAGCGTAGGGGTCACAGCAAGGGATAATCGGTTGTTCGTTGAAGCGGTGATTTACCGTTATCGTATAGGGATACCCTGGCGTGATCTACCAACTCGTTTTGGCAACTGGAATAGCGTTGCTAGACGACATCGACGGTGGTCTGTTGGAGGCGTGTGGGAGAAGGTGTTTGCATATCTTGCTGCGGATGCAGACAATGAGTACGCCGAGATTGATAGCACCATCGTGCGGGTTCATCAACATGCTAGCGGTGCTAAAGGGGGAATCGAGATAAGGAATGTATTGGACGCTCAGCAGGGGGCTTGAGTACGAAGATTTATGCAACTTGTGACGGACTTGGCAATCCAACTAGCTTTCACTTAAGTCCAGGGCAAGCTCA
>CAZMCW010000365.1:0-5174 GCA_964564405.1 uncultured bacterium
TTTGCTCGAGCATCACCGGGTCAGCACCGCCGTGACCACCCTCACCCGCAGGAATCTCCACCTCATAAGGGGCTTGGAACATAGGAAACACAGTGAGGCTTGTCTGTTTGAAACTGCCTTTACTGGCAGTAACACTACGCTCTTGATCGCTTTTGAGGTGTTCAACCGACTCGACCACCTCAAGCTCCACCCGACCTTGATCCCCGGTGATGGCAACTTTCATGCCTTCCCAAGGACTAAACGCAACTAAGTTGTACGAAAGTAGCGCGTTGTTGTGGTAGCGTGCGGTGACGTTCAAGGTATCTTCAATAGTAATAGGCTCACCAAAAACATTGCGGTCGCGCAGGTAGCCTGTTTCGGCTTCAGCGTCTAGATATAAGCCCTTCATGGCCGCGTTTTTATCTAAAAAGAGAGCAAAAGGGTCGTTTTGTGCGGCTGCTTCGCCGGTGTAGCGTGCGTAGGGGTAAGTCTTGCCTCGAGCCGCAGCGTTATCTTTTCCATAAAAAAGTAAGTCGCCCATCGCAAAAACCTCTTTAGGGTAAGACGCTAACCACCAGTTGACAAGGTCAAAATGATGGGTTGCTTTGTGAACCAACAACCCACCTGAGTTATGTTTTTCGCGGTGCCAACGGCGAAAGTAATCAGCCCCGTGGCTGGTATCAAGTAACCACATAAAGTTGACACTTAAAGGTCTACCAATCGTGCCATCCATAACCACCTTGCGCACTTGCGTGTAGGCCGGCGCGTAGCGGTAGTTAAACGTGACGCGCAGTGATTGACCCGTTTGGTTGATGGCCTCAAAAATGGCTTGTGCCTTGACTTCATCCGTTGTCATAGGTTTTTCGCTGATGACATCACAACCCAGCTCCATGGCACGGATGATGTAGTTGTGATGGGTAGCGTCTACCGTGGTGACAATGACAACATCTGGCTTGGTGTCCGCAATCATCTGGTCAAAGTTGGCTGCTGGATACATTGGTAACTCAGGGTGCCCGCGTGTTTTAAGCTGCTGGTTGTGCCAATCCATACGAACTTGGCTGAGGTCGCACAAGCCAACCAAAGTTGCGTGCTCAGCAAATGTTTGGGTGATGGCGTTGACAAACATGCCTGCTCGGCTGCCCGTTCCTACAAGTGCATAACGTTTCATATCCTCAGCCTATAAGACGTTTAGAAAGATGTAAACTCAGGTTTAAGGGCAATGAACGCAATGTTGAGTGTTATTGATGTGTATATCAAGACCTTGTGCAGGTTATCTAGTTGGTTGATGATATTGCAACAGAGTCCAATTAACCTCGACCAAGTAAGGGCATCGCGGTGGCCATCACGGTCATAAATTGCACGTTGGCAGTAAGCGGCAAACCGGCCATGTGGACGACGGCATCTGCTACGTGTTGTACGTCCATCATAGGTTCAGCCATAACGGTGCCATCAGCTTGGAGGGTGCCTGTTTTCATCTTCTCAGCAAGCTCAGTTTCAGCGTTACCAATATCAATTTGCCCGCAAGCGATGTTGTATTTGCGACCATCCAGAGACGTGGATTTGGTGAGACCTGTCATGGCATGTTTGCTGGCGGTGTAGGGCGCAGAATTGGGGCGCGGCGCATACGCTGAAATGGACCCGTTGTTGATAATACGCCCGCCCATCGGCGTCTGCGTTTTCATAAGCTTAAACGCTTCTTGGGTACACAAAAAAGCTCCGCTAAGGTTGATGTTGATAACGCGTTGCCAGTCTTCAAAGGCTAAGTCTTCTAGTGGGATGGCTGGCGCGTTGACACCTGCGTTGTTAAAAAGTAAGTCAAGCCGTCCATAAGTCTGTTGGGTTTGCGTAAAGAGGTTTTGGACGGATGTGGGTTCACTTACGTCGGTGGGAACAACGAGGCTGGTGGTGTTGGGTACAGCGTCTGCCGTTTGTTGAAGAGGTTCGTGCCGTCGCCCAGCAAGAACAACACTGTAGCCGTGCTCGAGCAACCCCACTGCCACCGCCCGACCAATCCCCGACCCAGCACCCGTTACAATAGCAACTTTTGGCGCAACTTTAGAAGATGATGTCATAAGCCTCAGCATAGCTCAGCAGTACGCGTCGGATATGCCTAATTTGCGATACCGTAGGCTATGCCTGAGACAGATGAGCTTAGAAATCAGGATGATGTTGAAGTTGTACTGCTTGCGTGGGGTGATGGCGAGGTTATTCACCAGTTACACGGCGGACACCGCAATCTGGCGTTTTTGGTGCGTGTTGGTGAGCATCTTCGAGTTATCAAAAGCACGCGTCGTTCAGAAGCTGCGTTGCAATGGTTGTTGCCTGTGTATCAAGTCGCTGAGCAGGTTAGCTTAGCTGTGCCCAAACTTATTCAAAGTCAACAGGGAACGTTGATTGAGCAAGGTTGGACGCTCGAGACATTTCTCGAGGGTGAACCAGCCCAACCTGAACATCTTGCTGAGCTAGCGCCTTTCATCGAGCAATTTCATGAGCTGACAGCAAACTTGCCGCAACGACCGGGGTTTGGCTCGAGCCAACAACTTCTACATCAACTTGCTGGTGGTGATGTTGACCTAAACGCCATGCCAACAGACTTAGTTGATGTTTGCCGAACCCACTGGCACGCGTTTGCAGAGTGTCCTCAATCCATCGTCCACGGCGACCTCAATCTCACTAACATCTTGGTCATGGCTGATGGCACGTTGGCACTTGTTGACTGGGACGAAGCGCGGCGTGACCTAACTTGCTTCGATACATTAGTACTTCAGCGGCAACAAGGAAAGACCCTGTCCACCGCTGAAGTGTTACTACTAGATGCTTGGGAAGTTGCCGTGTCGTGGCAAGTCGAACCTGAGCACGCGCGGCAGGTAAGTCAACGTCTTCGTCTTGAGAGTTAAGTACCTCCAAGTTGAAAAGTGGTAATCATCAAACTCAGCAGCGCCCATCCTTAACCGCTAAACGCATGTTACGAAAACTGCGGTTTCCAGATAGGAGGTACTTAGTAAGCAGGTGATGTTGCTGCAGGTTGTTGAACTTGCTGTGCTGCAGGTGCCCTCAAAATAGGTCGTAAATTCCTCAATCTTAAGGCGTTACCCACCACAAAAATATCTGAAAAGCCCATAGCTGCTGCAGCAAGCATAGGCGAAAACAGCACCCCAAAGGCTGGAAAGAACACGCCTGCAGCCACTGGAATCAGCAGCACGTTGTAAAAGAACGCCCAAAAGTAATTTTGTTTGATGTTGCGCAGCGTGCGTTTGGAGATGTCTAGCGCGTTCACCACGCCGCGTAAATCACCGGACATCAGCACCACATCGGCACTTTCAATGGCAATGTCGGTGCCGGTACCAATGGCCAAACTGGTATCTGCTTGGGCTAGCGCGGGTGCGTCGTTGATGCCGTCGCCAATGAAGGCAACTTTGCCGTTCTGCTGGAGGGACTTGACAGCGTCAGCTTTACCCGCAGGTAGCACGTCTGCAAGCACATGGTCGATGCCAAGCTCGAGCCCCACGGCGTTGGCCGTCACAGCGTTGTCCCCAGTAATCATGGCGACTTTGTACCCTTGCGTGTGCAGGTGGCTAACAACCTCATAACTTTCTGCTTTAAGGCGGTCAGCTACGGCAAAGACCGCTACAAGTTGACCCTCAACAGCTACGTAAAGTGCAGTTTTGCCTGCTTCTTGCGCCTGCTCGAGAGAAGTTTCCAAAGCCTCCGTATTAACGTCAACATCTGCCATCAAACGTGCGTTGCCAATGGTGACATTGCGGCCGTTAACAGTTCCCGTAACACCGTGACCCGGTTGTGCGTCAAACTCAGTTGAGGGTTGCAGGTTTAGTCCTCGAGCCTCAGCTTCAGCAACAATGGCAGTAGCAATAGGATGTTCAGAACTAGACTCGAGCGCTGCTGCGTAGCCCAGCACATCAGCCTCAGATAAAGCTGTGGTTGAACTTAGGATGATGTCTGTAAGTTGTGGTTTGCCCATTGTAAGGGTACCGGTTTTGTCAAAGACAAAGATACGTGCTTGTTGCAGGGTTTGTAAGGCGTCGCCTTTGCGAAAAAGCACCCCTAAGTTAGCTGCTTTGCCGCTAGCCACCATAATAGAAATGGGACTTGCCAGCCCAATAGCACACGGACACGCTACGACCAACACAGCCACGGCAGCGACCATCGCATAGTTGAGTGCTGGCGCTGGTCCCACGATGAGCCAAATGATAAATGCAAACAGCGAAATGCTCATGACAATCGGCACAAACACGGCCACAACCCTGTCACCAAGGCTTTGAATAGGAACTTTAGAGCCTTGCGCGTCTTCAACCAGTTTGACGATGCGGGCTAAGACGGTTTGGGCACCAACAGCGGTAGCCTCAAAGCTAAAACTGCCTGTTTTGTTAATGGTCCCTGCGATAACGGTATCACCCTCATGTTTGGCGTTGGGAATAGGTTCGCCGGTAATCATGGATTCATCTACATACGACTGACCTGTTTGCACGACACCATCAACCGGAATGCGTTCGCCGGGGCGTACCAAGACAACATCACCGGGTAGCACGGCCTCAATGGCAAGTTCCTGAGTTTCTCCGTCCCGCTCAACTCGAGCCGTTTTGGCTTGCAAACCTAATAACTGGCGCATGGCGCTACTGGCACGACCTTTACTACGCGCTTCCATGTATTTGCCAACCAGCACCAGCGCAATAATCACGGCGGAGGTTTCGTAGTAAACATGGACGGTACCTTCCGGTAATAGTCTTGGTAAGAACGTTGCCACCAGCGAGTAACCGTAAGCAGCACTGGTTCCGACCATCACAAGGGCGTTCATGTCTGGGCTTTTGGCTTTAAGTGAGGCGATGCCCGCCCCGTAAAATACCCGCCCAGGACCAAATTGCACCAGCGTCGCCAGCACAAAACTAATGAGCTTAGCGGTTTGCATAGGCACAAACTGGTTACGCCACATCATGCCACCAGGGATAAGCATGGGGAGCATTTCAAATAAAAATAATGGTAGCGCAAGTGCTGAGGCAATCATGGCCCGCCGTTTGGCCTGTTGCCACTCGAGCCGAGCCCGCTCATCAGCGTCTTGCACATCGTCTTTGGATGTATCTATAATCTCATACCCAGCACTGGTCACAGCTTGCTCGAGCGCAGGCAAATTCACGAGTTCAGGTAAATACTCGACCTGAGCTTGCTCAGTGGCAAAATTA
>CAZMCW010000366.1:0-5168 GCA_964564405.1 uncultured bacterium
TCAGCAGATGGCCAATGCTCCTAAATCCGTCATGATTGTTGGTGCGGGTGCGGCTGGGTTACTCAGTGGCTACTTGTTGGGGCAACTTGGTATCGAGTATCAAATTCTGGAAGCTAGCTCCGTATACGGCGGCAGAATGAAACGAGACACTAGCTTTACCGACTTTCCTATTCCCCTAGGCGCAGAGTGGCTCAATACAGACGCCCGCTTGCTAGCTGACATGGTCAACGACGCCTCAATAGGCATCAACCTCGACATAGCTACCTACGCCCCCAGCGCAAGTTATGGCTTTTGGGAAGATGGCAGCCTCGACCTCAGTGAGATAGGCGAGTTTGACTATCAATTTTTTGCAGGTTCGTCTTGGTTTGACTTTTTTGACCAATACATTGCCCCAGATGTGACGCAAAGCATTCTTTTTGATACGGTTGTTACTTCTATTGACTATTCTGGGGAGGATGTTGTGGTCAGCACGCAAAACGGACAAAAGTTCAGTGCCGAGAAAGCCATTGTCACTGCGCCCATAAAAATCTTGCAAGATGGTGATATTACGTTTACGCCTAAGCTACCTCAACACAAAGTTGATGCCTTTAATGACGTCACGTTTTGGGATGGCATGAAAGTCTTTGTTAAATTTGCTGAGGCGTTTTATCCGACTTTTTTGGAATTTGCAGATACAGAACGGCAGTTGGGCGACAGAGTCTATTACGATGCTGCCTACGGCCGTCGTACCGATGCTAATATCTTGGGGTTTTTTATCGTCGGCGAACCCGTTAACACCTACAAAGACTTGTCAGACGATGCGCTTAAAAACGTTATTCTCACTGAGCTAGATGACATCTTTGCAGGTCAAGCTAGCCAGCATTACCTCAGTCATATTGCCCAAGTTTGGTCCCGTGAGCCGTTTATTCGAGGCGCATACGTGCGGGACTCAGAAAACTGGCGTAAAGTCGCAGTTTTAGGTGAGTCTGTTGCAGACAAAGTATATTTTGCGGGTGAAGCCTACACAGATGGTGATGATTGGGGCTTTGTACACACCGCTGCGCAGTCGGCGATGAACGCGGTTGATGTGTTGGTGCATGGCGGGTAGCGCGTTTATGAGTTGATGAAGTAGCCTCGAGCCCAGCATGGATAATGTGGCTCGAGGCTGGTAGCCCACATCATCAAAAACTAACACTCAGGATCGTTTATCTATCACAAATACTCTTCTGTGCTATAAGACGAGCACGATTCATACGGTCTTCACATTTGACACCGTACAATATGCTCCATCAAAGTCATCTTTTGATACCCATTGATTGGAGTAGTGTATGAAATTTGTAAAAAGATATCGAATTTCCATTATCATCTTGACAATATTGATTGCGGCTGGTGTTGCATACTCTTCATACCAACGTTCTGATGACGGTGATCCTACCCGTGTTCTGACAAACCAAAACGTTCCAGAGCAAGAACTTCCCATTCCAGTATTGATTGATGCTAGTGAGCAAGGTAATCGTATAGAAATTAATATCACCGAGAGCGAAGTTGAATTTTTTCCGGGTCAAGTAAGTAAGACCAAAGGGTATGAGGGGGCGTTTTTAGGACCCACAATTTTGACCAGGAATGGGCAAGATGTGACTTTTATTTGGAACAATCAACTTAGTGAAGTCACAAATGTTCATAAGCACGGTTTGCACATACCCGGTAAGGTTGACGGTGGTCCGCAAAATATCATTCAGCCTGGCGAATCACGTGAAGAAGTCTTAGAAATCCGGCAGGAAGCCTCAACCAACTGGTATCACCCCCATGTCATGGGCTTGACCGCGACTCAAGTTTATGACGGTCTGGCAGGTCTGTTTATCGTTGAGGATGACAACAGCGATGCCCTTAATTTGCCTAATGTGTATGGTGTTGATGATATTCCCCTGGTGGTGCAGGATAGAGCTTTTATTGATGGTGTCATGACCTATACCGTTTTAGAAGGCGAGCATAACCATGCTGACCACGCTGGACACAACCTCAGCGCTGAGGATGTAGAACACCAAGATATGTTCGGCAACACGATACTTGCTAACGGCGTCATAAACGCATCCAAAGACGTGCCGCAGGGCTGGGTAAGACTACGCTTGCTTAATGGTTCAAACGCTAGACGTTTAGCGTTTACCTTTTCGGATAATCGTCCTTTTCATGTTATTGCCAGTGATGGTGGTTTTTTAGAAAAGCCAGCCCAAATGAATCAAATTGAGCTATGGACAGGGGAACGTGTTGAACTATTGGTTGATTTTTCTAATGGTCAAGCTGCCTCACTCATGACGGCCAACCAGTTTCAACGAAACTACGACATCAATGTCGTTAACTTCAAGGTTGACCAATCTTTACAAAGCTCAGGCAGTTTACCCACCACATCCCTAAACATCATTGAAAGGTACAACCCTAATGATGTGCAAGTGACACGCACCTTTAGCTTGGATGAATCTTTACCAGGTGGTTTCATGGGCATTAACGGTGCTCCAATGGATATGAACGTCATTAACGAACGCGTCATGCTAGGTCAGTTGGAAAAGTGGGTTATCACCGCAGACTGGAATAGCCATCCCTTCCACATTCACGGGGCATCCTTCCAAGTGATTGGTGATGACGTACCGCCTCAGAATCAAGGGTGGAAAGATACCATACATGTAAAAGATCGCGTTGAATTACTCATAAAATTTAACTTTGAAGCAACTGAAGCGTATCCGTACATGTATCACTGCCATGTTCTAGAACATGAAGATATGGGCATGATGGGGCAATTTGTTGTCTTAGAGGGCAATACTGTAACTACAGAAGTAAGACCTAAAGCAGTTGACATGGAATTGGCACACATACCGCATTAGACCAATATGTATTAGCCCGCGACGATATTGACTGTAATATTGCTGGCAGTAACATTAACGTGGCTCGAGGCTCTTTCATCTCCGTCGTCAAACAATAGCAACTTTCACATACCCTAAGACTTTAACTTTAATAAACTCTGATACTCAGGATGTTTAGCAACGTAACCTTTGACAAAAGGACACATAGCAGCCGCTGTAATGTTGTTTTCTTTCACGTATTCCAAACCAAACTTCGCCAATTGACTGCCAATGCCCTGACCTTCGAGGGCTTCAGGTACTTCGGTATGATGAAAAATGAGCGTATCACTCACTTTCATGTAGACCAAAACAGCCGTTCCCTCTTTCGTTTGGGCTTCAAATTGGTTTTTCTCGGGGTTATGTTTAATGTCCATCAAGATGCTCTAGCTCCTTAATTTTGACTGTCTTTCACGTATGTTAGTTCACTTAGCTAAATTTAATCGTAGGTTTTCATTCTGTTGAAAACGTTAAGATATATCCTCCTACACAAAATATACTCTCCTTAAACAACAAATAATGGTGACCTCACGATGGCGGACAGAAAAAAGTTAGCCTGAACGCAGAAACTGTTAGCAGAGGTGGGTATTCAACTGTGCCGCAGCGGTTCAATGTTGCTAATGATCTCAGCACTATTTCTAGCTGCGTGCCATAAGTCGTAATTAAGCTGCCCTGTAAGCCAAAACTCGGCACTGGTGCCAAAGAGTCGAGCAAGCCGTAGGGCTGTGTCTGGTGTGACCCCCCGCTTGGCGTGAATGAGTTCATTGATTCTTGGGTAAGACACGTTTAAGCGTTCTGCCAATTCTTTTTGACTCATCCCTAGCGGTATTAAAAATTCGTGGAGCAGCATGTCACCCGGGTGGGTTGGGGGTCTGTGCTTAGGTAAACGCATGATCCTCCATTTTAGTGATAGTCCGTAATTTCTACGTTGGTGGGGCCTTCTGCTGTCCAGTTAAAACAAATGCGGTACTGCTGGTTAATGCGGATACTATGCTGACCATCGCGGTTGCCTTTAAGTGCTTCAAGGTAGTTGCCTGGTGGAGAGCGTAAATCAGTAAGGACGGCGGCTTGATTGAGGGCGTCTAATTTTCTTACAGCAACACGCCACAGCGTTTGGGGGCAGGTTTTTCGTGCTCGTTTACTATCTTCACCCTCAAAGATGGCTTCGCTACCTGCGTCAGCAAACGAAACAATCACACTACAGTATAACGTGTAACGTTATATAGGTTTAAGCGCCGTCACTGTCAACTAATAACATCGTGACAGACACATATCCATCGCAACTTGCTTTGGGGTAGTTCTAGCTACAGGTACTATAGAGCTAGTTACGTATCAGCAAACGGTACATTAAACTCGAGCCATGCACCATCTTGCCTACCTCAAATCATTGTTGAACCACAAGTACTTTGTCGTCTTAGAAGGCCACAGACTAGGGCTCTCTTGGTGGCAACTACTATGGCATGACTGGTCAAAATTTTTGCCAGATGAGTGGTTTTCTGGCGTCGTCTACCACCGTGATGGCACATCCCATATAGACGCTCTCAAAAAGCATCATCAACGCAACCGGCATCATCCACAGTATTGGGTTAGAGGTGACACCGTCTCCCCTATGCCGGAACGTTTTTATTTGGAGATGATCGCTGATTGGCGTGCTATGGGGCGGGTTAAGGGGACGAGTACAATTGAGTGGTACAGGGCCTATGGCGTTAAGTTTCCGTTTCACCCAGAGACTCGAGCCAAGGTAGAAAACATCCTTTTTGAGGCTGTCAAACCTCAGTGAGCAGGCTAGAATACCAACATGAAATATCAATTTTATACCTGCGATGTGTTCACAACGGACCGCTTTGGAGGCAATCCGCTAGCCGTTTTACCCCATGCAGACGGCCTCAGCAGCGAGCAAATGCAGCAAATTGCGAGGGAGTTTAATTACTCAGAAAGCACCTTTGTGTTACCAAGTGACAATTACACGCGGCAGGTACGTATCTTTACGCCAACCCAAGAAGTCCCCTTTGCAGGACACCCGAATATTGGCACAGCCTTTACCTTAGCTAGCACAGGTGAACTAGGTGATATTGATGCTGATACCAACATCACATTTTCAGAAAAAGCGGGGCCAGTGCCTATCACGATTCGCCCAACGGACAAAGGGTTTTGGTGTGAACTCAAAGCGCCTGAAACGCTTACTTTAGGACAGCCGTTTGATGTGGAGTTAATTGCCTCAGCACTTTCAGTATCACCCAGCGATATTGTGACAGACACGCATCAACCTCAACTTGCTTCGGTCGGGCTGCCGTTTAT
>CAZMCW010000367.1:0-5167 GCA_964564405.1 uncultured bacterium
GGTGCTCGTGGTTGCATCAAACTGACTGGCACCTGGTTGCTCGTTACCGTCTACCAAGACGCGCGCGTTTAAAAAGCGGTAGTTGGGGTCGAATGAATCAACTAAAACAAGGTTGATTACATCGCGGTCTAAGCTTGTGCTTGCGCCAGGAAAGCGCAAGGTGTAGGTCAGCGGACTACCTGGCAGTACAGACGTAGCTGAGGGTGGGCTCGAGGTCTTGAACAGGGCTACATCAGATGGTGGGACGTCATCCACAACAACCGTGACTGTGTTCGAGCCACTTTCCCCGGAACCGGTTGGCGTATTGTATTGTGAGGTGGCTTGGTTGTTAATAGTTTGAGAATAAACAATATTAAATATAAGTCCAGTTAACAACCAGCACGTCAGGTACTTTCGCATGTTTGTTCCGTTCATGTCATGACGTGAAGACTAAATTCTTCTAGTAGGTACATAATCTTGTTAAAAAAGATTTTGGCTAGCAAGTGTGTCAGAGGTTGCGTGCCCAGCAAAGTAATAGGCTGAGCACGCGCCTAGGTAGGACTTGCTGAATGAATCTCAACAAGCCCTTATGACGAGAGTGCTAGTTAGGGAATTTGAACGACGAAGGTGAGGATGCGTGTTCCATTAGCAGCAACTGTGCCACCAGCATCATTGAGACGTACTTCAACAACGGTGTTAGCAGGTGCACAATCTGCAGCCGCGAAGGTTGTTTGACCAGCTTGGCGACACTCAAAGACGCCAACACTCACTGTGTTGAGTGTGCTGGTAACAAACACCGTGGGGTTAGGGATGATGTCACTAATGGATACATCTGTAACATCACCGGCGCTCGAGTTTGTCCCTGTAATTGTGTAAACGATAAACTGTCCTGGTTCAGCTGTAAGTTGTGTCGTTACACCGTCAGTAGCAGGGTTGGGATCAGCCGCGTCTGAGCAGTCCGCCGTCACACAAATAACTTGCTCTTTAAGCAAATCTAAGTCGCTTGGCCCAAGAATAATCAGCGGAGTGGGGTCGTTTTCGTTGGAGTCAGAGTCGGTACCGTTACCGGGGACGCCGTCGTCTACTTCGTTGGCAACGCCGTCACCATCTGGGTCGGGATCAAAGCCATTGTCAGAGGGATCTGTTGTGGTTAGTCCGCCACTAGGATCGGTTGCGCTCGCAAAGGCTTGGTTGTCGTACTGACGGGTAGGCACGGTTGCTGGCGTTACGTCGACCACCAAGGTAATGGTTTCGGTTGTGTTGACAGCTAAGGTACTGCCTGCTGCTAGCAGGTTGATGTCGCCACTGGCGACGCCGTCATAACCAGCGTTGGCATTCAGGGTTCCTGTTGCTGTAGGCGCTACAGTGACTGCAAACGACGTGACACCAAAAGTATCGGTTAAGTTATCTTGCACTTGTACATTCGCTAGCGGAATAGGTCCGAGGTTCTCAACTTCAATCAGGTAGGTCACACGGTAAGTACCAACTGCGGGCGTATCAATATCAACTGTACTTAAGCGTTTGGCTACCCCAATAACCGGATCAGAAGGAATAATGACTCGAGTTGGGTCGCTGTTGTTGCTAGGATCGCCGTCGCCGTTCACAGCTGGGTCAGCTGGAGGCGCGCTGTTGTTATCTGGGTCAAGACCATCTTGCGATGTATCTGTCACTTGGGTACCGCCGGGGCTCGTACCTTCAGCAAAGGCTTGGTTGTCATAGACGCCTTGGGCAACGTTAGGTTCAACGCGCACCGTAAAGGTGATTGTAGCTGTTGCACCAACGTCAAGGGTGTCCGAACCGTCAAGCAGATCGTTGGCACCTGTACCGTTAAAGCCAGCATTTACAGTAAGTGTTGGGCTTGCTACAGAGCCACCAACAACACTAAAAATAGGCTGTGGCGCAGTGGGATTCACAAACGTAGCAGTTAGATCATCGGTGACTTGTAAACCGCTTAAAGGAACGTTGCCGTAGTTTGTAACCGTGATGATGTAAGGCACGTTATAACTGCCGTCGCCGTTGTCTTGCACTAGACCCACATCTTTAGCAACACCAATAAGTGGCTGCTCAGTAATGTTAATGGGTGTTGGATCGTTATCGTCGGTCGGGTCGTTGTTGTTGTTGGGATCTGGGTCAGTACCGTTTTGGGAATCGTCATCTACGGTCGTTCCCGATGGGCTGTTACCTTCTGCAGTAGCTGTGTTGACGTAAGAACCGGGGCCAGCAGGTGTGCCACCGGGGCCGTCTGAGTCAATGTTAATGCGGACAGTAAAGGCAATTGTGGTGGCATCGTCTACTTGCAGAACGTTGCTACCCTGAAGCAAGTTGTTATTGCCAACACCGTCGTAGGGGTCAGTTGTATTAATCGTGAAGCCAGCGTTACCGTCTTCTGTGGTGGCTGGTGTGGTTGGTCCTGCGGTAATGCTTACAACGTCGGTATTACCAACATCAAAGGCTGCATTTAGGTCTTCGATAACTTGAATATTACTTAAAGTTACATCACCAAAGTTTTCGATGCGAAGTGTAAACGCAACGTTGTATTCGCTAGGTGTACCTACAACTGGGGTTACTGAGTTAAGGACTTTGGAAATACCAATCAGTGGGTTTTCGGTGAACTGAACTGGTGTAGGCGTATCCTCATTAGCGTCGTCAGCATCACTACCGACTGCCTCAGGGGGAGTGGCTCCGGCGTCGGCACCGGGGTCGCTGTTGCCGTTGGGGTCTGGGTCGAGCGTAGTTGGGTCGCCGTTATCTGAAAAGTCACCAACGGTAGCATCACCAGGGCCAGTGCTATTACCTGTGACAATAGCTTGGTTGTCATAAACCGTGCCAATGTTCGGGTTGGTAACGGTTACTCCAAAGGTGATGCTGGCTGTTGCACCAATGCTAAGTGTATTCGCAGCACCTGTATCGAGAATATTGATGTTGGGCGGGCTACCTGTGTAAGCAGCATCAAAATTGAGAACGACCGTACCTGTTGTTGCGCCTAGTGCAGGAGCTGTGCTAACGGTGGGGTTTAAACCTGCGCCAAAGGTCGTCTCTAAGTTGTCTGTAATAGTGACGTCTTCAAGGTCAACGTTACCTAAGTTTTCAATCAAGAGTTCATATGTAACGGTGTAGGTGCCGTCGCCATTGTTGGTTGGCGTGCCGTTGACGCGTTTGGCAATACCAATCACAGGGGTTTCACGTACAGTTGCTTGTGCGACGTTGTTGTTTTCGTAGAGGACATTGGGGTCGGTGTCACCTGCTGCTGTAGCACCTTGGCTGGTTGCTACTAAATCAAGGTTGGCAACATCCCCACCCGGGGTTCCGGGAGGAACGGTTGCAAATACGACAATATTTACTGAATCGTTACCTGCTAGTCCGGGACCAGCGCCACCATCTTCTATACCAGCGCCGTCGTCTGGACCCAGACTAATTACAGCAGTGTCGCCACCTTGAATAGATAAAGGTTCGCCAGGGTCATAGACGCCATCGTTATCTAGATCGTCAAAGGTATAGATTTGAATACCTGTGAAGTCAAAGTCATCTGCACCATCTTGAATGACTTCAAGGTCGAACACGTCGTTGATGTTGGCGTCGTTATCGAGCGTGTAGCTAAATTGTACGGTACTACCAGCATCAACGTCTGTCAGGGTATTGGCAGGATCGGGTGTGAAGGCACCACCTGAAGGGATTTCCCCCTGATCGGCTGCGCCACCGGTTGGGTCAAGCGTGTCGTCTGGCTCGATATTGAAACTGTAAACCGGCAAAACTACAACCTCAACAGGATTGGAAAGGGTGGTTTGCCCGTTGCCGCCAGAGTCGATAAAGTCGGCGCTAGCTTGGTTGGTAATGATAACGCCAGCTGCCGTTTGGGCGAACGCGCTACCAACCAAAGCTATTAGCAGAGTTAGTAGCAGGGACTTAAAGAGATGATGTTTCACGATTATTGAACCTCCACACGGTAAATGAATGTGAGCACTTGGCCGGGCTCGAGCGGGTCTTGGAGCGTCCAGCGGGCATCGGTGTACTCGCTTGGGAGAATCTCGACAGTTACCTCGTCGCCGTTAGCGTCTGTTTCTATGCGTGTGAGCGGGGGAACTGCAAATGTTTCACCATCGGCACTAAACTCTAAAACGGCCAGTGCTGAACTGGGTGACGCACTACCAGCTAAATACGCTGTTTGATCTGGGACAGGTCCGCGCGCACGCACGCCAGCGGGTAAGGTTGCCTCGCCAATGTGTAAAAGATTAAGGCGATATTCAATAATTTGTCCGGGTACAACTTCGGCGGCAAGGCTAAACCGTTCTGTCACCTCCCCACTAGCACTGGTGACGGACTCCACAAGGAAAGCCTCGAGCTCAATTTGGAGCGGTCCTTCAGATGAACCCTCTGAGCCTTCTTGACCATATGCATGTAAATTGAAGCCACACACCACTATTGCCAACAAAATCACAACATGTTGGGTGCTGTACTTCATGATGCTAGAAACGTTCATAAACCTCCAATCAAAAATTGTGTTGTAAAAGGCAAAAAGGCTCAAAACTTTGATGCTTGTATCAAAATCTCAGCAGTTTCTAAGCCAATACTCATGATAAATATATAAAAGATCGGCATTTGTAAGCTAAGCCTTTTTACGTAATGGGTTAGATCAATACATTGCGACAGACCTACCCAAAGCCACTTTAGACGAAGAACTCTTACAAAACTCTTACTCGAGGCTTTTTATCCCTTGAATATCGTATTTTTAGTTACCGTACATGAGCTTGTATGTGAGCTAAATGAAGATGAACAATAAGCATATGTAGAGGTTGATGAAACTATTGCCTCAAACTGTCAGTGTGTGTAGTTGCTTCAACTAAAGGTGTATGCTTGGTCGATCACGAACATTTGCGAAACTGATAGAACTAGCGTTTCTATGAGTAACTGCCACAAGCAGTTGCGTGCGACCCAGGGGAGTAGAAATCGACTCACTTAATATGGGGGGATTAATCTTGGAAGTGCTAAACGTACGCGAGTAAGATGACACAAACCTTGTAAATGCAGCACAGCTTGTTGAAACGTGACTATACGTACATTTAAGTTTATGTGAAACTATTACATAAAACATCCATGTAAACCACATTGTCTACACACATTTATCTTTGTTTGTTTTATGAAATATATGGAAAACTAATCAGAATAGGCTCGATGAAATTAAAGGTGAAAC
>CAZMCW010000368.1:0-5102 GCA_964564405.1 uncultured bacterium
CTGGCGTTGATGGCATCAGCTTGATCAGGGGAGACGTTCGCAATGATGTCCACGTTGCCGGCAATGAGTTCAGCGGCACGGGTTGAAGCCTCTGGAATGACTCGCCAAATGATAGTGTCGAAACTGTTGGGGCGTAAATCAAAGTCCTCGACGCGTTCCAAGACCATGCGGTCGTCTTTAATCCACTCGATAAAACGGTAAGGACCCGAGCCGATGGGCATTTCAGCGGCTTCTTCCAAAGTCATCGCTTCATAAGAATCTTGGCAGTGAATGAGGACTTCAGCAATGAGCCCCGGTGCAATCGACTGGTAACGGCTGTTGATGATGCGTACGGTGAGGTCGTCGTCCGCCACAGCTTCTTCAAAGCCGAGTGAGCTAAAAATAAAGCCAGGAGTGTTCCCGGTAAATGCATTGTCGGGGTCTTTGGCGCGGTTGAAGCTGTAGGCAACATCTTCAGCGGTTAAGGCTTCACCGTCATGGCAGGTGAGGCCTTCACGCAGCGTAAAAATAACCTCGGTACCGTCATCTGAAAACTCGTAACTCTCAGCTAAGTAAGGGAGAATCTCACCGTCGCTGGTGGTCTCGAGCAAGCTTGCCCAGATGTGCTTAGAGATGTTTGAGCCGGGCCTCGAGCCAATGGCTGCTGGGTCCATGGTGCTGGTGTCAACACTTTGCGCAATAATGAGCGTGTTTTCGTCGGGCATTTGGGCAACGGCTGTTGACGCTATCAACAATGTGCCAACTGTTAACAGTGAAATGATGCCAAAAAAAAGTTTAGATGGTTTCAAGCTAATCTCCTCAGTACAACCTATAATTAAGACATGTAACTTGTGACTGCAATGTATAACTAACCGTTGAGTTGTCAAGACGATGCAGTGATTCTAGCATGATGGTTACGCACTAGAAGATGCTAACTGCGTACGCTGAGTCAAAATGGATCTTATTTCCCCCTTTCGCCGCAAGATAACTTACGTATTAATGCATCATAACCTATATCAGTACCCTCGAGTAAAGCCTTTTGTGCTTAATACCGCAGTTGGATGAAGGTGGCAACCTAGCTTTCTAAAATTGTATGGAGTTGCACGGCCTCGCGGCGTTCACTTGATTGTATGCAAGCTTCAATCATCGCCAGTGACTTTAAGTGATCGCGCCCGCTACACTGAAGGGGGGCGTCACCGCGCACGGTGGCAGTGAATTGCTTGAGCAACTTCACCGCGTCACTAATCCACAGTTCATGCTCAGGTAGCTTCATATACGTGAGGTTATCATCTGTATGCGCAGCGTAGTACAACTCCCCAAATTGATCCTGTTGAGACACGACCCCGCGCTCACAATCGCTCCGCCATTCAAAGTGAGGCTGTTGCCAGGCGCTTTGCCAAGTACCTTGATAATTCACCCGCAGACCATCTTCAAAATCAAATAAAGCACTTACGTTGGCGTGACCTGCGTACATGGTCCAACTTGGATTAAACGTTTGGCAGTAAACCTGAGTGGGTTCTTGCCCGTAAACGTAGCGTAACAAGTCAAAGTGATGAATCGACTGCTCCCACAGCATTGGGTGATCCATGCTGAGCGGATAGCGGTTGAGGCCGGGGCGATGGCCATTGCGGTAGCGCTCGTAAGTAAACCGCCCAAATGACGCGCCGCCAAGGTCTGCCATTGTTTGTTTGGCAGCTTGGGTGACAGGCAAATAACGAAAGTTAAGCCCCACCATCATAGGTATGTTAGCTTGCTCGGCTAGCTCGACGTAGTGTTTGGCGGTGACAAAGTTCACGGCGAGAGGTTTTTCAACCAGCATAGGAAGCTTGCGCTCACAGGCAGCGACAAGTTGCGCTTCGCGGCCTTCGGGGGGCGTAGCAAAAATAATGGCGTCGATAGCATCTAAGTGGCTCAAAGCTTCATTCATATCGACAAAGGTTAGATGCTTACCAAAACGTTCACAGGCACGGTTAAGTGCGTCTGGGTTGGGGTCAACAAAACCGACGGCGGCACAGTCCGGTGCACGACGTAAGACCTCCGCCCAGTAGTTGCCGCGTGCGCCCAACCCGACGAGTAAGATGCCAAGCTGTTGGGGAGATGTCTCACTTGATGATGTTTCAGAGGATTTTGACGATGTTTCAGAGGATGATGTCATAGGGACAAAAAATACCTCGAGCGCCCTCTCAAAAGGAAGGTGCTCGAGGCGTAAACAGCATTAATTTTGAAAGTATGTGTTGATGAAGCGTATGAAGCTAGTGAGAAGGTCACATCGTTAAAAGCTATTCAGCACCATACGCAACGACGTTAACCTCATCTGCTACAACAGCGGGAACCTCGAGCTGACCTGCATCGTTAAGTCCCCACGCGTACAAGTCACCATTGTTCAAAATAGCAAACCCATGCCAGTCCCCAAGCGCAAACACGCGCACGTTTTGCAGTTCTTCGGGAATAATATCTAGTCCGTAGCGGTCATTACCCCAAATAACTAGTTCACCATTAGCAAGTCGGGCCACGCTCACAAACAAGTTGGCATCTACATTAGCAACGTTGTCAAGCTCGTCTAGGGGTATGTCAAGCCGGCCATAGCGGTTGCTACCCCACGCAACTACTGTGCCGTCACGTTTGAGTGCTAAATTGTGCCACTGCCCCACGGCGATGCTGTGAACGTCGCTTTGAGCTTCTTCAGGAACAGCAACGCGGGCAGCACGTTCACGTGTGTAGGTATCGCCCCAAGCAACAACCTCACCGTTTTCACGCAGTGCTACAATATGAAATCCACTTGTTTGAACGGCAACAACATCGCTTAAACCCTCAGGGATGTTGTCTTGACCACTGCGGTGATTGCCCCACACAACAACCTCACCTGAGTCGGTCAGTGCTACTGAAATATAGGCACCTGCAGCAATGGACGTTACATTGGTCAGGGATGCAGGCACGTCAACCTGACCTGAGCGGTTGTCGCCCCAAGCGACCACGCGGCCTTCGCGGGTAAGTGCCAAACTGTGAAATTCACCAGCCGCAATAGCAATAGCACTATCGAGTGCAGGAGGCACGTCAGCTTGACCCGAGCGATTATCGCCCCAAGCGACTACATGCCCGTCGCTCATGAGCGCAAGGGAGTGAAACCCACCTACTGCTATGTCTACCACAACCCGGCTAGGTGCAACTTGCTGAGTTGTACTAGGAATAGCTGGTAAGGTGTCTTGGGCTAGCGTGGTGTTTATAAGAAGGCTCGAGCCAAGCATTACCAAGATACGCGCTAAATTAAATGTCTTAACCAATCAGCTCACCACCTAGCGAATAAACAAGTTAGTTTCAACGATGTCTCTGGAGCTTTGCGGATACGGTTCCAACTCAGTGACAATCGTTTCTGTCCAATTTTCACCGCCGCGCCGCCCTTCGTAGACAATAAAGGTAGTGTCTGTAGGGCGCGGTGTGAACGACGCTCGCACCCGGTGAAACCCACTAGGTGGCGCAGCTATAAAGCGAATGTTGCGACTAGCGCGGGGTAACACCGTGAGCACGCCCGCATCAACAGGTACGTTGCGCGGTCCCAGCACGTACACAAACCCGTCTGGATCAATTGCTGTAAGGGTCACGTAACCGCTTTGTGAGGTCAACATGCGAAAAGCAATTTCTTCGCCGAGTGTGTAGTTTGCGCCGCGTCCTTTGGTGGGTTCAAAAATCTCAATGACATTACCCAAGGCAATACGGTAACTACCACGAACCCTTACTGTGGTGCTAGCACTTGGGTCAACGTAAATTGAACAACTTGCTAGTACAAGTGCAAGCAAAACAAGAAGACTCCGACCTGCTAAACGGTTTGTGTGTATGTGATAGCGTTTCATTCATTTCTCCCATCACTAGTTATTACCAATGAGGTAAGTTCAACGACTAAAATTATTCTTCGCGGCGTTCAAATGCAGTGACAAGATAAGGTAGATTTGTCTGATGATAGCGCCCACGGTCGTCGTACCAAAAGATAAATTCACCGTTGACAGGCTCCTCAGAATTGTTGAGGATGCCTGGCGCTCTCGAGACGGTTCCGTTAACGGTACCTTCGTAAATAGGCTCGCCGTTTTGATCGTACAAGGTAATGTGAAAACGCTGCCCCGTAAAATCCTGAATTTCGCGGCGAATGCGGTTTTGCGTTTCACTGCGGCAACCTGCTAGCACAAGTGCAAGCAAAACAAACAAAATAAGCTTGGTGTGTTTCAAAATCATCTCCTTAACGTGGCTATATGAATAAGGTCTCAACAGCTTAGTAAGCAACAGGGTGTTGAGGGTGTTGAACGTTCTAATGTAACTGCTGTCATTCTAGCTAATGTAACTGCTGTCATTCTAGAATGACAGTGAGCTTGGCAAGTGTTGCTGGCAGGTGTGCCAGCTAGGTGTTTTATAAGTATTAGCCTAGCATGTCTAACTTGCTTGAACACGTGTCAGTAGTACCGTATGCGGGGGTTTGTTCGCCACTTAATTGACGGTTGGTGAACAGGTCGTGCTCGAGGCTAACTGAGTTCCAACTCACCTTTCATACAGACATTCACCTGCTGTTAACTTCAATCTTCGATAGCCTTTCCCAATTGTTGTAACTTAAACAAATAACGGGTGGTGAAAGCCGCCCATCCTACTCAGTTGATTTGTTTGATAGTGTCACGCTGGCTTTTAGAAGTCTGCCGTTATAAGAATCCAAAACGGCAGATTGGCTTGTAAACTTCACACGTTGAACTCATATGTGATGATGCCATTGGGAGACTCAAATGTGATGATGCCATCGGGAGATGGCGCGTTAACAAGGTTTACGTTATTCGTCCTGAAAGTCCCCACAATATTGCAGTAGGCTATGTTGTCATGCGCGTGCTACTGGTTAAAGGGATGACTGGTTAAAGGTACGTAACAAACACGGCATGACCCAAGCTAAATAACCTGTTATCGTAGAGACGTGCGTTGGCGAGTCGTGGTAGGTTTTGTAGAAGTTACAAAAGCAGTCGCAACGAAACAGGTTAATCTCTACTTATACTGTTTCTATTTACACTGTCCAGGAGCGAAGCCTTCTACAAGGTATTAAATTATGAGTGCTAATTCTGCGTACTTAAGATACCTATTAGAGGCTGCTAGATTAC
>CAZMCW010000369.1:0-5096 GCA_964564405.1 uncultured bacterium
CATCGTAGTCAGCAGCCCACGGATTGTGATTGTAGACATCGGCGTGTTCACTGCGAGTTAGGGGAGTATTATCTGAGGATTTTTCCATTACGCGTGTTAGCGTAGCACAACAACTTGCGGTGTAGAGAACGTCTATTTAGCAACATTGGCGTGCTTAGGCGGATGCTTTTTGCAGAGTTTGCTGTAGGGTCTCAGGATTAACGTTCTCTACCTCAGCCTCAAAGATCTCAGCAAATGCCTGACTCACTTTAGGTTTAACCTCATCCAGGGGCACAGTGCGCTTTAATATTTTTGAGAGGCTAGTAACTTGCTTGTCCGCGAGGCCACAAGGAACAATGTGCTCAAAATGGCTTAAATCTGTGGAGACATTCATCGCAAAACCGTGAAATGACACATGGCGCTTGATTGCCACACCGATGGCAACCATTTTGGCATCCCTACTAGCAGCGTTTTGATTGTGATGCTTAAAGGGTCGTTGCTCGTCCACCCATACGCCCGCATAGCCTGGACTGCCTTCACTGACGATGTCATAGCTCGCGAGGACATTGATCATAACTTGCTCTATGTTACGCAAAAAATCCCGCACGCGCCTTCCCACTTCAAAAATAGGATAGCCCACCAGCTGCCCTGGTCCGTGATAGGTGACATCTCCGCCGCGTTCAATGGTGTGCAGGCTAAACCCTTCCTCGACTAACTCTGCTTCGGACGTAAGCAAGTTATCCCGCGTGCCTTTGCACCCAAAGGTAATCACCGGCGGGTGCTCAACAAGTAGCAACGTTGGTGGCAGCACGCCAGCCACCACCTGCTGGTGCGTATCAAGTTGAACTTGCCAAGCTTGTTGGTAGTCCATAGTACCTAGATCGCACACAGCAATACTGCGTGTGGCTCGAGCTTGCTCACTTGTTATTGCTGCATTATCAATCACTTATTTCACCCTATTTTCATCCTTGCTACACCCTTGGTTATTACAGCTAAGCATAGCAATCAGCTTCACCAAACGCTACTTTATACCTTGCATTTTGTAGGGCGATGACAGCCTCAATTATCTAAATTGCTTTTTGTTAGATGCTCTGCACAACAAGCTCAAAAAGTGCTAGAGAAAGCGCCACAGACGAAGAAACTCGTGAGCAATCGACGAAATCCAATATTTTCTGCCGTAGACAGGATGAATGAGATCATTTCGAACCATTGCGCAAATGACTTAGCATTTCCACAAGTAACTGCCACAGGCAGTTGCGCGCACGACCTAGAAGAGTAGACATTGACCCACTCAGTGTGGGGGAACCAATCCTGCAACTGCTAATTTATTGAAATTTTTATCACGTGTTGAGGTAATCCTATGAGGTAGCCTGTCTCAATTTTACCCTTTGTTGACAGGTAAAGCTTTACACCTGACGTATCTCTCAAGGTTTACAATTTTCTTACAAATCAACCCTCAAAATTTTCGATAAGCCTGTCTAGGAGACCCTCATGTCATTTGTGGTGTATGTTGCCTTTGCGTGAAATATGGTGTAGAGTTGTGGGGTAAAGTGTGATGTCACGAAGAAAAAGAATCCCACTATTTTCGTGGCTGAGGATTGACATCCTCGAGCACTGACCATGCGAGTTAGCCCTCGCGTAGTAAGGAAAGAAACATGGCAACAGGAAAAGTTAAATGGTTTAGCAGCGAAAAAGGCTATGGCTTCATTGAGCAAGCTGATGGCGGTCCCGATGTATTTTGTCACTTCTCGGGCATTCGCGGCAACGGCTACCGCAACCTCAACCAGGGGGACGAGGTTGAATTTGAACTCGAGCAAGGTCCCAAAGGTCTTCAAGCACGCGACATTGAAATTATTAGCCAAGCAGCAGAACCAAGTGGCGGTCGCTACTAAAAGACACCCTATAGCATTAGCTTCTTGATCTAAGCTAACTTACGTGCCCAGACTAGCTGGGCACGTTTTTTATTGTGAGCATCAGCTACAACTGAGGTCGGTATCGTCTCATCTGCAATGAAAGTAGAACATAAACATTGGCAGTGCTATCGAAGCATCAGTAATGCCAAAGATACTTGTAGCAGTTCCAGAATTGGTTCCCCCACACTGAGTGGGTCAATTTCTACTCCCCTAGGTCGCACGCGCAACTGCCTGTGGCAGTTACTCGTGGAAACGCTATTGGTATACGAGGATTACCTTAATTTGCACTTGCAATATGAATTTTCAACTTCAAGAGCATCGCCAGGTGCCTTCATCACCTATGTAGACATCGAAGATGCGAATATCAGTACATATTAATTGAGATAGCTAGCAAAACAGCAATTATTCTTCAACAAACTTGTAAAGCCTACCCGTGTTGTAATCGGCCACGTAAAGTTCACCAGCGGCGTCTTGCCCAAATGATGCAATAGCGAGGCTCGAGTCCATTAAGTGAGTAGCTGTCCACGCGTTTTCACTAGGCCGCGCTGACCAAATATTGCCGCTTACAAAATCTCCAAATACGTATGCGCCAGCTAAACTGCTGACATCATCACCACGGTAGCGGTAGCCGCCAGTAATCGAACGACCTGCCCCCGAGCGGTGGCTATATTCCAAAATGGGTAGCGTTTGACCATCAAGGTTACAGCTTTGGGGCGGATCAAAACAGTTGGCACCTTCACTAATACGCCAACCGTAGTTTTCACCGCCAGGGCTGCTAGCAGGTTGCAAGTTCACTTCTTCAAACGCGTTTTGACCAACATCAGCTATGAACAAATCGCCGGTAGTGCTATCAAAACTAAAGCGCCACGGATTGCGCAAACCGTAGGCCCAAATTTCTGGACGTACATTTTCCCGCCCCACGAAGGGATTATCCGCCGGCACACTGTAAGCAAAACCTTCATCTAGTCCTGTGTCTACGTCAATGCGCAAAAGCTTACCAAGTAAAGTTGTTAAGTCTTGTCCTGCGTTTAGGGGATCGTCTGCTGCGCCGCCATCACCAGTGCCAATATACAAATAGCCGTCTGGTCCAAAAGCAAGTTGCCCACCATTGTGATTGCTATAGGGTTGTTCAAACGTAAGAAGTATGCGCGCTGAATTTGGATTGACAATATTGGCATCTTCCGAAAGTCGGTACTCAGCAATAACCGTATTGCCACTACGGTCTGTGTAATTAACAAATATGCGCCCGTTCGTTGCGTAATCTGGGTGAAACGCCACGCTCAACAAACCGCGTTCACCACCTGTTGAGATAATTCCAGAGACATCCAAAAAAGGGGTTTGTAAAATTGTCCCAGCATCAAATATGCGAATGTAACCCAGCTGTTCCACGATAAACAAACGCTCGTCTGTGCCGTTGTGGGTTACTGCAACTGGCCGCTCGAGGCCGTCCGCTACAAGTTGTAGACTAATTGCCTCAGTTGTACTGCACGCACTTATTAAACCCGCAAGTAACAGTACAAGACCCAATTTAATAAGAGGTGTCATCAAACGTTGGCGCGTCTTAATTACTTTTGGCACGCCAGTTTTTTTGAGTGCTTCAGTTCTTTTAAGCAGTTTAGTTGCATTAAAGATCATAATTGCATTGTAAACGTTCGCAAGCTCACCGCTTCCACTTACCTCACGATGTACACAGACAATGACTCAATCATGAAATTACCGGTAGAGGTTACAATCCACCTTTTTGAAAGTCACCATTGCAATCTCGCTTTAATTAAGGTTAATACCTTTACGATGTTACTGCTGCTGTCACCGCTGAAGGTGCGACAATATGCCCGTTTTCATCTAGCGTAGGATAAGGCGCACCAGCTTCATCTAGTTGAGCAGCTTGTTTGGGGTAGAACCACCGAAACGTTTGCGCAGCTCGAGCTTGTTCACTGAGGCGCGGACTGTCATACATACCCTTAGCACGGCGTTGGCGTTGAGCTTCAAATAAGATGACCGCTGTTGCCACCGAAACATTGAGCGATTGCACCATGCCCACCATCGGCACCATAATGTGTTGGTTAGCAGCTTCGGCGACCTCGTTTGAGATACCATCGCGTTCGTTGCCCATGACAATACAGGTAGGTAGTGTGTAGTCCACCTCGAGATAGTTCACAGCATTTTTTGACACACATGTTGCCAAAATTTGCATGTCTTGGGCGCGCACTACCTCCAGTACGTCGCGGCTGCGTTCATACACTTGCACATTGATCCACTTGTTAGCACTAGCACTCGTTTCGTTGTAGGTAGGTACGCCGCCCGTTGGATTGAACGCATACACGTTACCGATGCCCACTGCATCACAACTACGCAACATGGCTGACAAATTGTGCGGTTTGTGAATGTGCTCAGCAAAGATAGTGAGGTCGGATTGGCGCTTGGCAAGTACAGCTTGCATTTTTTGATAGCGGGCTGCTGTCATACAGTGAGCTTTACTGAAAGACTACTGACTACGCGCAGCAGCTTCAGCAAGTGCCAAAAAGTAGGCAGCGCGGCGGTCATTGGGGTTTTCAGATAGCAAAAAGCGCCAGTAAGGTTGCGCGCGCACGGGTTCACCTAGCTCGAGGTACAACCTGCCTAACCACGCGTTGGAATGACCGTTAGCTGGGTCTTGGCGCAACGCGCGTTCGTGAAACTCGAGTGCGCCCCTAGCATCTTCTCGCAAATAGTAATTAAACGCAACGCGTTGGGCTGCATCAACAAGTCCGTGACGGTCTTCGTCACTTAGGTTAGTTATTGCATCTAAATCTTGCCAACGGCGCAAACTTTGCCGAAACCAATAAATATCAGCATAGGTTTCAGCTAAAAAGCGCAAAATATCTGGGTTGTTTGGGTCGCTGGCTAATGCCCGCTCACCTAAAACGACAGCTTCGTTCCAAAGGGATGTATCAATAAACGGGAGCACCCGTTGTTTACGGGCAGCAATAGACGCAAGTTGCGCCCTGCTAAAGTCTGGATCAGCATCTAAGCGTTGCGCTGACACTGGAGACACTGTACTCACCACTGCCAAGACACACAAAGTACGTAGTAGATAGTTCATAACATCACCATATCATCTAGCTAGCAGATGTTTGAGGACGTGAGCAGCCATCAGCTTAAATCACGCCACTTTTACGTGTATTACTTCTGATACCAAGTCCGACAAAACACATCATAAACTCC
>CAZMCW010000370.1:0-5094 GCA_964564405.1 uncultured bacterium
ATCGACGAACAAACCTAAGCGCTAGACGTAAACGGATCAAGCCAGTCACGCAAGCTATCGCCAAGTAAGTTAATGCCCAATACAGCCACAAAAATAGCTAGCCCTGGAAACAAGGGCACCCACCACGCAAGGACCTCATAACCGCGCCCATCAGCTGCCATACTGCCCCAACTTACGGCAGGCGGCGGAATGCCCAACCCTAAAAACGACAAGGATGCCTCAAAAATAATGACATTGGCGGTCAGCAAGGTGGCCACGGGGATGATAAGAGGCACAACATGAGGCAAAATATAGACTCGCAAAATGCGCCCTTCGCTAGCACCTAGCGCGCGTCCAGCGTCGATAAAGTCTTGATTGCGCAAACGCATGACCTCAGCGCGAACAACTCTGTAGAACAAGGTCCATGTCGTAATGGCAAGTACCATGACGACGTTCACCAAACTACTGCCTAACACAGCAGCTGCCGCAAGTGCCACGATCAGGTAAGGCACGGCTTGCCAGATGTCTGCCAAGCGGTCAAGAACAAGCTGATGGCGGCGCTGAAATCCGGCGGCGAGTCCCAAGCTCACGCCAATAAGCCCAGATAAGCTAACAGATAATACGCTCACTAACAAGCTTGTGCGGGCACCTATAATGAGTCGGCTCAAGATATCGCGCCCAAGCAAATCAGTACCCAAAAGATAGCGTGTGCCATTGGGTTGAGGTTGCCAACTAGGGGCTAAAAGACGAGCGGTAAGTTGACTTTCAGTGGGTGGGTGTGGCGTGAGCCAGGGCGCAAATAAACCGATGGCAACAATACCAAGTGTAATGGTGATGCCAACGGCACCTTGCCATGGGTGGCGGGGTGGGCGATACCGTATTGGAAGATGGAACGACCGACCGCGCCAATACGTGATGACGCGGTTAGTGCGCATAGGGGTAGTTGAGATTTGACTCGAGATTGCCAACTAAGTTGATAGCAAAGTGGCTCGAGGCATGCTGAAACATCATCAAGATGCTCATTATGACATTTCACGATAAAAATGACCTCGGCAAACGTAAATTTGAGAATTTACTGACATCCAAATAATGCGATTGCACTATTGTCGGTTGCATCATTACAACGAAGACAGGCTGTAGTGTTGATGCCATCATCATCGATGTTATTAACAACGCGTGATACTACTGGATTAAGGTTCCAAGGTGACTTTCACCGAACTTTTGGCGGCTGCAACCAAATCAAGCCCTTGCTGAAAGTCAGTAAGTGGCATCCGGTGGGTCACAATATCTTCAATTGGTAAAAGTCCTTGTTCCAACATGCGAATAGCGACGGGGTAGCAGTGTGGGCCAAGGTGTGACCCGTGAATGTTAAGCTCTTTGCTGTCGCCGATGATTGTCCAATCCACCGTGACGGGTTCGCGCATGACGCTAAATTCCACAAAGGTACCAAGTTTACGGATCATGGCAAGGCCTTGCTCAACAGCTTGTGGATGACCGGTTGCTTCGATGTAGACATCGCAACCGTAACCGTCAGTTAAGGTTTTGACCTCGCTAACAACATCTTGCGTAGCTGGATTTAAGGTGATGTCGGCACCTGTTTTGCGGGCTAGCTCGAGCCGCTGCTCGCTCAAATCCAGCGCAATAATTCGTTCGGGTCCTTTGAGCTTGGCAGCAGCCACCATCCCTAAGCCCAAGGGACCACAACCCGCAATCACAACCGTATCTTGCAGTTGAATGTCCCCGCGTTCAACGGCGTGAATTGAGCACGCAAGCGGTTCAATAAACACCGCATGATGCCACGGGATGCTCTTGGGAATTTTGTAATTTAGGGCGTTGGCAGGGAAGCGCATGTACGCTGACCACGCACCAAAAGCGTTTTGTTTGAAGCCGTAAATCTCGTGGACGTTGCACATCCAGTACTGACCGCGTTGGCAGTAGCGGCAGTTCCAGCAGGGCACAATTTGTTCAGAAATCGCGTGGTCGCCTAGGGCTAAACCGTACTTCTCGGCAGCGCCTTCACCTAAACCCACAACCTCACCTACAAATTCGTGACCGGGAATGACCGGGGGTTCACAGTAGCCTACCGGATGGCTGGCTGTGCCGCCCCAAAACAGGTCTGCACCTAGATAGCACTTAATATCGCTCGCGCAAATGCCCGTTGACTTCACCTGAATGAGGACTTCACCTGCGGCGAGTTTAGGAACCGGGCGTTCCTCGAGGCGGTAGTCTTCGGGACCGTGACAGATAACTGCCGGCATGGTTTTGGGTAAGCTTTCGGTGGATGTGGTCATAATTGCCCTTCACTACTATATTTTCCGATTACTAAGCCGTCCAATTACTAAGCCGTCCAATTACCAAGCTGTCCAATTACTGGGCTGTCCAATTACTGGGCTGTCCAATTACTGGGCTATCCAATTACTGGGCTGTCCAATTACTGGGCTGTCCAACTATTGGGTCGTCCAGCCGCCGTCTAATTTGATGGTATCGCCAGTAATCATGCCAGCTTTTTCAGAGGCTAAAAAGAGTACCGCCGCAGCTACCTCATTGGGTTCACCAAAACGGCCTACGGGGATGCGGCTCAGCATAGACTGCTTGGCTTCTGGGGTTGGAAAAGCCATTTCAGCCATAGGGGTGTTAATCACAGTGGGGGCAATGCAGTTTACGGTGATACCGTGTGGGGCCCACTCGAGCGCCATCACTTTACTCACCATTTCCACAGCACCTTTGCTGGCGCAGTAAGCTGCGTGATCGTGCAGTGCAATGAGTCCCGCTTGTGACGAGATGTTGATAATGCGTCCATAATTCTGCGCCATCATGGGTTTGACAAGTTGTTGCGATAAGAAAAAAAGCGCTTTCACATTGATATCAAAGGTGTGGTTCCAACTTGCTTCTTGGGTTGTAGTGGCGGATTCAGGATGACTTACCCCAGCGTTGTTAACTAAAATATCAATTGTGGGATAGATATCTAGCGCTTGCTGGGCGAGGCGTGCTACGTCATTGTGATTAGCTAGATCAGCGGTAATGTAACTACAACTGACCCCTTTTGAAGTGATGTCATCAGTAAGTGAAGTTAGTTCTGCCTCACTTCGGGCTGTCACCACAAGGTCAACGCCTTGTTCAGCCAAGTTTAAGGCAATCGCGCGTCCAATGCCTTTGCTAGCGCCGGTTACGAGTGCTTTTTTACCCTTTAGGTCAAACACCTATCCATCTCCTAACGCTACTTCTTAGCCCCATTTCATCGTAACAACAATCCAAATAACACCCAAGATGGTGCCAACGAGTAGCGGGATGCTCTGTTCTAAAAAGCGCATCCACAGTAGGTTGATGAGCACATGTCCAATAATGCCAATAAAAAGGCGGTCAAACCAGTTGGTGTCAATGGGTAAAAAGCCTCGAAGACGACCCCGGTGAGCTGGGTCAACTGGGTGAGCTGGAATAGGAGAGGGAGAGTCTTCCATAGTTGCTATCCTTTCACCGCGCCAAAGGTTAAGCCCATAACGATGTAGCGTTGCACCAAAGTCAAAAAGACCAGCGCCGGAAGTAACGAAACGAGACCCACGGCTGCCATTTCACCCCAACTTGTGCCTGTTACCGTCACAAATTCAGCAAGGCCCGTAGTGATGGTACGCGCTTCTACACTGGTTAGCGTGGCTGCAAATAAGTATTCATTCCACGAAAACACCCAACTGAGTAACGCGGTAATGGCAATACCGGGTGCTGCTAGTGGCACAATAATCCGGCTCAATACCACCCACAAGTTACCACCGTCTACCAGTACTGCTTCGTCGAGTTCACGTGGAATGCCGTCCATAATGCCTTTAAGCAGCCAAATGGCAAACGGTAAATTAAACACGCAGTACAGCAAAATGAGGCCAATACGGGTGTCAAAGAGAGTCCAGTCGCCAATTTTGGCAAAACGGGTAAACATCAAAAAAAGGGGTAACAAAAACGCGGCTGGTGGGGCCATCCGGTTGGTGATGGTCCAAAAAAAGATGTTGTCTGCCCCTGCAAGTTGATAGCGAGATAGCGCATAGGTAGCCATCACCGCTAAAATAACAACCAAAAGAGCATGGCTTGTTGAAATAATAATTGAGTTGATGAGGTAGTCGCCTTGCTGACCGTTTACAAAAGGATCGGTAAAGTTTCTCCAGTGAATGTTTTGGAAAAACGTTGGTGATAGGTCAGGCGGCGGAAAAAGTTCAACCCGACTGCGCGATGCCACCGTAATGAGCCAGTAAATAGGGAAGAGGGTTAACACACTGCTGACGATCCAAATGGCATATGTGCCAATTGTTTGGAAAACGCGGCGCAGTTGGGCACGTCGTTTTAAGGCTGCTGCTGAGGTGGCTCGAGCCGGACTTGTTGTCATGCTACGTGTACTCATTGTGTCCGCCTACCCGTCTGAGTTATCGAAATAAACAGCAACCAACACAGCACAACGGTGAAATACAAAAGCAAGAGTGACATCGCTGATCCATAACCATAGTCTGTTTGCGGAAACACCACCCGCCAAATGTGAATCCCTACATAGCGGGTAGCTGCACCGGGACCGCCGCCAGTGAGCATCCATACTTCATCAACAATCCGCAGCGCGTCCATAACGCGCAAAAATAGCGTGGTGAGAATCATGGGCATGAGTAGCGGAACGGTGATGTAGCGAAACTGTTGAATGCGGTTGGCACCATCAACCCGCGCACCCTCAAAGGGTTCTTTGGGCATAGCACTAAGCCCCGCCAGTAAAGTTAGCGTCACAAATGGCGTCCAGTGCCACACGTCCATGAGCACAATGGTCCAAAACGACTGACTTACGCTGGTACCAAGGTTGTAATTAATGCCAAACCAGGTGTCTAAAAAGTGTGGGATTGGTCCAAAGCCGGGAAAGGTCATGAGCTTCCAGACTGCCCCCACCACAATGGGCGCGACCATCAGCGGGAGTGCATGAATAGTGCGAAAAATAGCCTTACCTGGAAAGTCTCGAATAAGTAAACCTGCCAAGGCAAATCCCAAGATCATCTCAATACTTACGGTTGTCACCATAAATACGAGTGTGCGCCGTAGTGACGTCAAAAAGGCCTCGTCAAAGACCAAGCGCCTAAAGTTGTTGACGCCTGTGTA
>CAZMCW010000371.1:0-5086 GCA_964564405.1 uncultured bacterium
GTTTCTGCTCGCTCCGCTTGGGTTACTTTGTTACCAAAATAACCGGAAAGGGTATAACTTGCTTAAGCAGGTGTGCCGATGTGCTTGTCGAGCTGTGCTGCGTAGTTTTGTTTAGGTTGCGCACCGACAATGTTTTCAACGGGTTCACCATCTTTAAACAAAATGACGGTAGGGATGCTCATGACGCGAAAGTTCATGGCGGTTTGTTGGTTGTCGTCTACGTTAAGCTTGCCAACTTTAACTTTGCCTTGGTAATCGTCTGCAATTTCTTCAATAACAGGTCCAACCATGCGACAAGGACCGCACCAAGGTGCCCAAAAGTCAACGAGAACTAAGCCTTCTTGGGTCTCGGTTTGAAAATTGCCGTCGGTAAATTCAACTGTGTTTGCTGCCATGATGGCCTCCTTACAAGTTCTTTTTATCACGTTCTACTTACACTGTCCAATGTAGGCGAGTACGCCACCAAATGATGTCTTGCATTGTACGTTACGCGCCGTTATACCCTGGCGGGGTATTTGGTACGACATCGAATATCTGGCGAACGTCTCTATAACCTAGTTGCTGATATTGAGTTGAGTGTGTTAGGTGGATGTGCTCGAGCCAGCTAACGGCACTCTCCAAAACACAACGCCATCAGCTGAGTCGCCCCGTATGAACCGAGGTGGCGTCATGCCAAGTGCGCGGTGTCCTCCTTTGACGGCTGCCCGGACAAGTGCAAGGGGGCTAGCGTTATCCCCCTGTTGATGTTGGACCATGCGTACAAGTTGCTCGAGGCGTGCTGCATCTACTCTATTGCTACCCCCACTACCCCCACTACCCCCACTACCCCCTAAGGCAACCTCTACACCTTGTGACATAAACCGTTCCCACGGGAATCGTACCTGAATATCTGTCACAGCATCATCTTGAGGGCAATAGTCATGAGGGCAGTAAATGACGGTGCAAGCGTGCTTGCGTAGCTGGGTCATGATAGCCTCGAGATTCGCCTCACCCCCAATATCAGTGGGTAAGTAAATAGCAGGTTGTATGTCGAGGAGTTGCTGGCTTGCTGGATCATCTAAGTAACTAACTACGTCGTTAGCTTGGCGTATATCAAGGTGCAAGGGTGTGTGGGTTTGTCTTAAATAGTGGCATAGCCGTTGTGTGTTGGCTAAGTCAAGTTGAGGCTGTTGTAGCGCAAGTCCTAAACCCAAATGATCTGTGGTGAGGGGTCGTAGTTGGTTAAGGGTTTGTGCAAGTGTGGTCAACCAAGTTGAAACATCCTCACCCGAGGTTCGCAGAGGTGCTTGCCAATAAATAACACCTTCGTGCTGATTGCGGGTAAGAAGTTCACGGATGATGCTAGTGTCATCACTGACAAATCCGAAGCGACAAGGGTGCTCGAGCCCACTCAAACAGGTTTCAACGTTACTTAAGCTCAAGCCACACAGGTCAACACAAGCATTAGCTGGTACAGGTAAAATCGCAAAGCCAACGTGTTCATGCTGAGCATCTGGGAAAGCCTCGACAGCTTCACTTGAATTGCTGATGGCAATAATATGGCGTTGTGTGTCACCCTTTTGAGTCAGCGTGTGCTGAATGACCACAGCGCCATTGGCTCTAGCTGTCCCTAAGCCGTTATAAACAACCTCAGCGGTGTAGCGCGTGCGGGTGAGTAAACTCATGGAATACTTTAAGCTTCAAAACTCCCCGTACCATCGGTGACATCTGCTAGAGCAGCTTCATCGAGGACTTTGGGCGCAACCAAAATGGGTACCCCTGTGCGCACAGCAAGCGCCATAGCGTCGCTAGGACGGGCGTCAATATCCAGTTCGATGCCACGATTTTCCAAGATGAGGTGGGCATAAAACGTGCCATCCACAAGGTCGGTGATCTCGATGCGTTTGACACTTGCCCCGAGTAGTTCAAAGGTGGAGAGCATGAGGTCGTGCGTCATAGGTCGCTCGTGTGCATCACCGAGTTTCCCGGCAGCAATAGACATAGCTTCCAAAGCACCTACTACGATCGGTAAAATATCGTCCTCAGCGGTCTTGAGCAGCACTAAAAACTGGTTGCCCTCGCCTGCAACTGCAATGTTCTCGAGGGTCGCGTTAATCATGTTCTCAGTTTACCGCCCCAATGCCCTTCGGTTGGGTGTTGTATGAGCGTATTGCTATGAGGTTTGTTAGACTAACCTCATGTACGAAGCCGTGGTCGGTCTCGAGATTCACCTTGCTCTCGACACCGCAAGCAAAATTTTTAGCGCTGCCAAAGCAGACTCCTTTGGTGAGGCTCCCAACGTCAACATCGACCCCATCTCGCTGGGTTTGCCCGGAACCCTACCCGTAGTGAACGAACGCGTGATTGACAAAGCCATCATGTTTAGTCTGGCAGTCAACTGTGAGGTGCCAGACACCATGCAGTTTCACCGCAAACATTACTTTTACCCAGATTTGCCCAAAAACTATCAGATTAGCCAGTATGACCGCCCAGTTGGGGAGCACGGGTTTATCTTGCTAGAAAATGGCAAGTGCATTGGTATCACTCGTTGTCACATTGAAGAAGACGCGGGCAAGTCCGTTCACCCAACCTATGCCGATTACAGCTTGGTTGACCTCAACCGTACCGGTGCGCCGCTTATTGAAATGGTCACTGAACCAGACATTCGCACAGGTGATGAAGCGCGTGAGTTTTTGACCAAAGTGCGGGCGATTGCCCAAGCGCTAGGTGTGTCAAGAGCCAACCCCGAAGAAGGCAAAATGCGGGCTGATGTAAACATTTCCGTACACCTACCCGACCAACCTTTTGGCACCAAAGTGGAAGTCAAAAACCTCAACTCGTTCCAAAGTGTGGAGCGGGCCATTGAGTTTGAGCAAAAACGGCAAACGCGCTTAATTGAGGCGGGTGGCGCGGTGCAGCAAAGTACCCTCGGTTGGGACGAAGGTGGGCAAAAAACCTACTTAATGCGGGTTAAAGAAGGCGAAGCTGACTACCGCTATTTCCCCGAGCCGGATATGCCGCCGATTGTGATTAGCCGTGAGTGGCTCGAGCGCATTCGCAGCGAAACCCCCGAATTACCTGATGCTAAGCTCGAGCGCTACCTTGCCCTCGGCGTCCGCGCTGACGACGCCAAACTTATTGCCTACAACGTGGATGTAGCCACGGTGTTTGATGCCTCCCTCGGCACCTATGCAGACAACCCCCAAGCCCTCGCCAACTGGCTCAATAGTGAAATTCAAGGCTGGCTCAATAGTGAAGGGCAAAGCTGGCAAGAAAGTAGTTTACAGCCTCAGCACCTTGCCAGCCTCATCAAGATGATTGATGCTGGTGTGATTTCGGGTAAAACTGCCAAAGATATTTTGCCTGAGGTCATGACCGGCCAAGACCCCGAGCAACTTGTGGAAGCACGCGGCCTCAAACAAATGACCGATACGAGCGCCATTGCGGCGATTGTTGATCAGATTATTGACGCAAATCCCAAAATTGTCGCTAATGTTGCCGAGAATCCCAAAGCCATTAACGCCCTGCTTGGACAAGTCATGAAAGAAAGCAAAGGCAAAGCCAAGCCAGACGTGGTGCGGACGCTGCTACAAGAAAAGCTTGGTGTTGTGGATGCCGTCTAATTCGGCTTCGATGCTTACAAACCTAAGCGTTCACGTTTTCTTTGGATAATGTTCTTATGCGTGTTGAGTTGGCATGTTTAAACTGACTTGGTCTGGAATGAACGCATGTATGCCTCGAGGATGATGCCTGCCTCACAGTAGAACAGTAGAACGCGCCCCACGTGATACAACAGACACGTGGACATCCTTCAATTATTTTATGCGTTTGCGAAAGTTGGCGTGTTTGGTTTTGGTGGCGGCCCCAGCATGATTCCGCTCATTCAAGAAGAAGTCGTCGAAGTACAAGGCTGGCTCACCCGCGAAGAATTTTTAGATGCCTTTGCATTTGGCAATACCCTACCCGGTCCCATTGCTACTAAAATGGCTGGCTATGTAGGCTACCAAGTAGCGGGTGTAGGTGGTGCTGCCGCTGGACTTTTAGGTGTCACCGTGCCTACCATCATCGCCATGATTGCGTTGGGAGCAGTGTATTTGCGCTACCGAGAAAGTACCGTGTTTGGTGGCTTTTTACGCGGTGTGCGCCCCGTTGTGATTGCCCTGTTGGCGCTGGTGGTGTATCAATTTGCACCGCGTGCGTTTGGACAGCCAAATGCATGGCTCGCAAATTGGTTTTTGTGGGTTTTGGCAATAGCTGCGTTTGTCCTGGCAGTGCGGTTTGACGTTCATCCGGCACTGTTGATTGTTGGCGGTGGCGTCATCGGTATCCTTTTTTTGCGTTAGTTGATGTTAGTTGTAACATTGGGATCAAAACGCTCGCGGAGGATTTGCCAGACGCGTTTGTTGGCAATAAAAAACTGAACGCTGCCGTTATGAAATAAAAAGCGGCAACCGTACAGAGTTTCGCCGCTATCGGTTGTTTCTTCATAAAAACGGGCGTAGTGGAGGCTAGTTAGCTCGAGCCTCACGTCATCTTTGTTTTTCACACGCAAGGTCAGCGCGTTATCTGTCAAACTTAAATGAACGCCCCCTCGAGACAACATCACAAACACAAACGCAAGTATTAAAGGTAAAAGCCAAAATAGTGTTTCACCAAAATAGGGGAGTCTGCCGCCTGTAAGCCTGCCGTTTTGTAGCTCGAGCCACCCCAAACTCACCACAATCGACCACAAAAATAGCAAGCAGCCCGCCGCGCCAAGTAACCAGACGCCCCGTACTAACGCGCTGGGTGCAAAAAACATCAGCGTTGAGTTGTGCCGTTTGGTTTTAAGCACGCCGAGGTCTAGCTCGAGGTCGGCAGATGTTGAAGACGTGACATTAGCGGAGGATGCTGGCATCAGTTAAGTATGGCAGCCTCGTCATGTCGATATGTGTGGCTAAGGCACTGTTGGCCAGTTGAGGGAAGGGAGATTTCATCAGTTATTGGGTGTGTTACTTAATCGTGGCACCATCAAATCTATAGCGTTTCCACGAGTAACTGCCACAGGCAGTTGGCAGTTGCGCGTGCGACCCAGGGGAGTAGAAATCAACCCACTTGATATGGGGGA
>CAZMCW010000372.1:0-2638 GCA_964564405.1 uncultured bacterium
GCATCTAGCGGTGTTTTGCCTACTTGTAAGACGCCTTCAACCTCAGAGACAATATGCATCACGTGGCTGTAGCGTTCAATCCGCATAAGGTCGGCCACTTTAACTGTGCCGTACTCACACACACGCCCTAAATCGTTGCGCCCTAAATCCACCAACATGATGTGCTCAGCGCGTTCTTTTTCATCCGCTAGAAGTTCTTTGGCGAGAGCTTCATCTTCATCTGGTGTTGCACCGCGCTTGCGCGTACCAGCAATGGGCAAGGTGGCAACTTTGCGCCCGTCACTTCGCACCAAACTTTCCGGGCTGCTGGCCACCAAGGTCACGCCACCTAAATCTAAATAGCCTAAATACGGACTTGGATTGATGGTACGTAAGGCCCGGTAAAGTGCAAATGGATGCACACCCAACTTGGCACTTAAGCGTTGGCTAGGGACAACCTGGAAGATGTCTCCAGCGCGAATGTACTCAACTGCTTTGCGCACCGCTGCCATAAATCCTTCAGGCGTAAAGTTGCTTTGAAACTCGGTACGAATGCCCGCCCGATCCCCCGGAATACCCGGTAGGGGCGCACGCAGACGTTGGTAGAGGTCATCAACTACGGCTTTAGCACGCGCTTCGTCGGCGCTGTTGCCGTCTTCAGCAGGCGCTACAATAAACAACTTGCGCCGCAAGTGGTCAAAGATGATGAGACCTTCGGGTTCAATAAATAACAAGTCAGGAATATTGAGTTCGTCTGGGTTGTCATCTGGCAGGGTTTCGTACTGACGAATAAGGTCGTAACTGGCATAGCCAACCGCACCTGCCCAGAAACTTGGTAAATGACTGCTGTGGTCGTCGCTAGTAGCTTTGACCGTTGAGTTCCACAGGACGGCCAAAGGGTCGCCGTTTTCGATAATTTCTACATCGTCCTGCTGTGTACCCTGGCTATCCTGCCCGCGAGCTGTGGCTCGAGTGGTGATGGTAATGCGACTGCCGCGCGCTTCAATGCGGCGGCGCTGCCCAGTGCCAATAAACGAGTAGCGCGCAATGCGCTCACCTTGTTCAACACTCTCTAACAAAAATGAGGGTTTTTCAGCCACTTTAAGATACGCCGTGGTGGGCGTTTCCAAGTCTGCAAATAGCTCGCGGTAGACCGGTTTAACCGTGAGGTTGGTGGGTTTGTTATCTGTAAATAACATGGTCATGGGTTTGCTCCTATCGTCTTGTGCTAAGTACCTCCTATCTGGAAACCGCAGTTTTCAGATAGCGGTTAGCGGTTAAGGATGGGCGCTGCTAAGGTTGGTAAGCATCACTTTTCAAATTGGAGGTACTGAAGCTTGTTTTCTCATTTTACGAAGTGAGCATAAAGATGCCATGAGACACTAAGAGACAGTGTGTTTGTTGAGGCCGTAGCTTGGTGATGATGGTGCTATTGAAAAAGTTCTCATCTGGAGGTTATCTGTGGGTGGCTCGAGCAGGCAAGCCCATCAACTTCCTAGCTTGGCTGACGGTATTTGCAGCAATATCTCTAGCTTTTTCAGACATCTCTGCCACTTGCTTCATCGCATCAGCCTTATCAATGGCTGCCCGCTGTTCGCGTAAACTGTCGGTAAGTTCAACCAAACCGGTGGCAACAGCATCTTTCAAATTGACATAACGCAAGGTTCCTGCCTCATAATCTGCTTTTAAACTGGCGGCATCGTCATCTTTGCCACAGGCGTACAAGAGTTCAAATAAGCTCGCTACCCCCGGACTTATCTCGCCCTCAGGTGTGTCGCCGCTGTCCGTAACCGCTGAGCGAATTTTTTTGCGAATGCTGGCTTCTTCTTCAAACAGTCCAATGTAGTGTTTAGACCCAAGGCTTTTGCTCATCTTTTTGGTAGGGTCAGCTGGGGAAAGAATTTTAGGTGTGCTAGTAGAGAGCACTTGAGGCTCGGGGAATAGCTCGCCAAACTGCATGTTAAAGCGCCGCGCAATCTCCCTAGAAAGTTCCAGATGCTGCTCTTGATCTTTACCTACTGGCACATGACCCGCTAAATACACAAGAATATCGGCAGCTTGTAGCGCCGGATAGGTAAACAACCCTGCCGAGACAAACTCTTTACCTGAACTAGTGTCCAGCTGGTCAGATTTGTCTTTAAACTGCGTTTGTCGGGTTAAGTCGCCGTAGGGCGTAAGGCAACTAAACATCCAATAAAGTTCCGTGTGTTCCGGCACTAACGACTGCAAACAGATGATGCTCTTAGCGGGGTCAAGACCAGCTGCCAGCAAGTCTACGACCATGTTTTCGGTATTGGTTTTAAGTACTTGCGGGTCGTACGGCATGGTCATGGCGTGCAAATCGACGACACCATAAACACAGTCGTACTCGTCTTGTAATTTGACCCAATTGGCCAGCGCGCCAAAGTAGTTGCCAATGTGTAAGTCGCCCGTGGGTTGAATGCCTGAAAAAATGCGTTGTTTTGCCATGAAACGTGTTCCCTTCAAAACCTTTTAAGACGCGTTAGCAAATCATGCAAGCGTCCGCTGATTAAATACGTTGAAAATGATCAGTGCTAGAAAAGGCTAGCCGGAGTAGCTCAAAAAGATGTACGTGTGGCAGCCCCAGGCATCATGACATGAAACCCGCGTATACATCTGCTACCAGATGCTTGGGGTT
>CAZMCW010000372.1:2738-5046 GCA_964564405.1 uncultured bacterium
ACGCGCTACTTACGCCATCGCTTGGTCTGCAAAAGGTAGTGAGCTAAGTCCATACAATGAGAATACTCAAAAAGTACATCTTTGTCTAGCCATTCTATCAAGCACACGTTAAACATAATGAATGAATAGACTATACTGCCGGCAAGATTATCAGCAAATTAGCTTGTTTTGTAGAGGTCTGCAGGGCTCGAGCCCTCACTCGCTTAGCATATGTTTGTTAAACTCTTAACATGCACTCATTAAAATTAGTTTTTTTATCACCCTTTTGTAAATTATGGGTGCTTGTCTTCGGGCTAGTTGGCTTAGCCTCATTTAGTTTTGCGCAAGTCACCAACTTAAATGACAGCGGTTCAGGTAGCTTGCGAGAGGTCATTTCCACTGCCGCAGACGGTAGCCTTATCACCTTTCAGGCAGGTTTGTCTGGCACTATTTTGCTTACAACTGGTGAACTAACCATCTCCCAAGACGATCTAGTGATTGATGGTAGCGGAGCAACTATCCGCATAGATGGACAAAATGCTAGCCGCATCTTGAACCACACAGGCGCAGGCACACTAGAAGTTATTGGCTTAACCCTACAAAACGGTAGTGCAACTGGCAATGGTGGAGCGATTGACAGTGCGGGTAGTGTCATTGTGCAAAACAGTGCCATTTTTAACAGTAACGCAACAGTCCTAGGAGGAGGCGTTAGCAGTGCTGGCAATACGGTAGTAGAAAATAGCATCGTTTCAGGCAATACATCAGGTAGTGTTGGTGGCGGCGTTCGAGGTCAAGATAATAGTGTCGTTATCAACAGCATCATTTCTGGTAACAGCACTTTTTTTGGTGGGGGTGGCGTTTACACTGACAACTTAACAACCGACATTACCAACAGCCTCATCTCAGGTAACAGCGCTAACTTTGGTGCAGGCGGCATTGACGGTGGCGGTGATGTGACCGTTACCAACAGCACAATTGTTGCCAACATTGGGGGTAGTGCTGGGGGCATTGCTGTTTTTACAGGTGCTGTCATCCTCAACAACAGCCTTGTCCTTGGCAACAGTGGTCCAACGCCAAACGTTGACGCCGGTGGTGGCATCATCCTGAACAGTAGTGCTTATGGATTTGCCACAGGTGAATCTACAGGTAATACATTTGTAGGCCGCTTTATCGACGATGTTTTTGTTGCTCCTGAACCTGCTACAAACGCACCTACTTCGGCGGGTAACTACCGTCTTAGCATCAACTCTCCGGCTGTTAACAGCGGCGATAACACCCGCGTTCCAGCGACAGTAATAGCAGATTTGGAGGGTAACACCCGCATTCAAGCTGGTCAGGTTGATATGGGCGCTTATGAACTAGCTATCGTCAGCAGTTCGATCATCAACCCAACTCAAGATATTCAAGTTAGAAACGGGGATAGTACGGACGCAGATGTTATTACCTCTAATAGTTTGGTGCCACTTAGCTACGGTCCTTACAAACGCAACGAGACGGTTGTGCTCGAGTACCTCGTTAGAAACCCTGGCGCTCAGACTTTGGAACTTGGCGAACTCGTCTTGCCTACCTTCATGTCTACTAGCGGCGACAACCTCCCTGAACGGTTGGGCAGTTTTGAAAGCGCCCTACTTACCGTTGCGGTAGATACGTCTGCGGCTGGCACGCTAGCAGGTCAAGTAAGCTTAACCAGCAATGACCCAGATGCCAACGAAAACCCGCTCGTGTTCAATGTTGTCCTTATGGTAAAAGATGACCCTGCCAACGCACTCTATGTGCTACCCGGCGTTCGTCTAGCTGACGTCACCGTCACAAAAGGACAACAAGATGTTCCTATGTACAGTTTTAGGTTACTTGTTCCAGAAAGTTCTGTACCTGTAGCAATTGATGCTATTAGCCTTAATCTAGGTAATCTGCCTGCTCGAGGCGGTCTAACTGCGTTACACCTTTATATTGACGGCGGTACTAGGGGCGAACTTGACCGTAACGACGTCCCGCTTGCAACACTCACAAACTTGCCTGTCAATGACGATGGCAGCATCAGCTTTATGATTCCAGAACGCACGCTTTTACCTGACGTGCCTATGTGGTTTTTGGTTACAGGAGATTTTTAAAATTTGTAGGTTGTTCATAGTCATTCTATGGGGTGTCATACCTCCCTTAATCCCCTGTTAGAGGAACTTTTGTTTCGTTTTCGTTATGTTTGTCTTCCAACGGGTATTCCCCTCCTGACTAGGAGGGGCTAGGGAAGGTCATCAAACCATTTCCCACCTACCTTCGAGATATAGCTCAAAAGCACGCTAATACTAAAGTGATGTTTTGATGCCGCAAA
>CAZMCW010000373.1:0-336 GCA_964564405.1 uncultured bacterium
CGGCGAAACCCAAACTTTCCAAGCGACCGTCACCGGCACTAGTGACACTGGCGTCACCTGGAGCGTCAGCGAATCCGGTGGCGGCACGGTGGACACAGGCGGCACCTACACTGCCCCACAAACGGCAGGCACCTACACCGTTGTGGCGACCAGTGTGGCAGATACCAGCAAATCTGCAAGCGCCACCGTCACCGTCACTGAACCTAGCAACGGCGGTGAAGACGTTAGCGTAAGCGTCTCACCAAGTAGTGAGCAACTGCTGCCTGGCGACACCTTGCAACTCACCGCAACGGTTACTGGTAGCGATAACCAAGCAGTCACCTGGGAAGCTTTCCT
>CAZMCW010000373.1:346-1230 GCA_964564405.1 uncultured bacterium
GACGTGAACGAATCAGCGATCACTACAGAATACGTTGATGGTGGCAACGAAACACCTACAGACGCCGTAAGCGATGCTGGTCTGTTCACTGCCCCAGATAGCGCAGGTGACTACTTGGTGCGTGCAACAAGTGAAGCAGATAGCAGCGAAAGCGCAACCGCAGCCATTGTCGTTGGCGCAACCCTAGAAATCACACCTAGCACAGTGCGCTTAAACCCTAGCGGTAGCCAGCAATTTACCGCCACCCTCGTTGGTCTAGATGACGATAGCGTCGACTGGACCGCCAGCAGCGGCACCATCACGAGCGACGGGCTTTTCACCGCCCCAGCTAGCGAAGGTAGCAGCACCATCACCGCTACCAGCCGTGCTGACAGCTCGCTTACTGCAACTGCTACCGTCACCGTCGGTGAAGCTCTTAATCTAGCTATACGTCCTGGCGATGTTCAACTTTCTCTTGGCGAGAGCCAGCAGTTTAGCGCTCAAATAAATGGTCAACCTAGCAATGAAATTACTTGGCAGGTAATCGAAGTCAATGGTGGATCAGTAACCACTGATGGACTGTATGTTGCACCCGATGAAACTGGGGTGTTTACGTTAAGAGCATCTAGTATTAAAGACACAAATGCAACATCCACCGTTAACATCTATGTTACAAACGCGCGAGGTATTCGAGTTAGTGCTACTCCTTCATCAATTACACCAAATGGCTCTACAACTCTTCGTGCCGAAGTTCAAAGTGATGGTCCGTTCACAGGTGATATTAGTTGGTCTATCTTCATAGGGGATAGTTTAGGAACCCTATCGTCCGTTACGGGGGATGAAATCACATTTTCATCTAATGGTAGTCCAGGTTTTGTAGCTATTCAAGCTATTCTCGTTGATGC
>CAZMCW010000373.1:1240-2512 GCA_964564405.1 uncultured bacterium
TTATTGAATCTGGGGGTGGGAATGGCGGAGGCAATCTTGGCAGCGTTCAAGTTACACTCTCAGACGACACCATCACTGCTATTAAAGGAGAGAATGTAGACATTGAAGTATCTTTGCAGTCCATTAACAATTTTGTTGGTTCTGTCGATCTTAGTATGCCTAATTTACCGGCGGATATCACTGCAATGTTCTCCCCTGCACAAGTAAGTCTGCAAAGTGGAAGTTCAGCAACATCTAACCTAATGTTTGAGATTACTCCAACTAACTCTGTATCTGGCTTTCAAATTTTTGAGGTTCTTGCAACTCCTAATTCAGCAGCAACTGTAAAGACTAACCTCAACGTGACCATTCTCAATGAACAGCCTGTCCCACCTACTCTGACATGGATTTCGCCTCAACAAGATCAAACTCTTACAAGCTCACCTGTTGATCTAGAAGTTGTTGTGAACGCAGGTACTGCTTTTATCGAGTACGTACAATTTTACGTTGATGGTAACATTGTGAGTAGAGTCTCTACACCACCTTATGTAGGAACTTGGGATACACTCCCTGCCAACAATGGCGAGCACACTTTTACAGCAGAAGTTCGTTACAGTTTCGATGACGATAATTTTGAGACGATTGACGAATCATTGACTGCTGTAACTAATATCTCTACAGCACCCTTAGAACAGTTATCCAATGTTCCTATTCCTAATACCATAGAAAGTATTCGCCCTGTACGCCTTGCTGGTAGCACGTATCTTGTAGCAGGAACGCAAATTTACAGAGTTGATGCTCAAGGAGCTGTAAGTGCTAGTGACCCGCTAGGAGCAATTATTGAACTCACGACTAACGGTTCATCACTTTTTGCTCTTAATTCTTCTGGTACAGCTTATGAAATAACACCTGGTTTGAGTAACAGTGTTGTATGGACAGCAACAAGTGGTCAGACGCTTGTATCTCCTGTTGCAGCTGTAGCTGGTAACGAAGTATTCCTACCCTACGGGCGCGAGGTAAGAGCCTTAAATGCTGGCTGGACTGCTACATCTGGATCATTTGTTTCCGCTATTGCTGCTGCTACTGTCAACGGTCAACCACGTCTTTTTGTTGCAGGTGGTACTAGGTTGGATGCCTATGATGCCAATGGCAATCTTATAGAGCGCATAACTACCACACCCATCAACTCAATGGTCGCAGATGGAGCATCCGGTAAGCTCTGGGCACTTACAAATGGCAATATAGTTGCGTATTCACTTGATCTAAGTTCTAGCGAACCTGCCATACCTGGCG
>CAZMCW010000373.1:2522-4822 GCA_964564405.1 uncultured bacterium
CAAACATTACTGACTGGTTCAGACGTTAGTACATTTATTTTCCCGCCTACGTTTGCTCAAGGCACTACCTATACTTACGACAACGTGGGTAACCTTTATACGTTTGGAGCAAGCGACCGACAAATTGACCTAACCCGTATCATCGGTATGCCAAATGCTGTACTTGCCAGTGACAATCTGTATATAACAAGTAGAGACACAGGAAGCCTACATACTTTTCGTTTACTCAACTAAAGCTCTAAATAGCCCTACATTTTCTCTTCCAGTTAGCTTAGAGACAAATGAATTATTACAAAACTAGCTGACCAAAACTTGGATCGTACTGACAAAACAGTACGATCTTTGTCTTTCTTTATCAGTGATATCTCCGAACTGCTTTCAATGTTCTAACATATAACTAACCTGAACTCGATGTTTTAAAATAAGCAAAAGTGCGTCTCTGACGGTCATAAAGAAATCATTGCAAAAGGGGTTAAACCTTCGTTGAGTAAGTTTAGTTCTATAACGGCTTATTCCTGAGATCATTGAGGCTGAAGTTATCACGATGATTTTGTGAAGTATGTGTCTCACGCAAATTAACTCCAAACTTAGGTTAACTACCTCATTATGCTGTTGAAGGCAACAAGTAACTTAAATTCGAAATTAGTCTGCATCAAAGGTATGATCTTGCATAGATATAATAGAAACTCTATTCTCAGATATACCTAGAGTAGGCTGTGCTACCTGAGAGTAAGTAATACTCGTTTGAGGGTAAAGGTTTTTACAAACTACTTGTGACAAGTGTAGAGATGTGTTACTGCTTATTATGAATATCTAGCTTATGTTGGCTACCGAACTCAACCTTAGTAATGGTAAGCGGATGTCATACTCTAAGTTACACTCTCACAAAAACCCAATTTGCCTGGAAAGTACAGAAGCCGCCACTCTTCAAATGAGCAGTGGCGCAAGCCTCATACTGTATTTAAAGCTTTCAACTCATATTGGTGTTACAGAAACAAATGAGGATAATAGAAATTACTATTGTGTCTGATGCCATAAGGCAATCTCTATACTCTCTTAAGATTATTTTATATCGAAGTTATCTTGAGGACGCGAGAAATTACCAAGCTAGGCAATCTATACATATAAGAAAAGGCACCGAGCGCTGACTCAGTGCCTTTTGGTCTAATGCTAACCAGCTACAACTAAGAGGTTTGCATTCGACTTATTAAAAGAAGCGTAAAGTTTAGTTGCCAATGTCCGTTTCGACTCTAATTTCGCGTAGATCACGATCAATGAACCCGTCTGGTGGTAAATCGTTATCAGCACCATCAAGATTGTCGAAGTAAGCAATAAAGAGGGCCCGTTCAGAGCCAACTTCGAGACCACGAGCTTTGATCATAAGACGGAACACACGACCTGGACGTAAATCGTAGCCAACACCGCCATTATTGAAGACAACACGATTCAAGTAATCTGCTGGAAGTGTTGGATCAGTAACGTTGGCAGGTGGACCTACTGGTATGTTTCCAATACCAGCTTGATTAGAACCTGGAATTGGGGTCGCAGTACCAAAGGCATCTACTGCATCGGCATTGCCAATCAGCCTAAATGGTCTAATCGAAGGTACATCTAGTGGAAACTGTGGAGTGATACGACCTTCAAAGATTTGCGAAGGTGGATCATTATTTTCTCCATTATCAACATAACGTGCATTTCCACGACCAAGGAAACGGTTAGGTGAACCAACAGCAACATTAGGATCCTCAAGAAGCGCGGTGAAGACAATATTGTTGATAGTTGTATCACCAGCATTCAAGAAATCAATCTGATAGTAGTAATCAGGACCAACAGGTACAAGCGCTTGTACAGCAACAAGGTTAGCACCACTTAAGCCACCTTCAAAGGTCTCACCACGTGGGGTGAATTCGATACTACCTACAGGTGGAGGTGGTACATCTTGAATAGCACGTACAGCTGCACAACCTTCAATACCACGTTGCAAGGTTCCTGTGGCGCGAATAGCACCAGTTACAGAGTCAATAATTTCGAGGGCAGGGTTTGCTGGGCCTACCTCATCTTTGTTACGACCAGGCAAAGGAGCACCAGCGTTGTTATGAGGATCGTTGATGTTAAGGTTTCCACGACCTCGACCCTCTGCAGGACGGGTGATAGCTAATGTACCATTGACACTACCTACCAAATAACCGCCTGGTTCAGCCGCAACGTTCCACTCACCAATACCAATGTTATCTGGTGGACTGTATGACACGGGAATGTTTGGCAAATACCAAGGATCATAAGGCAGTGGGCTATCGACT
>CAZMCW010000373.1:4832-5009 GCA_964564405.1 uncultured bacterium
AGAACTCACCCACAGCATTAGATGTATCGTTACGATCCCATGGATAATCATTGATACCTGCGGTTGTGCTTTGGGTTAGGAGCGCGGCGTATGGGTTTCTGCCAGCACGACCAGCACCAGGTACATTTGGATCAAATGGACGACCAAAGAAGAAACCACCATCAATGTAGGCAACTT
>CAZMCW010000374.1:0-5000 GCA_964564405.1 uncultured bacterium
GCGATAATATCTTCATCGCCTGCAAGTTGTCGTACTTTCTGTGATGGGTTAGGGCGTGCTTCCCAGCTTTGAGTAATAAGTGTATGCCATTTGCTATCTAGCGCTTGCTGTGCCCATTTTGCCCCGGCAGGTTTGGAGTCAATGCGACCCGTTGCCAGTGTGTGAAGCATACGGCAATAACTGAGCACTGCAAACGGTTGTGCCCACTGGTTGGCAATGGTGTAGTCACCTGCAAAAATCCTGTGACTCCACTGGTGCATGGTGGTTTTGACTTCTTGTTTGAGAGAGGTGGCATCCACCACAGGAATCAGCGCGGTTGCAGGCGGACCAAACAGGCTGATGCCATGCTCGCGGGTGACCCAGCGTACGACTAGGGCGTTGTCGTGCGTGGATTGGATGAGCTGGCTACTGCCGTTATCCAAATACCAAAGGGGTGTGTCGAGGTCAACTTTATCGAGAACGGCCCGTGGAAAATAAGAGCCCTCGAGGTGCTGTGCCCACGGACTGGCAAGCTTAAACAGGTCAGCGTGCATGACTTGTAAATGGCTAACGGTAGCATCATCAAGTGCGTTCTGAATGACAATTGAGATGTCAACATCACTGTGCTCATCCCAATCACCAAGTCCAAACGAGCCTTGCAGATAAACACCAACTAGGTCGTCTTGCAACACATCTTGTAAGTTACGAACAAGCTGTTTAAGTACCTGATTGAGGTCGGTATCGGTTGTGGGCATCATGTAGTTGATTGTATAAGAAATGTGTCAGGGGTCGTTCTGTGACTGTCAGATGGCTACAAGTGTCAACGCACGAAGATGGTTTTTAGACGTTTGGGAAGGAAGGTTAGTAGACGTCCGTCAACCGCAAGTAACCCTAACAAGATGAGGCTCATGCCGGCCAGCATGAGGGGCTCGAGCGCCTCACCTAAAATTAGTACACCCAACAAAACAGCACTTACGGGTACAAGAAGCGTCACCAGCAGCACGTTGGTCGCACCAGCTGCCGCCAAAATATAAAAGTAGATGAGATAAGCTGCCGCCGTACTCACAATTGCTAACGCACAAAGTGCTAATACCGACAAAAGCTCTGGACGCAACTGCCACGGTTGGTCGATAATCAATGAGAGCGGTAACATCATCACACTGCTACCTGTGAGCATACCTGCAGCGACAACAGTGGTCGGCAATCCCTTAAATCGGCGTGCGTAAATCCCTGCCAACGAATACGAAATACCTGCCACAATGATCGCAAGTTGGGCGAGCAGGTTATTGCTTGTACTCTGTAGAGATGTTGGCCCCACGAGCACAATAACGCCAACGAGACCAAGCACAACACCCATCAATTTGTTGGTCGTCATGGGTTCGTCTTTAGTGAAAAAATGAGCTAAGAGCACGGCAGAAATAGGGGTGGTGGCATTCAAAATAGAGGCCAGCCCACCGGAGATATGACTTTGCCCCCAAACAATGAGCGTGAAGGGGATAAAATTGTTCAAAAAGCCCATCACAAAAAACCAGCGCCAATGTTGTGGGTTGCGTGTCATCTGCTTGCCTGTGGCTAAAACATAAAGATGAAGCGCGCAAGCTGCAAGTGCGACGCGTGCAAATACCACCGTCAAGGTGGGAAAACTGCGCAAGGCGACCTCAATAAAAAAGAATGACCCGCCCCACAAGACGGATAACACGACCAAAAGTGACCACGTGAGTTTGGTCATGCTGAGTTGTTTGGAGATGGCTGGCTCAGCAGACGAGCTAGCTGTTGACTGGGGTGATGATGGCATGAAGATGACCTCCTCGAGGATAAACCGTGTTGAGTAAGCGCAGTTTAACAACGTGTGCTCGAGAAGACCATCTGTTTCTTGTGGTTAAAGTGGTGTAACTTAAGCTTTACGTTTCCAACGCTGGTAGGTCAAGGCAAGTGCGATGCAATCTTTAACTGCACTAAGCTGAGTTACATCTTCTTGTAAATCCTTTTCAAACACCAGCGCCCTCTTGCCATCATAGCTAAGCAAACTCCCGTAAACATCCCGAAAATGGCTTAGAAGTTTTGTTTGACAATGAACATAGAGCGCATAGTGTTCGTCACCGTGCATGCCTAAACAAATCGTGCTACCAGATTTAGTGGCGGATGTTAGATAGCTTGGTTGTCCCCATTTGAGAGTTTCCTCAAGCTCACCTACACCCTCTGTCTCAGCGGCGACCTCAAAAATAAAACTGCGAAGGTGACTTAGGTAGTTACGTTGAGGTTGCGGATAGGTATCAAAGACAGTTTTCACGTCTGAAGGTATAGCTGGAATTACAGTTGGTGACAGGGTTACTGGAGATGACACAGGTGACCTCCTCAGTTACAGGGTGATGCGAGTCATATCATCACAACTCACATCACCTAAACATCAACTTAGTTGCTCTTAGCCTAGTTGATGCCGATGTAGACGCTAACACCTTCAGCAGCGGTGTACATTTCAAAATCAGCGTTGTAGGCTCGAGTATGCTCGCAGTTTGGGTCCGCAAAGTAAGCCCAGATGGTCTGCCACGCTTGAATGGTGCAAGCGGGTGCGGGGCCGGCTTCCTCAAAAACAAGATACTTGCCAGCAGGAAGGGTGACTGGGTTGAGGTTAGCATCTTCAGCCTCGCTTGCAGTTCCTAGAGTTAACGTGTAATCTCCGCTGACGTCTGATTCGTAGTCACTGTAGGCAGCATAAACCACAGGTGAGCTAGCATCAGGAATGCTGCCCGTGCCGCCTTGTTGCATGAACGTTTGCCACAGACTGGGAATACGGCCAGTTTCAGGGTTGGACTCGAGCCCATGATTTGTACGAACGGATGAACCAAGAATGCGGATGGGTGTGTTGTGCTGTATTTGTTTCATAAATCCAAGTCTAATAAGCAATGTGGACGCAAAATGTCCTAATTGACGTTAGAATCAATTTGTGTCCATTACCTTTGCGCGCTACTTGGATGTGCTTGGCTATTTGCAGTCGGGGAAACGCGTCTCGGCTACAGACCTTGCGCAAAACTTAGGGGTGAGTACAAGGGCCGTGCGCCGTCACATTGATGAACTTCGGCTGTTGGGCTACGACATCACGTCGGTGCGCGGTCCGCAGGGCGGCTACGTGTTGCAAGGCGGCCTCAATCTTTTGCCGATGAACTTTACAGATGATGAAGCTTTGGCATTAAGTTACGGCTTATTGCTCCTCAAAGATTCAGCTGAGCTTGGCAAGGTGAGCTCGAGTGCGTTAGCGCGCTTGTTACCTAGTTTGCCTAAGCACGTTGCGGATAACTTGCAGGCACTGAGCGATAGTGTGATGATGTCCCAGCCGCCATCCTTGGTGCGTATTTCCAGTGAGTTGCTGATGCAGGTAAGCCATGCTGCTCGCCAAAATGAGCGTATGAGATTGCGCTACCAAGCTGCTAATGGCAGTATGACCCAGCGTGAGGTTGATCCTTACGCTATTGTCCACGTTTTGGGGCTTTGGTTTGTAGTGGGCTATTGCCACCTGCGCAACGCACTTAGGACCTTCCGGATTGACCGCATCGCCAGCTTAACGCTTACGGGAATAACGTTTACCCCAGTGGCAGAAGTTGCTGAGTTAGATGTGCTGAATTTTGTGACGGATGGCATCGCCCGCAGTCAACATGGCCGCACAGAGGTGATTATCGACATTGATATGCCCTTGGAAGATGCGCAGGATGTCTTTCCAACAGGGTATGTGATCTTGCAAACACGTGATGATGGTGTGCGGATGACGGCGTATGTTAAAAGTACGGCGTTTATTGTGCAAACCATCAGCTTTTTATCAGTACCGTTTCGGATTGTGCAACCAGAGTCGTTAAAAGATGAGTTAAAACGGCATTTTGAGGGTGTTTTGGATAGGCTCGAGCAGGCTTAACTCAACCCTCGAGCTAAAACCTGCGCGGCTTGCTTGACCACTAACTTGCGTTTATCAGGGTCACCTAAAACCTCGAGCTGCTTGTCAATAGTGAGCGTTGCTAACCCGTGAAACAGCGCCCATACAACTGCACTGCTGATGTACGGATCAGTGTCTGCGTGCGCAACACTGCTTAGTAGCACGGTATAAGCCTGCTTACTGGCTGCGTATAAACTTTGATTTTGCATACGTTCACTTGCTGGCATGAGCGCAAACATGAGTTGTAGAAGTTCAGGGTGATCAAGTGCAAACTCGATGTAGGCACTCGCCATGTGCTCGAGTCCATCTGCGTGATCCTCTGAAGGTACAGCCGAAGCCGCTTGCAAACGTTCAGTTAATTCTATGAAGCCTTCCTCAGCAACAGCCTCGAGCAGGGCATCTTTATCTTTAAAGTGACGGTAGACCGCTGGGTGAGTCACCCCAAGACCCCGTGCTAGCGCGCGCAAATTGAGTGAGGCTACACCGTGCTCAGCAAGTTGTTCACGGGCAGCAGCAACAAGTGCCTGCTTTAAATTTCCATGATGATAAGACGTATTAGCCATAATGCGTTTTCTAGCTTACAATGTTACCGACGGTAACATGGCATAGTACGCTCAATATCACCTGTGTTGCCATTGGTAACATCGAATATAGCATGAATTAGATGAGCGCTCGTTAGATCTATCAACATGTGGCCGCAACGTGCTGCATGAATTCTGTGAGGAGTTCTAAAACTATGAAACGGACATTACGCCGACTAGGTGTGGGCTTAGGTATTGGTTTGGGGGTCATTGTTGTGGGCATCGGTGTAGCTTTAGCAGGCTGGCACTTGTTAGATGGTGCGCTTAGTGTGCCCGAGGCTGTCCCAGCTGCGAACACATTTGATGCGACAAGGCTACTGGTTTTGGCAGATGCCGACATGGCAGCAACGGCCTATGCTGACGGTCTTCTTTACCCCATAGAGGGCGAGCAGGATGCGTTAATCGTCTTGTCGGACTTAACGGCAGATAATCCAACACGCATCCAAGCAGAAGCGTCTAATACAGTGATGGGCTGGCCGGGGGCAACGACTATTTCAGCAGATGGCAGCTTAGCTTAT
>CAZMCW010000375.1:0-4989 GCA_964564405.1 uncultured bacterium
TAGGTAAGAGTAAAGAGCTTTGGTGTAATGGATATATGCATAGATCAATTACGACCTCACTCATGATAGCGGTTGTCTTGTTTGTGGTTGGCATTGCAACCGTCAATCAAGACAGCCCACGTTGGCAGCACCTCACCATGCCCTTCCGTATAGCCCGCTTATCGACGCAAACGCCCAATGCCACTATACTGATGCCCGTTCAAGGTATACGGGTATCTCAAGTTGCAGATACCTGGGGTGCACCTCGTTCAGGTGGGCGCAAGCACGAAGGACAAGACATTTTTGCAAGTCGGGGCACACCTATTTATGCGGCTGCAGATGGCATCATTACCCGAATGACAGATAGAACGCTAGGCGGCACGTCGCTGTTTATAACGGTGCGAGGTGGTCACCGCCACTACTACACGCACTTAGACGCTTACGCTGAGGGAATTTACGTCGGACAACCTGTCAGCACAGATACGCTTATTGGTTATGTGGGCAACACAGGTAACGCCCGAACGACACCGCCTCACTTGCACTTTGGTATCTACACGGCGTCGGGTGCTATTGATCCATTGCCATTGTTGCGTAACCGTTAACTCATATTTGCAGCAAGAAACCAAGCTAAGATGCTTGCTCGCGGTAGCGAGCAGCTTCAGCGAGGTGCGCTTGGCTGATGGCAACTTCACCAGCAAGGTCAGCGATAGTACGCGCTACGCGCAACAGTCTGTCAAAGCCGCGCCCGGACAGAGCAAGTTGTTGAATGAGCACTTGGGCAAACGCATGTGCCGTGCCATCTAGTGCTGTGTGCTCGCGCAAACTTTGCCCGAGTAATTCTGCGTTGCTGACGCCTTGACGGGTTAGCATGGCCGCTCTTGCTAGCTCAACGCGTTGACGGATCACGTCGCTACTAACACTTTCAGGTGCGTTCAAAAGATCACCAGCAGGTAAACGTGGCACGGTAATGCGCAAGTCGATGCGGTCAAGTAACGGTCCGCTAATGCGCTCGCGGTAGCGTTGCCGGGCCATAGGACTACATGAACAGGGCCGTTCTGGATCGCCGTAGTGACCGCAAGGACACGGATTTTGACTGGCAACCAAAATAAACCGGGCTGGAAACGTTAAAGACGCCCGTGCTCGGCTGATGGTAACGACGCCGTCCTCGAGCGGTTGCCTGAGTACCTCCAAAGCACGCCGACTAAATTCAGGAAATTCATCTAAAAAAAGCACGCCTCTGTGTGCCAAACTGACCTCACCGGGGCGGGGAATGTTGCCGCCACCAATAAGCCCGGCATCAGAAACCGTGTGGTGCGGACTGCGGAACGGTGGTTGCCGCACCAGACCGCTACCGGGTAGCACCCCAGCTGTGGAGTGAATGCGGGTAACTTCGATGGCGTCACTACGAGGCAAGCTGGGCAAAATGCCATTGAGGCGTTTGGCAAGCATGGTTTTGCCGGAACCAGGCGGCCCGGTCATCAGCAAATTGTGCGCGCCAGCAGCGGCAATCTCGAGCGCGCGTTTAGCTGCTGCTTGACCTTTTACATCGCTTAAATCTTGCAAGATGCTGTCTTGTGCTAGCTCATTTGGAATAGCTGGACGCAAACTATCTGGCTGCTGCAAAAACTGCACGGCCTCAGCAAGAGTTTTCGGACCAAAGATGGCGACATCGTCCACTACGGCGGCTTCAGCTGCGTTGTGGGGTGGTAACAAACAGCGTTTGATCCCCGTTTGGCTCGCAAACAAACTGAGGTTAATAGCACCTTTAATGGGCCGGAGGTGACCGTCAAGGGCGAGTTCACCACTTATGAGCGTGCTAGCTAGAGCGTCTTGTGAAATAATACCTTGAGCTGCCAAAATAGCTAAAGCAATGGGCAAGTCAAACGCCGGGCCTTCTTTGCGAATGTCAGCTGGGGCAAGGTTAATAACAATGCGGCTGGCGGGAAAGGGCAAACCCGCGTTGCGAATGGCAGAACGCACCCGCTCGCGCGATTCTTGGACGGCAGCACCGGGTAAGCCTACGACCATCACATTGGGGAGTCCGCCAGCGATATCGACTTCGATATCAACTCGGTAGGCATCTACGCCTAAAAGTGAAGCAGAAAGAACTTTGGCAAGCATGATGTAGCTAGCAGCTTAGCACGTGTTGACGTTCCTGACAGAAGTATTGAACAAGGGTTATTAAAGCTAGCCTCGAGCCTAAAGCTGCTTGCCTAAGTAGAGTCCGTTCAGATTAGATAATCCCTCAATACGCGCAAACCCAAACTTGGTATAAAACCGCAACGCCCGTTTGTTATCTGGGTCCATGCTTAAGTGAACAGCTCGAGACCCTTGCGCTTGAAGTGCTGCCAACAGCACCGTCATCATCTTGGTGCCGTTACCTTGCCGTTGAGCGCGCGGCAACAAGTCTATGTGCAAATGTGATGGGTACGTGTGTAACGGGTTTGGTAGCGTCTTTTTCGGGTGATGCACTTGATGATATCCGTGTTCTGTGGGCGTCCATGTGGCGGGGTCACCGCTTGGGTCAGGAACTTGCGCTTGAAGTTTAGGTAGCCATACTGTCTGCATCTGCTTGTAAAAACTAAGGCTGTCAAGTGCGCCGAGGACGTAGCCGCACACGCCTGTTGGGTCTTCAAGTACAAATGCTAACTCAGGTGACAGCGTCACATAAGGACCAACGTATATATGTCCTAAAATATTAGGGTCGTTATAAAGATGAGTAGCATCCTCGCCAGCATCACCTGTTTTGAGGCAGATGTTGTAAACGGCGTCAATGTCTGTAGGTTGGTAAGGGCGAATATAAAAGGTCACGTTATAAGCCCGTCTTATAAGCGCAGGTAACTTTTGAAGATGCTAAACGCACCCGAAATTGGTTGGCGTGAATAGTTACTGCAGCGCAGAATTTTGCATACAACGCAGTTGACAACCTCACACGAACACCCTTAATGCGGTATTCTACCGTCATGAAACCCCTTATTGCTGGCAACTGGAAAATGAACAAGTTACCCAGTGAGTCTGAAACCTGGGTGCGCGACTTTACAATTAAATTACAACATATTGACCACAACCACGCGGAGATTGCTTTATGTGTGCCGTTTACGCACATTGCGTCGATGACCAACGTGTTGGTGGCAACGGCTGTCCGACTTGGTTCACAAGATGTTTCTGCTTACCAAGAAGGTGCTTATACCGGCGAAGTGAGCGCGGCTATGCTCAAAGATTTAGGGGTGTGCTACGCCATTGTGGGTCACTCTGAACGGCGTGAGTATCATCAAGAAAGTGACGATGTTGTTTGTAGCAAAGCGCAAGCTGCCATGGCAAACGGGCTTATTCCCATTGTGTGTGTTGGTGAGTCACTCGAGCAACGCGACGCTGGTCAAGCAGATGACATCGTCGTCGCTCAGCTCAAAGCAAGTCTAGCGGGTATTTCCCTAGACAAAACAGATGATTTGGTGATTGCCTACGAACCCATTTGGGCGATTGGCACAGGCAAAACGGCCACTGCCGAAGACGCTCAAGCCATGCGCACCACGCTAAACGAGCTTTATCCTCATTTAGCTGCTGATATGCGCATTTTGTACGGCGGCAGCATGAAACCCGGTAACGCGCAAGAACTGCTGTCCCAAGCGGACATTAACGGTGGGCTCATCGGTGGGGCGAGCCTTAAAATTGATGACCTCTTGGCGATTGTTGAGGCAGACAAATAACATCTGCACGCACCTCGAGTGCTGTTGCTAAGCCAAGTGACGCGCGTTTAGAAAAGTTGCGGGCAAGCTTTGCTGAAGCGGGTATCGACGGCCTGCTTGTCACCGCAGCTCCTAATGTGCGCTATTTATCCAATTTTTCAACACCTCAAGACGGCCGTGTGTTGGTAACGCAAGATAAGGCCATCCTCTTAACCGATAGTCGTTACACCGTGCAAGCAGCGGAGGAATCTTGGCTCGAGGTAGTGATCTTACCTCCCGAAATACGCCGCAACTGGCAAGGCTATGTGGTTGAGCAAGTAGGCGGCACGTTAGGTATTGAAGCGAGTTCCATGACAGTTGCCGACTACCAAGCCTTTAAGCGCAAAACAGATACCATCCCCAAACCCACCCAAAACTTAATTGAACACTTGCGGCGCATTAAAAGTAAGGATGAAATTGACGCGCTACGGCGAGCAGCCAAACTTACCGATGAGGCGTTTACATACATTCTAGATGTCGTCAAACCAGGTGTACGTGAAATTGATGTGGCGCTCGAGCTCGAAATGTACATGCGCACACGGCATGCTGAAGACAAAAGTTTTGACATCATTGTGGCCAGCGGCCCGCGCAGTGCTATGCCGCATGGGGTAGCTTCCAATAAAGTCATTGAAGCAGGTGACTTGGTGACGATGGACTTTGGGGCCCTAGTAGATGGTTACCATGCCGACCTCACCCGCACCGTTGCTATGGGTGAGCTAAGCCCGGCTCACAAGCAGATGTATGAGGCGGTTTTGGAAGCGCAACAAGCTGCTATGGCGGCACTTGGTCCCGGCAAACAAGGTGAAGATGTCGACAGTGTTGCCAGAGATATCCTCAAAAAATACGACTTAGCAGATTACTTTGTGCATGGTTTAGGGCACGGTGTGGGTTTGTACATCCATGAACAACCAAGCTTGAGCCAACAGCAAGAGGTGACGCTCGAGCCTGGCATGGTGGTCACCGTCGAACCCGGTGTTTACATTCCTGGTGATGCTGGCGTGCGTATTGAAGACTTGGTCGTGATTACGCAAGATGGCACCGAGCGCTTGTCTCACAGCAACAAAGAGCTCATCACACTATAGTTCTCACATTGACCCTGCTGGCTTCAGCTTGTAAACTAGTCAAGTTTGCGCCTGTAGCTCAGTCGGATAGAGCAGGGGACTCCTAAGCCTCGTGTCACAGGTTCGATTCCTGTCAGGCGCACCAACTTCCGCTATGTTGCTTACCAATTAGCGTTTCCACGAGTAATTGCCTGTGGCAATTACTCGTGCGACCTAGGGGAGTA
>CAZMCW010000376.1:0-4987 GCA_964564405.1 uncultured bacterium
AGATGTTGAAGCTTTTTGGGACGAGTGGCTAGCTAGTGAGCGGCCATTTTTGGCAGATCAACAACCTTGGCTCAGAGCAGATAAGATTGTTCTTGGCACAGCGGAACACACACGTGTACCCTCTTCAGGGTCTCTTAGGGTTTCTATCAAAGGTGAAAATAGCCAGTTCACAAGATCATAAGGCTTGAGTTTTTATGCATGTTCATAAATAGCTCGTTATGCCTTTTGTTTAACCTACATGACCTTCCAAACGGCTCCATAAATCAACCTTGGACGCTTTGGCTGCACCAATCAGGTCAATCATGACCCAATTTTCAAGTAATTTATCTCCTTCGCGTTTCCAAAAATCCATAATATTCCACCCAATGCGTTCACCTGTTGGCGGCCAGTCCATAAATTTGTGCAGATGCGTGCCAACTAAACTTGGCCAACCGGTAGATGCTGCAAACTGCCCTTCAGCAATACGAGCTTGATGGCCGGGTCCGCGCCTGTCGGGAAAAGCGGCGACGATAGGCCCCTGAGCGTTGCGCTTAAATTCATCAAGACCGTAGCTTGAACCGATGCCAACAGGACCGTGCCATACCATGTGCGGATGCCAAAATTGCTCGAGCCCTTGGCTGTCTTGATTACCGTCATATTTGTTTAATCCACCAAAGATCATAGTTTCAACCAGCTCGAGCGACGCTGCTGATTCAGCTGGGTCTTGTGAGGTCATTATTAAACCGTCGCCAGCAAGCGGTCCCGGTATCCACAGGTCACGCCCTGAGCTTGGCGGCAGCAAGTTAATACCAGCTTGTTGAGCAAGGTGGATCAGGTCGACAATCATACGAATTTCAACAATTTTGCCCGCTTCAACCTTACAAAACTCGCCAAATCGAAACCGTACACTCGTTTTTGGTGCCGGAATCCCCAGCCAATCTCGAGCAAATGTACCAATCATATCGCCTGTTCCACAGACCCAATCGCCCCCTTCAAACGCCCCCCCAATAAAGTGATAAGGGCGGCGTGTTAAGTCGGGTACAGCCCGTAAAAGGGGTTGCCACACTTCTTGCCAAATGGCATCTACACCTTGCAGATGACGAAATGGTTCAAAGCCGTGCCACACCACGTCAGGGTGTAGGGCATGGCGTAAAGTATCTCGAGCAATACTGCTGTGCATGTTGTGCCAATAGTGCCAGACGTGAGCTTTATTGTCTTGGATTTTGTCGTGAGGAATTGTTGTTTGTGTAGTCATAATTGTTCCCAAATTTTGTCTTATGAGAGATGGTGGTTGAGATTGTTTCCCTGATAAGTTTCTCCATAGTGACGTTGCGACATGGAACGTGAATATCACAACAAGCCTTTAGCCAGAGGTGTCATCTTTACCTGCCTGCCGCTCAGAGCTGTCCTCCTTAACCGCCATCTATATCTTGCAGTAGCGTTTCCCTGCCACAAGCAGTTGCGCGTGCAACCTAGAGGAGTCGAAATCAACCTACTTATACTAAAGTGATGTTTTGATGTCGCTTTGCAGCATCAAAATCGCTCGTGAGAGCGTACCCTTAGATGATTCAGACTATGACATTCAAGAGTCAATTTGGTATTAGATGATTCAGACTATGACATTCAAGAGTCAATTTGGTATTAGTATAATGGAACTAATCCTAGAACTGCTCCAGGTACAGATAGGAGATACTTAGTGCCGAGGAGAACCTATGAACGCCTGAGCCAAGGGTGTTACTGGCGAGACATGTTGGAGCAACAGCGTAGCATTTTGAAGTTAAGTAAATATAGCGTTAGCCGTAAGTAGGGAGCTAGCTCCCTACTTACCGAGCAGCGCGAGTACCAATAAACCAACTCAGTTTATAGCTCAATATTTAAGGATGTCGCTATAATACCTTAAGCGGTCTCAACTACCTTTAAGGGCTTTGTACCTACCGGTTGGCGCTAATTGCACCGCTCCAGCTAGCTCGAGCATCGTAAGTGTCACCAAAATATCTTGCGCTGGTTTACCACTGGCGACAATTAAGTCATCGAGTAGGGGTGCTTCTAGTGTATGAATGAGCTGTAGCAACGCTTGCTCATCAGCTGATAACCGCGCAGTTGTGTCTGCCTCGAGCAAATTTGCAGTACCTGATGCAGGGGTTTGCCCTGCTTGTACTGTTTGCTGGACTTGCTGAGGTTGCCACCCAAACTCGTCCAAAATATCTTGAACCGAGGTGACAAGCACAGCGCCTTGTTTGAGCAATCCCAAGGTACCTGCGGCGTTGTTGTCGCCAGCGCGACCCGGCACCGCTAGCACGGTGCGTCCTTCTTCAGACGCGTAATCTGCGGTAATAAGTGCGCCGGATTTAGCACCGGCTTCAACGACCAACGTACCGGCAGAAAGCCCGTTAATAATACGGTTACGACCCGGAAAATTGCGTGCGTTGGGCTTAGTGCCAATAGCATACTCACTGAGGATCGCGCCACCCGTTGCGATGATGTCTTGGGCTAAGCGGGTGTGCTTGTAAGGGTACAAGACGTCTACACCGGAGCCTAATACTGCAACCGTTGGCGCAGCAGCTGAGCTTTTACGCAGGGCATCCAATACGCCTTGGTGAGCTGCCCCGTCTACCCCAAGGGCCAACCCTGACAGCACAGTTACACCTATTTGCGCAAGGTCGCTAGCAAAATCACGGCTTATCTTAAGACCGTAATCGCTAGGGTCACGGGTGCCGACAATTGCTAGTGAGCGTAAGTGCTCGAGCCCACCTTGTACCGTCGCAGGCAACACCCCACGCACATACAGTACGGGTGGCGGGTCGTAGATGTTAGCTAAACTCACCGGATAGTCAGGATGATCATAGCCCATAATCGTGATCTGCAAACGTGTGGCCCGCTCGAGTTCAGCATCAATCCAAGTATCAACGGTTGCATCCGCTCGAGTTTTTTCTAGAGCACTCACAACGCTTTTACCAAACCCTGGTAGCTCTGCTAGAGATTTAGAATCTGCCTTTAGTACCTGCTCAGCAGTCCCAAAGCGGTCGCACAACTGCTTAATTTTGCGCGCCCCCAAACCAGGTGTACGCACCAACTTGAAGACACTTCGTAAAGCCGCAAGCTGGGTACTCTCCATTAAATCTGTGTCCTCAACATGTATGTCACCGTACCGCAAATTATAGGCCAACTCGAGTCCCAAATTTGGAGACATTCGACGTTGATCCTTGTTTAAAATTTGAAAAACTAGCTGTTGAGGTTATCAATTAACGCCTTTAACTGACGAACTTGCGGCATCATGCCACATGTGTTGAGTTGTTGCAGTACGTGTTGAGCATCTTTGACAACATTTTCAGCATCTATAAGTACTCCTCGAGCACGCTGTTCAAGGTCGCTTGTTGCAATCCGCAAAGCAAGGGGTACGTGGGGTGCTACCCGAGCATCTTCGTAAGCAGCAGCAAAACTGTAGGCGGTATTGGGCGCTTTAGGTGCGCGGCTTAACGCAGCTGTAGCACTTGCCAACTTAGCCCGGGCACTACCTACCCGGTCAACACTAGGACGCGCTCTTGCCAACGCGCGGTTTACTAGGTCGTAACTTTTACTAGGGTTTTTCCACAACGCGTGCGCGTGGGCTAGTGCAGCTAGAGGCGCAATTGTGAGGCGTTCATCTCGAAAAAACTCGGTGAGGCCGAGGCCTTTACCTAGTGAGCCAATGGCTTGCTCGAGGGCTGTCTCATCTAGTGAAAGTTCCCCCAGCGCCGTATGTGAGGCTATCGCCAAGCCACCATCACGTGTTGCTTCTGCTTGCTCGAGCGAACTATCAAAGGCTGTTCTGGCGTCATCAGCATTTCCCAAGTAGCGCCGTGCGTTGCCGAGTTGCAAATATGCATAGCCAAGATTATCAGGCGCATCAAAGTCGTTAGCAAGATGCTCGTTAAGTACGCGGCTAAGGCGCGCTTCTGCATCGCTAAGCTTCCCTAAGCGGATGAGGCAAGCAGCTATTCGAGTCTCGAGGCTCACACCCTCAACCTCACTTAGTTGCGCAGCTGCTAACCAACGTTCAGCAAGCTGGATACACCCCTCTAAATCCCCAAGTTGCCAAGCCCAACTCAACAGTTGCTGACCCTCTTCAGAAGCATACGTCAAGGTATGAACAGTCAGATGACGTTGAAGGTGGGCCGAGAATTGATGTCGCCTCTCCTCATGCTCACTAGTTTGCCATGAGGGTTGAAAGTCAGCTGGTCGCACGTCTTCAGCCTATCGCGTTCAAGCCTTGGAAAGGCAACTTTCAACAACGCTTGCGCCTTTTGTGCTCACAGACACACTTTAGGCTGCACTACGGCAAGCTAAATGCGCAAACGTTAGCGTGAACGATATGAGTACTGCACTTATCATTGGTGCAAGTGGCGGTATTGGTAGCGCCCTTGCAGGACAGCTTAAAGATAACTACGACCTCTTTTTAGTCGGGCGGGATACCAGCAAGCTCAAACGCCTTAGCGATAGCAGCGGCGGACGGGCTATTCCTACCGATGTCGCCAGTGAACTAGAAGTTCAAGCGCTTATGGATGACCTGCCCAAGCTAGATTTGATCGTCTACAGTGCCGGTGACATTCAACCGGAACCCCTCAAAATTGCTAGCAGCGACCATTGGCACCGCGTGCTTGATGCTAACCTGACAGGCTTGTTTTTCACGCTCAAACACTGTGATGCCAAACTCAACAAGGGCTCGAGGATCTACGTACTAGGTGCGCGCCCCGAGCTTATCACCTACCGCAGTTTTGGGATTTACGCAGCCGCCAAAGCAGGCGCGGCTAGTCTGGTCAAGATAGCTGCCATTGAGATGAAACGCAAAGCTAGCCTCACGCTGGTACTCCCTAAAGCTGTTGATACACCATTCTGGGAAAACGTCGGCAAACCACCTGCTGACGCGCTTGCCGCAAGTGATGTCGCCAACGCTATTGTTGGAAGCTTGCAGGAAGACCCTCAAGAAGAATTGCTTGTGGGTTAATCTCCACTTACTTGATGAACAGCA
>CAZMCW010000377.1:0-4983 GCA_964564405.1 uncultured bacterium
GCCTCATCTACATCTACATCAAATTCAAATTCGGCAATCACTAAGCTGAGGCCATCAAAATTGGACGAACTCACAGTCGCAATGTTGGGAATGGTAATGAGCTCATCCTCAATAATCTCAGAGACATCCCTAGCCATTTCTTCGGGTGTTGCACCCCGGTACACGGTTGTTACGGTTACAATAGGAAGAGAAATATCTGGAAAAAATTCAATGCCTCTACTTTGCAAACTAATAACGCCAAACAGCGCCATAGCCCCAAAGATGGCGATTGCCATCACGTATCTACGGATGAAAAAGTTAATGAGATTGCGCATAAATTCTCCTCAGCGTATGGAGCGTGCAGTTTGGTATTAAATCTTGGACATGATGAACGTCGTTAACAGATCGACTGCGCAAGTTCACTATTTCCCAATCGTGTCAAGGCTTCATTCGGGAAATGTGGAGGTTTGATGAAGTTTGGCAGACGTAGTATTTGTGGCTTCCTAGAGGCACAAACCCGACTTCAAAAAGTAAGTCGACTCGCTATGTTTGATACGCGAAACGCATTTATATGATGTTTTCACAGTCTTAGAAATAGAACAATGTCAACTAACAAGGTGCACTAATATTGGACAGTTGCGCTCACAACGCGCCACATCATAACTATCTTTAGCTCATTTGTATTCAAATGTATTCAAAATGCTGCATGAACATAGCAGACGCGTATGTCCCCAACATGCGCGTATCAGAAAGGTGTCCTTATGACCGAAGCGCGCTCCCAGCAAAACCTCACAGAGCAACCCCAAGAAGAACGGTTTCGCTACAGCGGTTATACGTTTGTGATTGAAAAAGATGACGCAGGACAACTTAAAGTGTTTAGGAAAACCAAAAAAGGACTTATTGCCATGCATGGACAGCGGGCTTACCAAGTTGCCAGAGCCTACAAACTCAAGATTGAAAAAATCCCTAGTGCGCGGCGGCCGCGGGCGTTTGCGAAGCGGGCAAAGAAGAAGCGTTACTAAACTTGTAAGCCAGAACATCTACCGATCTAATTGCCCTACAATAATATTGATGAGATTACATCAGCTAATGCATCCGTTTACAGGCATGATGATATTGGGTATGCTGCTTGCCGCTTGCTCGAGCACCACCACCCCTACACCCCAACCCAACCGCGCACCCAACGGACAACTTGCAGTTACTCCCAGCAGCGGGCAAGCCCCTTTAGACGTTCGCGCTACGATCACCGCTAGCGACCCAGACGGTGATGACATCACGCTAAGTTGGCAGCTGGACGGCGTTCCATTTGCGCAGACAGGTAATACACTTGACTACACCTTTGTGCAAGCAGGCAATTACACGCTTTCGGTCACACTTTCAGATGGTACGCTCGAGCAAGTCCTCGAGACAACCGTCATCGTGCTTGTGCCCACAACAAACCAAGTTCCCACAGCTAACTTCACACTAGACATTAGCAGCAACCCAGACATCCTCATTGATGCCACAGCTAGTAGCGACGCGGACGGCAGCATCCGCGAATATCGTTGGGATTTTGGGGATGGCACTCGGTTTACTGGCGGCCCTGTGGACGGCGTACAGGTACGCCACACGTATGAACAAGCTGGCACGTTTACCATTCGCTTAACCGTGACAGATGATGACGGCGCAACTGCTAGCACCACCCAAGAGGTGACGGTAGACACCCCAAATTTGCGCCCGGCAGGTTCGCCAGATGTAGTCGTGATTGGTTTTGCCGGGCGCTGCGGCATTCCTCGCATTATCGTTATCGGTTGCGACGCACCTGAAGAAAACAAACCCTATTTAGACGGCTCGGCGAGAACCCTGCAAGCCATTACGGAGACCTTTACTGAGCTAGGTTATGTAACTGAGTACCGCAGTTTTGCGGCCCGTTTGTCCAGCCAAGTTGCTAGCAGCATCGACCCACCACCGCCGGGCTATCAAGATGCTGAAGCCTATCTCACGCGCGTCTACAACAACTGGGTACAAGGCTTTGACAATCCCACAAGAGTTATTGCTGTTGGTCATTCGCACGGCACAGTATGGATGAACATTTTGTTATTCAACTTGGCAGATATTCAGTTTGATTATGCTATTTCGCTCGATGGCGTCTGCACATTTTGGTGGGCTGACCACGCCAATTCCATTGCAACTTATTACGATACGCGCTTTTTGCCGCGCCCGTTTCCTTTAGCTGATGGTGACCCTTGTAACCGTCTTGCCATACCTGGGGTGCGCTTATTGCAAGATATTAAAGATGTCATGCCAAGCAATGTGATCGTCAACCTCGAGGTCATGGCCCAATTTGGTGCAGTTGTTGATGAGTCAATTAACTACCGCTTGGACGGATCACGTCAAAATATCGTCACGCTGGAACCTAAACCCAATCAAGGTCACACTGAAGTTACCCAAGCAGGTGGCGAAGCCATGCAGTGGGTGGTTGATGTACTTCGCACACAGGGTTTACCCGAAGCTGATGTCTTGAGTACAGCTAGCGGTGATGTCGCAGGAGACATTAAACGGCAAGTCCCTGCGCCAGCAGGTTATCAATATGTTGATGCGCCTTGATAGTGATCTGCTTTGATAGTTAAGCCTAGTTGACGTTTGAGTTGCGGCTCGAGCCACGTTAGTTTTGTTGCTCGAGCCGCAACTCCTCAATAATCCGCATCATCCGGTCAGATAACCCTTGAATTTCAATGCTGATGCCGCTTTCTTCAGCATCTTGCAAGTTGTCTACAATTGCCATGGCACCGCTTAAATCCACGTGGCCTAAACTGCGCCCGTCAATGACGATGCTCGAGATACTCACGTCACTCTCGAGCAATCTGTCCACCGCATCTTCAAAGCGTTGCACTGAACCGAACCACAACACGCCAGACGGCACCACGTAGAGGATGTCATCTTCGTAATAACTTGTAACCTCGAGCTGCATTTGACGGTACAAGTGAATTAACAAACTCGCCCCAATGCCCACCAAAATGGCGTAGTCCAAACGCGGTGATAATAGCAATGTGGCTACAAAGGTGAGCCAAGCCGTCACAAACTGCGGGCGGGACAAACGCCAGAGCGTGAGCATCGGCTTAAAACGCACCAGTTTGCTGACCGACACAATCACAATGGCAGCCAGCACCGCATTGGGTAGGCGCGCTAGAAGTGGCATTAACGGGAGGGCAGCAAACACCAGCAGTCCTGTGATGGCACCATTCCAGCGGCTTTTGGCACCGGCCGTGCGGGCTAGGGCGCTACGCGAAAACGAGCCACCAACCGGAAACCCAGATACTAAGCTCGAGGCCAAGTTAGCAACACCCTGACTTATAAACTCTTGATTCGGGTTCCAACGGCTGCGGGTTTCCGCTGCAAACGCGCGCGCAATGGAGGTAGCCTCTGCAAAGCCCACCACCGCAATGACTAACCCGCTCACCAGAAGTTGCGGTAACAACCCAAGAAGTGCTGTCCAAGACGTCTCCCCAGCAAGGTCACGCATAACCTGCCACGGCAAGGTGATGGGTATGCGGGCAACATCCACACTACCCACAACCGGACCGTTGTAATTAACAACCGCGCTCAATAGCGTTGTCACTACAACAGCCACAAACACCCCCGGTAACAAGGGTGAAAGCCGCTTAGAAATGATGATGATGACCGCACTTAACCCCGCCATAAGGAGTGCTAAAGGCTGCCAGCTCGGGGCGCGCGTAAGTGTCCACAGCAATTCTTCTACAACCGTCCCCGAGGGCGGCGAGACCCCCACAGCAGAAGGTAGCTGCGAGCTGATAATTAGCAGCGCTGCTGCCGTAGTGAACCCGCGCAACACTGGTTGCGACATAAAATAGGCAATTGCACCCAACTTAAACATGCCAATGGCGACCCGCCACAGGCCAACAGCAAGCGCTAAAAGTGATGCCGCCAGCACAAACTCAGAACTTGCTGGGGCAAACACGCTTGCGAGTGCGCCAAAGGTGAGGATGCCAGTAAGCGCCGTGGGCCCAGTTTGGAGGTAGATGCTCGAGGCAAAAAACGCCGCTGCAATAGGCGGCAAAGCAGCTGCATACAGTCCGTAATACGGTGGCATCCCCGCGAGTTCAGCATACGCAAGGGACTGCGGAATAAGTACCAGCACCACACTAAGCGCAGCTAGACCGTCCGCGAGCCAGACGGGAACATTGCGCGCGTCTGGAGATGTTGAAGATGATGTGAGTGACATAGCTAGTGCTGTCCTTCGGCGTCAGGTGAGTAGATAATTAATAGGATGCCGTGAGCTAGTAAGTTTGGATAGTCATGTCAAGATTCACAGTTGTGTCAGGGATGTCAAGGTTGTAATGTCATCAGCAGCATCACTAATTTCATCAGCAGTAACGTTATCAACAACTTGTTATCAGAGTATCAAAGCGGCACGTAAGGTTGTCGCCTACTAGCGTTTAACCAACATCCCTTCGCGGATGAGGGCAGCAAAAGCTTGTCGCTCGAGGTCGTCGTCAGCTTGTTCATGAATGGTGAGCAGCACGTGCCGAAAACCTGCTTGCAAAATAGTGCCTCGAGTCGTTTCCAAAAACGCCCGTACTCGCTCGCGGTACAGGCTCACCTCGTCTGGATTTACGGTTAGCTTGGTACCCAGTTCAGCATCAATAAGTTGCAAACGCTCCGGCGAGGGTGACAGGTCTTCATCTGCCATAACTTGCAAAAAGCTCACATCGAACCCTTTGGCACGTAACGCAACCAAGGGGGTACGCAAGGGTGTTTCATCCAGCAAATCTGAAATCACTAGCACCAAGCCAGCACCTGTCCTGAGGCTATGCGAGAGCGCAAAACTTTGAATGGAGGTAGCTGGCGTGTAAGCCTCTCCACGCAAAACGGGCGCAGCCTCAATAAACTCCCACAGTGCTGGAATATGGGCGCGCGTGGTGGCTGGTAGGGACTGGCTCGAGTCAAACAAATGCACTTGGCAACGTGCGTCAAGCTGGGCAACATAACTCAAAAGTTGCGCCA
>CAZMCW010000378.1:0-4945 GCA_964564405.1 uncultured bacterium
TAAGGCAGGTACTCTAACCCAAGCTTTAACACATTTGGCTAGATAATTGAGGAGATTTTGTTGGGTGTGTGGTACGCATCAAACCAACCCGCATTACAAGATACTTGAGTGCTTTGTAGATGAGCCAAGACAGATAAATCATCGTGCTGTTTTCCGCTGAAGAGGTTGTTTTTTAGTCGTTCTTCGAGCAACCTCTGACGCTACATTTGAAGAAGGCTTGTCTGAACGTGACCGCAAACGGTGGTCAATAGGCACGCCGTCTAGTCCAAAGATGAGGCTACCGAGTGCATAAAAGACTTGCTCGAGCTTATTCAAACCTTGCTTAGGCATGAGCCAAGCTCCTTTCTGTTGATGTTGTTTGGATACTTTCTAATGTGTCGTCACGTTGTTGCTGTTCATCAGAGTTTTGAGGGCAAGTTGATGATGACAGCACTACATTGACCACAACATTGCCTTTTTTGTGACCACGGTCAACGTAGCGGTGGGCAGCTACGATGTCCTCGAGCGGGTAGCAACTATCAATCACAGTACGAAGCTTGCCAGCTTCAATTAAGGCTTTGATGTGCTCGAGCTCCTCCGGGCGTTCCAGCGGACTTTGGCCAAAGATCAACGTTTTACGACTTGCGAGCATTGTCCACACCATCCGTAAATTCGGCACAGGTAGTGCGCAGTTAAGGTAACTTCCATCAGGTTTAAGCGCGCGCAAGCAGTCAGCTAAGGGTGCTTTGTTAACGACATCAAACACAATATCGTAGTGACTTGTGCCAAGGTTAAAACCATCTTTCGTATAGTCGATAACCTCATCTGCACCTCGCGAACGAACTAGCTCGAGGTTACTTGGCCCGCATACAGCCGTCACCTTGGCACCCCAATGTTTTGCCAGTTGCACTGCGTAACTGCCCACACTGCCCGAGGCACCGTAAATAAGCACGTGCTGCCCAGCTTGCAGGTTGGCTTTACGCAGGTAGTGCCATGCCGTGCGTGCACCGATGGGCACGGTGGCTGCTTCTTCGTAACTCATGTTGCTTGGTTTGGTGGCAACGGCAGCGTCTTCAGCTAGGCAGATGTACTCGGCATAGGCACCAAAGTTGGGCAGCGCGCTGGCAAACACCTGATCCCCCGGCTTAAAGCGCTGTACCGCCTTGCCAACAGCCTCAACCTCACCAGCAAGTTCAGCGCCAAGCACGCTTTTTTTGGGCCGTCCAAATCCCAGTATGAAATGGGCTGGTAGCCGTATAGACCTAGGAACATCAAACCCGCGCACGCGGCAATCTGCAACGGCAACGGTTGTGGCGTGAATCTTAATGAGGGCTTCGTTGTCTTTGGGAACAGGTTTGGGGCGCTCAGCAAGTTGCAATACATCTGGCGGGCCATACCTTGGACAGCTAATAACTTTCATGCGCTTAGCTGTTGAGATTGTGCGCATGTTGGAACTGCCGCTGACGTGCTTGCGTTTGTCCCGGCCAGCGCCACACTAAATAGCCAATTGCAACCACTGCAAGCAGCTCAATAGCCGCGTGAAACGTGTCGTCAAGGTCGCCGGGTGCAAACATGACAATCGTCACCACCGTGTAGAGGATGGCTAGCACGTTCGCCCAACGGTTAGCGCGTGGGGGCAGAACGCGAGCCAACACAATCATGCTGATGGGCACTTGAATCATGACCCCACCTAATAAAAATAGTCCTTCGGTCAGGGGTTGCCCGTTGAGGCTGCCGGTCATCACCTCAGCTAAAAAGCCGGGCCGTACAAACTCGTGTAAGTCTCGAAAGATGATGTTCATGAGGATAAATACCCACAAACTGGAGAGTATGGCTTTGGTCTCGAGCACTTTCATGCTGTGCGTAACTTGGTCAGATGTCATTTCATGACTCCTTCTAGGTTGGTGAAAATACGGTGTTAAACAACCTAGCTAGAGCATAAGTGCACGCAGGTATAACCCAAAAGCTACTAAAGTATGAATCTGGGTATTGGTTGGGGTATTGATTTGGGTATCGGTTTAGGAATTAGTGTGAGGCTGGAAACGGCTACAACAAACCCAGCTCACGTGCGCGGGCCACGGCTTCGGTGCGGCTCCGCACTTGCAACTTGGCAAACATGGTGCGGTTGTGCCCTTTGATGGTGCTGAGTGCACGAAATAACTTTTTGCTGATGTCTTCATTAGACAGCCCCTCAGCAATGAGCTGCAACACTTCTAATTCTCGAGCCGTCAGCGGGTCAATGAGCTTATCATCTAGCTGTTGAGACATCACCTGCTGTTGAGGCATTGACTGCACAGACTCAGAAAGCTGAGGCTTGTCCATTTGGGCATCAAATGTTTGTTTGAGCATGGCTGCATAGCTAGATGCATCCGCAAGGTCTGTGATGAGTTTTTGTAGTGGCTCACCCTCATCCACAAACATCTGCACGTAACCCTCAGACTCAGCAAGGTCTAACGCACGTTTGAGAGATGATTTGGCACGCACTTCGTTATCATCAGCACATTCTGTGAGCGTTTGTAGGATTAACAGTTCAATGACGCTGCCGATGCGTTCACCTTGTTCTGCCGTAGCCAATAGTTGCGTCAAAAATTGTCGGATGCGCTTTAGAACATTAACTCGCTTGTGCTGCTGGTATTCGGCTAGCTCGAGCCTCACCAACGTAATATGCGCGTACTCATCCAAATAATTGAGGTCGCCATCTAAAACATCATCCAAAGAAAGACCTTGCTGATGACACCAAGCCCGGGCTTGTGCCAACTTGCCTTGCTGAATCCAACAACGTGCTTCGCGGGCGTCAATCGGCTGTACATTTGGAAAAATGCCTCGAATGTAGACCTGTTTGGCGTGGCGAAGGAGTTCCAGGGCAGCCTCAACATCACCCTGACTTTGCTTGATGTTAGCTGCAGCTACAAAGTAGCGGTAACGATTCTCGAGCAGTTGCGTGTGTGACGTATAACCTTGGTAGGCGTCGAGCTGCGCGCTGGCCTCAGCCAACTGTCCCCAAGCGTGATACACGGTGCTCATACCCACGTGCAGGTCAGCCCGCAAGCGCCCATAAAGTCCGTCTGACGTAAGCTCATAGGTCTGCGTGTAGGCAGCCATAGCTTCGTGTAACCGCCCTTGCGCAACGCGAATGTCGGCGAGGACAAGCGTACCGTCGAGCGCATCCGCCACACGCCCTGCTTGCCGAATACTGGTCATACCTGTTTGGAAAGTTTGGTGGGCTGTTTCTAGATCACCCGCCGCCCACAGGGCAAGTCCCAATAACCCAGCAGCACCGCCGCGCCAAGAGGCAGCCTCTAAATCTTCTGACTCCTCCATAGCGTCAAGCAAGTCAAACGCGCTACGGGCATGCTGTGCTGCTGCTTGAACGTCACCCGCAGCTTGGGCGTAGGTTGCCCATGACAATGCAATTCTGACGGGTAAAATGCGCAACTCGCTAGCATTGCTAACAACGACCTCACGAGTAACATCATGTGTACTATCTGCGGCTAATTGCAGAAGCAATTTTTCGGTACGTGCTAGGTGTGCTTCAGCCTGCTCGAGCTGTCCCGTCATAAACGCAAAATTGGCACGTTCTATCGTCAGTAGCGGCTTGTTACTCACGACCTCTTCCGGCAAAGCTGTTAGTTTTGTAAAGAGGGTTGTATCTTGACGCTGTTTGTGGAGTGTTGGCACAAGGTGCTCGAGCAGATCAGCAGCTCGAGTAAAGGCATCCGCCGCCAGCGCGTGGTCCATTGCCTCTACTAAAAAACCACGCTGCTCGTACCAGGCGCTCGCACGCATATGTAAATCAGCAACGTGCTCAGGCCGGGTTTGCCGCAAACGCACTTGCAACATCTCAGCAAAAAGATGATGATAGCGGTACCACTGGCGCTGCTCATCTAGGGGAACGATGAACAAGTGACTGCGCTCGAGCAGCTCGAGCACCTCCTGCCCATTATTAACCTCACAGACGGCTTCACAAAGTGACCCTGTCAAGCGCATCAAGATAGAGGTTTGCAGCAAAAACATCTGTACCTGTTGAGGTTGTTGTGAAAGCACTTCTGTAAGTAGATAGTCAAAGACAAAGTGTTGATTTCCCACAACGTTCTCAGCAATGTGATGGCCACTATCGATGTTTTCTGCACGTCCCTGTAGCGAGAGTGCCGCCATCTGCAAGCCTGCTATCCAGCCCTCGGTACGAGCCTCGAGCGCATCAATATCCGCCTCAGTCAAGTCTAAACGCATCACCTGCTTAAAAAACTGCTGGGCTTCCGCTGCTGTAAACCGCAAGTCAGATGCGTGTAATTCATTCACCTGCTGGCGCACCCGCAAGCGTGGGAGCGGCAACTTTGGCTCCTGCCGACTGGTGATGACGAGGTGAACCTGCGGCGGCAAATGCTCAACTAAAAACGCCACCATCTGCTGAACCATCTCCGACTCAATGACATGGTAGTCGTCCAACACAAGCACAAGCTGTTTTGTCAGGCTGGCAAGGTCGTTGATGAGCGCGGTGATGGCAAGCTCAGTTGAAGGAAGCTGAGCGGACTCGAGCATCGTCACAACACTAGTCCCAAGGTTTTCTTGAACCGTCTGCAAGGCACGCACCATATACAGGACAAAGCGGGTAAGGTCGTTATCGCTAGCATCTAACGACACCCACGCAACTGACGCCACCCGGTCATGAAGCCACTGGCTGACCAGCGTCGTCTTACCAAACCCAGCGGGTGCAGAAATCAACGTGAGCTTGCAAGCTGATGATGCCACTAAGCCAGCTTGAATTTGCTCGAGCAAACGTGGCCGCAGCACACTCGCCGCTGGCGCAACGGGTTGGTAAAGTTTTGTGGCAAGCAGAGGAACCGTCATGAGATTAGAAGCTGTCTAATACTTTCGTTGTTTTGCGCGTGATGTATGCATCAATACACTAATGCTAAGTACCCCAGTAAAAATATCTTATACTATCCAGATGGGTAGAATTAAGGTT
>CAZMCW010000379.1:0-3321 GCA_964564405.1 uncultured bacterium
TCCTTAACCGCTAACCGCTATCTGAAAACTGCGGTTTCCAGATAGGAGGTACTTACTTGTTCCAATCAACATCCAGATGACCGTTAAATTTCATAGTCTCGAGCACAAATATCATCACCCCGCCAACTTGGCAGACGGCATCACAGCCAAACCCGACGAGGCTAGGTACAATACCAGCCATGTCGCAGCCGGAAAACGCCGCCAAGCAAGATACCTCAGCTAACCCAACAGCCTCTAATCAAGTATCGCTTAATGAACAACGCGAGCAACGCTTGCGCAACTTAGACAGTTTACGCGAACGTGGCTTTGAAGCGTATCCGTATAGTTTTTCAGTCACGCACCACGCCGCAGACTTACATCAAGCTCACCCTGACCCACAACCCGGTGAGGTGTTTGAAGATGAGGTTGTCACCATTGCCGGGCGGGCCATGACCGTGCGCGGCATGGGCAAAGTCACGTTCATCACCCTGCAAGATGGCGACGCCCAAATTCAGGCTTACTTTCAAAAAGCTGAGTTAGACCATTACAACGCCCTTAAAAAGATAGATATTGGCGATTGGCTCGAGCTCACTGGCTACATCTTCGTGACCAAAACAGGTGAACTCACCGTTCATGCAACGGACTTCCGCCCCCTCGTCAAATCGCTGCGACCCTTGCCAGATAAATACCACGGCCTCACCGACAAAGAGCAGCGCTACCGCCAACGCTATGTTGATTTGATGGTCAACCCGGACTCGAGGCGTGCGTTTGTGCTCCGCTCTAAAGCCATCAGCTACATACGGCGCTATTTGGACGACCTAGGCTTTATGGAAGTTGAAACGCCGGTTTTACAAAGTGTTCCCGGCGGCGCGGAAGCACGTCCGTTTGTGACCCATCACAACGCACTCAACTACGACTTTCACTTGCGTATTGCCTTAGAGCTTTACCTCAAGCGCTTGATTGTGGGCGGGTTTGATGCCGTTTACGAAATTGGGCGGAATTTTCGTAACGAGGGCATCAGCTATAAGCACAACCCGGAATACACCATGCTCGAGCTGTATTGGATGGGCAAAGACTATATGGACATCTTGCAACTTGTCGAGACTTTGTACAGTAGTCTCATCGCTGACCTTACGGGCAGCACGACCATCACCTATCAGGAAACTGAGCTGGACTTTAGTACGCCGTGGGACAGAGTTGATTACCTTACGGGCATTTCTGAACGGGCGGGCATTACCTTTGACATGCTGGATGAGCCAACGCTACGAGCATGGGTACGCGAACGCCACCCCGACCAACACGTTGAGGATGTTCCTTTAGCCGAAGCATCGCTTAACCAGCTTTACGACAAGCTTTATGACATCTACTTGGAACCGCACATTCAGCAACCCACCTTTGTCATGAACCATCCGTTGGCAATTAGCCCACTAGCCAAAGAGCACCGCGAACGCCCCGGCCTAGTTGAACGCTTTGAGCCAGTTTGTATGGGCATGGAACTAGGGAACGCCTTTAGTGAACTTAACGACCCAATTGACCAACGGGCGCGTTTTGAAGCTCAGCAGGCTTTGCGAGATGCTGGTGACGACGAAGCCCACGCGCTCGACGAAGATTTTTTGACGGCGCTCGAGTACGGCATGCCACCCACGGGCGGCCTCGGTTTAGGCATTGACCGCCTCGCCATGTTTTTGGCAGATGTCCCCAGTATTCGCGATGTGATTTTATTTCCGCTGTTACGACCCGAACAGCAAGGGTAATGGTCTCTAAATATCTAATCTGATGACATCTCCCTAGCCCCCTTGCTCCCCTTCTCCCTTTCCCAAACACGACGACCATCTGTGACAGCACCTCGTACAACTGCAAAAATATCTACCCAGGTTCTTTGATGAGCAAGTAAACGCCAGATACAAACCTGCGAACGCGGTACCCGTCTGCAAAGTAGTGGTGGAAAACCCGGCGTTGCTCGAGCCGCCAGCTAAGCGCCACCTCTGGGGCGTAGCGTTTGAGCGCGCTTACATCGGCAGGTACTGCCACGCGCAGGCTGGGCGTGAGTAAGCCGAGGTTGGCAGCAGCGGGTTCACCGTCGTTATTCTCTAGAGCAAACGGACTCTCAGCGACATCAAAGTGAATGTCGGGTTGTACCTCACCGCGCCCTAGGGCGTCCACTTGGGGATCGTGTAAGTGCCACATCGCTAGTAGCCTGTCACTGGGTAGACCGCTGTTGAGCGTGCCGGTAAGCTCGCCGTAGGCATTGTCTAAATAGTGATCCGCCCACGCGCCAAAGTGCTCAAAGTTGAGGCGGGCATTGCGCGCTTGCAAAGGGTCAAAGGTCCAGGTAATCCAAGTTAAGCCGCGCGTTAAACACCAGCTGCGCTGCGCCCACTTAAGCTGCTTGCCAAGACCTAGCCCGCGCGCTTCAGGCAACACGGCCATCATGTGAGAGTGCATGCCTAGGGCAGGAGTTTGCTCTGGATGATGAGCTGGGAAGCCGTAAACAAACCCCACCAACTTGTCCCCATGCCACGCTCCCAGCAGACAACTACCTGCGTGCAAGCTAGCAATAAGTTGATTAGTTGGCACAACCTCGAGGTCGCCCATGCCCCAAACCTTGCGCTGAACGTCCTCACACTGTTGCATGTCGGCTGCACCGTGTAATTCACGAATTTTCATGTGGACAGTTTAACGCGCCCAGCATATCCCTTCGTTAAAGTTGTGATGACATCAATCTTCCTAGCGGCTCACATCAAAACCCTTTAGGATGCAGATGTGAGCAATGTGTATCAGCAAAAAATCCAACAGCAAAAAATCATCCGAGCGAGTTATGACATTCCCAATCGACTCTATCGAGAAAATCGTTATTTAGGGTTGATGCTCAAGCATCTCACCATCCTATGGTTACTGTTGATTTCTGCCGCTAGTTTTGCCCAAACCTACACCTGGCAAGACGTGGTACAAACTGTCACCATCGAAGCAGATGGTGATGTGCTCGTGACCGATGAACGCACCCTCACTGTTCAAGGTGGTGACTTTGGGGAGGCGTTTGTGGAGGTTGTGCTCGAGCCCGGCCAAAACCTCATCATGCTCACTGATGATTCTGGCGCGCTCACCCCATGGGAAGGCGTAACAGCCTATCAAAACAGGATTGACGATGGGCAAGAGGTGGTTGTTGGCAATCCCAACCAAGCTACGCAAACTCGCATCCGTGAAGCTCGAGTACGTTACGTTTATCGCCTCGAGAACACCCTAGATGTCTACAGCGACGTGGTGCAGTGGTATTGGAACACTATGAGCTTAGAAGGTGCTGCGGTACAAGGCTATACCCTACAGGTCAACGCGCCCGGCCCC
>CAZMCW010000379.1:3333-4916 GCA_964564405.1 uncultured bacterium
AGAGATTCGCTATCTCATGAATCCGGCTTTGTTTGAAGCCACCAGCACAACGTCGGGTTTGGAAGACTTACTGCGCGATGAAGCTCGTATTGCCGGCGTTCGCACCGCAGCCCGCAGGTTTAGAGCTGTTCGTGCAAGTAGCTGGTGGTTTGCACCAGTGGCCGTTGTCTTAGGCATCTTGCTGACGGGTATTGTGACAGCTTACAGACGAGTTGGGCGTGAACCTAAGTTGGCAACCTTGCAGTACCAGTTTGAACCACCCAGTGACTTGCCACCAGCAGCGCTACCCGCACTTTTTCAACAGCGTTTTACATCTAGCAGTGGCATGTCAGCCGCGTTTCACGCAACGGTAATGGACTTGGCGCGGCGTGGTTACGGTGAATTTCGTAGTGAGAAAAGTCGGTTTGGAAAAGCTAAGTTTGGCATGCAACTCAATCTTGACAAAGATAGCAGCAACTTACTTGGCTTTGAACGCGATGTACTCAATTACCTCAAACAAGCTGCAGCCAGCAAAGGTGAGGGGGAGGTTTTAGAGTTTGAAGAACTCAAACGTTACTCTCAAAAACGCCTCTCTGGGTTTATGTCTGCTTGGGGTCACAAGGTGCGCAACTACGTTGAAGCTCGTATGGGTGGGCAACTCATCACCCCAGAAAGTCGCCGGGCTGCAAATCGCTGGTCGCTTATCGGTTTAGCTTGCACGATTATTTTGGGCATTTTAGCTACTCAAGTGTTAGATGCTGCTCGTGTAGCGGTTATTATCGGCGCAGTTGGATCGTTTATCTTAATCATTGTGACAAGTGCGTCACTCCCTGCGTGGCGGGCCGACGTTGCCCGCGAGGTTTACGCCTGGCGTAGCTTTAAGCGTGTACTTGCTGACTTTAGCCAAATGAAAAACGCGCCAGACGACTTTTTTAAACTTTGGGACAGCTACTATTGTTACGCTGCTGCGCTAGGCGTGGCTAAGCAGTTTCTTAAGAACATTGCTCGAGCTGCACCGCTGCGCGGCGTTGATGAGGGCAACCTCACCCGCAGCGCCCACTGGATGGGCGGTAGCAACATGAGCAGTAGCGATTTTGGCAGTTTTTCTAAATCGATCAGTTCACTAAGCAGCGCGCTCAATTCTGCCTCTGCCTCGGCATCATCAGGTGGCTCGAGCAGTGGCGGTGGTGGCGGTGGTGGCGGTGGCGGTGGCGGCGGCCGCTAAAGTGACCCTTTAGTCACAGGCACAGCCGTGTTAAACAGCTGCCGCCCAAAACGCACCTCGAGACTCTCCCAAGCAACCACGGTTGCACCACAAACACTTATAAGTTCTTCTATATCCCCTTGACCTTGCTCGAGCAAATGCGCCGCTTGCATGATCACCGAGCGGTGGTAGAGCGCTGCGAGTGGTTCAAAGTCACCCTTGGCGTTTTGGGCAATCACAATATCTTGAAACGCAAACGACAGCGCGCTGTATAAGCCACCGAGTTCTTTACCTGAAGGGGTGAGTTCAGGGTAGCGAGGTACATCAAGCTCAGCGCCTGAAAGTACATCTGCAATTACAAATTTTTCGTAGGCATGGTCAAGCCCTTTGAGGGCGTAGC
>CAZMCW010000380.1:0-4910 GCA_964564405.1 uncultured bacterium
CGCTTATGAGGCTTACGCAAGCTGGTCCCAGTGGGACATGGCTGCAAGGGCGCGTTGCCTCATCAAGCTGGCTGCCATCATGCGCCGCCGCAAGTTTGAACTGGCTGCGTGGGAAACCTTTGAAGCCGCCAAAAACTACCGCGAAGCAGAAGCAGATGTCGCCGAAGCCATCGACTTTTGTGAGTACTACGCCCGCCAAGCACTGCTGTTAGCAGAACCCGTCACTACCTATGACTATCCGGGGGAAGAAAACACCTCTATGCTGCAGCCTATTGGCGTGGGTGTTGTGATTAGCCCGTGGAACTTTTTGCTGGCGATTATGGTGGGCACGACGGTTGGGCCTATCGCCGTGGGCAATGCTGTCCTCTTAAAACCCTCTCCTGCCACACCCATCATCGCCCATATTTTTATGGACTGCTTACGCGAAGCAGGCGTGCCAGAGGGTGTTGTCACGCTTTTAACAGGAGATGACGCTGAGCTAGGTGACTACTTGGTCGATCACATGCGCACGCGCTTTATTAACTTTACCGGTTCCATGGAAATTGGTATGCGCATTAACGAGCGCGCCGCCAAAGTGCAACCTGGCCAGCGCTGGCTCAAACGGGCGTTTTTGGAGATGGGCGGTAAAGACGCCCTGATTGTGGATGAAACCGCTGACCTAGAACTTGCTGCCGCTGCTGCCGTGGCAGGTGGCTACGGCTTCCAAGGGCAAAAGTGCTCCGCCATGAGCCGCCTCATTGTGGTGAGTGATGTTTATGATGCGTTGCTCGAGCGTGTTGCTGCTGGCATTGACACCCTCAACGTTGGTTTGGCAGAGGACAATGCGGACGTAGCCGCCGTTATCAACCAAAAAGCTGAAGACAAAATTATGCACTATTTGGATTTAGGCAAAGTAGAAGCTAAACTTGTACGCGGTGGCGGCAAGGTGAGCGGCCTCGCTGAGCAGGGGCACTTTATTGAACCCACCCTCTTTGCAGATGTGGCCCAAAGTGCCACGATTGCCTGTGAAGAAATTTTTGGACCCGTTGTCTCAGTCATGAAAGCACGCGACTTTGACCACGCGTTACAACTTGCTAATGGCACCATGTTTGGGCTTACTGGCGGACTCATTAGCCAAGATAGAACACGCTTAGAGCGTGCTCGGCGCGAGTTTCATGTGGGCAACCTCTACCTCAACCGTAAAATTACTGGCGCGCTGGTGGGTATTCAGCCTTTTGGTGGGTTTAATATGTCTGGTACTAATTCCAAAGCAGGCGGGCCAGATTATTTGCGCTTGTTTATGGAAATGAAAAGCGTCGCCGAGCGGTTTTAGCTAGGGTATTAAAAGACTTGCCGAATGCGCCATTTGAGCGGCAAGGCATTATTAAGTTGGTTAGCTGTAACCTTGAGCCACCCCAACGCGAGCCCTTCATAGCGCGCCACGACCCAACCTTGTTCGGGCAATACGTCCGTTGAGACCGTCTTAGGCAAGTCCTGTTTTTGCAAGTAACGCAAGGCATCTTGTTTATCGAGGTTGACGCTGGAGATATTTTCTGAAAGTAAAGTACTCAGCGCTAATTCATGACTTGGCGTAACACCTTGTCGTGTGCCCTTGCCATGTAATTTGCCGAGGTTGAGGAGGCTTTTGGGTGTTGCTAACCTAACTTGGTTTAATTCGACATAGCCGTCTAGGTTGAGATAGAGCTGGTTGCCCTCGAGCAACACTGGCTGCGTCCCATCTAAATAAGTGGTAATAAAGTCTCGAGCCACTTTAGGTAGGCTCGAGCTAGTTGCCTCAGCAACAGCTGTGACATCTTCTTCTTGCAAACGGTGCGGATAGCAGCGGTACGCCGCATGAGGGTTACCATTGATGGTTACAGGGTGGACGCCAAATTGCTCGAGGCGATGTTGTTGCGTATGAGGTAGTGGCTCGAGGGCTAACTTACCCGTTGCTAGTAAGCGTTTGATCACCTGCTCGTTTTCTTCTGGTGCGTAACTACACGTTGCATAAATTAGTGTTCCACCCGTGCGCAGTGCCGGTAACACGTCCCGCACAATATCCTGCTGGCGGACCGCGCAAGTTTCAATTAACTCTTGCGACCATTGGGCTAAGCTAGTTGCATCTTTACGAAACATGCCCTCACCAGAACAGGGGGCGTCCACTAAAACAATGTCAAAAAAATTCGGTGCGCGCGCAAAGTCTCGTGCAGCACGCGAGCTTACCAGTACCTGCGAATGCCCCCAACGGCGTATGTTTTCAGCGAGTACGGCGGCTCGAGTTGCCACAACTTCGTTGGCAACCAGTAGACTTCCTGCAGGCATAGCTGCTGCTAGTAAGGTGCTTTTGCCTCCAGGTGCAGCACACATATCCAAAATGCGTACAGGTTGCGCGTCTGCAAATGTTAACAGTTGGTAAAGCAACATCGATGACGCTTCTTGTACGTAATACGCCCCAGCGTGAAAATACGGATCAGCAACAAATTGAGGTCTTGTAGCTAGATAGACGCCCTCAGAATGCCAAGGCACACGTTCACTATGAACGTCAGTTACCGTGCTGAGCACGTCAGCTAGTGGTGCGACCAACTTCTTACGATTAACACGCAAAGATGTAACTGGGTCTTGATCTAAAGCCACAAAAAATTTATCGGCATCAGCAAGGTTTTGGATCATGCGACGGCGAAATGCTGTTGGCAACTCCACGTATTCAGTATAGCCCCGTAACAACAAGCAGTGACTTAGTCAGTAATTTTATTCAAGTATTGTAGCCAGCCTCAACAAAAGCATATAATTACAAATTTATGTGTTAGACAAGGTATCCAGATATGATACTCCATTTATTTGATGTCACCAACTTAGTTGCATTTTTGCGTTTTAGACACAACAAAATTGACAAAACAGCTAGTATATATACGCTGTGTGCCTCAACTTGTCAACAAAGTATATAAAACTGCTTGACATGAAGTACAACTCGAGCATATTCTAAGCACCGAGAGTCTTTGTATAAAGACCACAAATCCAGGAGGAAAAAATGAAAAAAATATGCGTTTGGCTTCTCTTTTTTGGAGCTATTTCTGCAACTTTTGCACAGGATGAAGCCGCTTCTGCGCAAGATATTGCAGACCTAGCTTATGCCATGAACACCATGTTTATGGTGCTTGCTGGCGTTTTGGTGATGTTTATGCAAGCAGGATTTGCACTACTTGAAGCAGGTCTTCACAGTGCTAAAAACGTGGTTAATATCTTTATGAAAAACTATGCAGACTTTGCCGTTGCCGGACTTGCTTTTTGGGCGGTTGGGTTTACCTTTATGTACGGCGGTGGATTTGCACTCAGCGGTTACACCAACGACAGCGTTCCAGTTGCCGCCGACTTTTTCTTCCAAATGGTTTTTGCAGGTACCGCAGCGACTATCGTTTCAGGAGCTGTTGGTGGACGCATGAAGTTTTCTGCCTATCTTATTTTTTCTATTGTTATGACCGGGCTTATTTATCCTTATTTAGGTCGCTGGACATGGGGTGGCGGTTGGTTAAGCCAGCAGGGTTTTGTTGATTTTGCGGGTTCAACCATTGTGCACGCTGTAGGCGGGTTTGCTGCGCTTGGCGGTGTTTTGGCTGTAGGTCCGCGCATTGGGCGTTATGCCGAAAACCGCATTAATGTCATGCCGGGACACAACATGTCCTTGGCAGGCTTAGGCGTGTTCATCTTGTGGTTAGGTTGGTTTGGCTTTAACCCCGGTTCACAACTTGCCATTGCATCCGTTGAAGATGCTACCGCGGTTGCTAACATCTTTTTAACGACCAACTTGGCTGCTTCTGCTGGCGCTATTGTGGCCTTGCTTATCTCTTGGGCACAGTTTAGCAAGCCAGACTTTTCTATGACCCTCAACGGCACTTTGGCTGGTCTCGTGGGTATTACAGCAGGTACGGCCAATGTAAGCCCCGTATCTTCTGTAATTATTGGTGCTATTGCGGGTGTCATCGTTGTTTTTGGTATTCAGCTTCTCGACAACGCACGCATAGATGACCCTGTAGGTGCCATCACTGTACACGGTATTTGCGGGGTTTGGGGCACCTTGGCTGTAGGTATCTTCAGCCCAGATGCTAATATTGTCACGCAAGCTGTTGGCACCTTTGCAATTAGTGGTGTTGCGTTTATAAGTGGCTATGTTGTCTTTATGGTGCTTAAGGCCATCACCGGGCTTCGCGTTTCTGCAGAAGACGAAGTGCGTGGTTTAGACTTTACTGAGCACGGCACCGAAGCTTACAGCGCTGCTGATTCGCTGCGCGATCCTGTTGTTGTTGGCGCAGATTAAGGTTTAATCCTTAATCAACAAATAATAGCAGTTCCAAAATAAGGCTCCCCGTTACGTTAATAAACGGGTTTGTTTCAAATCGCCCAGCTCGCATCTAGAGTTGCCTCAGCAACTCTAGATGGAAATGCTAAGAAGTACGTTTGCAAGCGCATATGTGTACGTTCAAATATCAATTTTTGACTCAACTTAACTTTCTGGAGTGTGAATTTGTATGAAATTAATTACCGCAGTTATTCGTCCTAGCAAGCTCAATGCGGTGAAAGAAGCACTAGCTAATTCGGGCGTTAAAGGCATCACCATTTCCTCGGTAAGTGGGCACGGCGGTCAAGGTGGCATTGTGGAGCAATATCGTGGTAGTCGTTTTGTTGTGGAATTTCATGAGAAAGTGCAACTTATGATTGCTGTAAGTGCACCTTTTGTAGACATTACGATTGACACGATTAGCAAAGCAGCTCGTACGGGTGAAATTGGCGACGGTAAAATTTTTGTACAGCCGCTCGAGCGCGTGATTCGCATCCGCACAGGCGAGTCCGACCATGACGCACTTACCCCCGTTGACGTTGAAATGGCATAATCTGCTCGATAGCTTATACTAAAGTGATGTTTTGATGTCGCTTTG
>CAZMCW010000381.1:0-4453 GCA_964564405.1 uncultured bacterium
TCAAAAAGGTGATTGATACCTACACGCGTTTGGAAGATGACATTGAGGGGCTCGAAGAACTGTTTGAGATTGCCAGTGAAGATGAACTGGCTGAGCTCGAGGCAGAACGCACAAACATTCAGCAAAATTTGGATGAGCTTTACCGCGAAACTCTGTTTTCCGGCGAGCATGATGACCGCCCGGCCATCATCACCATAAAACCGGGTGCAGGTGGCACTGAATCGTCTGATTGGGCTGGTATGCTCCTGCGCATGTACCGCCGCTTTGCTGAGCGTCAAGGTTATAACGTAGAAGTGCTAGATGTTGTTGGCAGCGATAGCGCGCCTAACGGTATCGACTATGCCCAGTTTATTGTGCGTGGTGAACGTGGTTTTGGTCGTTTGCGTGTTGAATCTGGTGTTCACCGCTTGGTGCGAGTAAGCCCATTTGATTCCCAAAACCGCCGCCACACCTCATTTGCCTCAGTTGAAGTGATGCCCGAAATTGACGACGACATCGACATTGACATTGACCCAAATGATGTTCGGGTAGATGTCTACAGGTCGTCTGGTCCTGGTGGACAATCGGTCAACACAACTGATTCCGCTGTACGCGTTGTCTATAAATCTGGCACATCAGATGAGATTGTTGTGACATGTCAAGACGGTAAATCACAGATTAAAAACCGCGAAAAAGCCATGAAGGTGCTGCGCTCGAGGCTCTGGGAACGCGCCGAGCGAGAACGCTTAGAAGAACAGATGAAAGCCAGAGGCGAGCAAAAAGCTATCGAATGGGGTAGCCAAATCCGCTCTTACGTACTCGACAAGCAGTACATCAAAGATCACCGCAGCGGCGACATGCGCCATGACCCTGACAACGTGCTTGATGGCGATATTGACGCACTCATTTGGTCGGGGTTGCAGTGGCAAGCTGAACAGCACGCAGGAAACTGACAAGTTAATCTAGATCAAAACAAGTAAATTCTATTTAGACCCCACAAGGCATGGATTATACACATCTTGTGTGTCTTTTTAAATGAACTGAGAAGGTTATATTTATGCATTCAAAGGTTATGTATTGCATCTAAATTCGTCCCCCAACTTCTTCGGATCGGTTTTGCGTCTTAATATAGATCGGATGTAAGCTAAAAGACTTGCATTTGACTTAAATTTTAAGGTATCCTTCTCGGAGGCCGCATTGACCTAGTATTGAGGGATTCAGGTGCCCATTTTGTGATACATGACACTTTTGCGTTAAAGCAGTTATAAGAAGTGTACTGAGCTTTTTTTCTGCACTGATGTGACTATTACCCCTTGCGGCCGGTGCCAAAAAGCTGCTTATGCCAATTTAGAGCAGTTTTATCTACATCAAGTGACTTTTTCCAAGGAGTCTCTTTAAAGGGGGAAATACATATGTGTCATCATATCTTTTCGAGCAACGGTAAGACTCCACTCTATCATTATTGTAATTACTCTGCTTAGAAAAATTTTATTTCTTAGCTTGCTAATGTAAGCTAGCAAGTCAAGCCGAAGTAGTTACGAAATAAAAAGTATTTTAAGAATTAGTCCTCTTTGAATTTATATTCATTTGGGCATGGGTCTTTTATGGCCTTTTAGGGTGGAGGGTCAGTTAAGAAATGAGTCCAACACAACGGCAAAGCTTGGAAACTGTACTTTGGTCGCTTAAGTTAAAAGTAGGGGTCATGGCACCCTTGCCAAGTATGCAAGTGTCTACCTTTCCAGTAAAACTGGGGAATTTAGAAGCAGCTCAAGTTGAAAAAAAGCTCGATGATATCGCTGGGCGGTTGGGGGCAGATAGCATTCGGGGTAGTTGGTTACCAGGCTCAAATTTGTACAGCTTAGAATTGCCGCGTACACCTCGCCAAATGCTGAATTACAGTCAAATTAACACGCCAAAAGGTAGCACGTTACCTTTACTTTTAGGTGTGTCCAACGGCGGCCGCCTCGCCTGTGATGACCTTACACGCTTGCCACATTTGCTCGTTGCCGGACAAACAGGCAGCGGCAAAAGCACAGCTATGCACGTAATTTTGTCTACTTTGATTACTCAGTGTACCCCTTCACAGCTTAGGTTAGTCTTGTGTGACCCAAAATCTGTTGAACTTAAACCCTATGAAGGCATTCCGCATCTTCTTACGGGTATCATCACTGAGCCTAGTCAACTCATTAAAGCCCTTGAAGCGCTCGTTGCTGAAATGCAAAAACGCTACCACCAGTTAGCTGCTTTACGCGTACGAGACATTGCTGCTTACAATAAAAAAGCAGACATCCCCTTGCCGCGTATTGTCTGTGTAGTAGATGAACTGGCAGACGCCATGATTGCCGCGAAAAAAAAGCTCGAGCCCCTTCTTCAGCGTTTACTTGCCCAAGCTCGAGCTGCTGGCATCCATTTGATTCTCGCTACCCAACGGGTCACGCCAGAAGTGCTTACCTCAGCACTCAAAATCAACGTGCCTGCCCGTTTAGCTTTTACCTGCGACAACTTCCACAGCAGTAAAGCCATTCTAGATGCCGACGGCGCGCAGCGTTTACTTGGTGCTGGAGATGCCATTTATAAAGCGCCAGATGGTGCTAGTTTTCGCGTACAAACGCCGTTTATTAGCGATGATGACATCGATGCAGCTATCAATGATGCTATGGACATGGCAGCAAGTGACTTTAAGCTCGAGCTTCTTCAAGCTTCATCAACTGCTAGTACTGTTCAGCAGATACGGGCTAACAATCATGTACTTACCAAAAGCACGCACCAACCCTCCACTGAATCTCATCCAAAACAGCTAGCTTCCCTAAGTCAGCCACCAGTGTATAGCGAACTTAACAGCATTCCCGAAGACAATTTAGAACACCAACAAGTACTTGCCAGCTCACCTGACCTAGCACCTGTTCAACCTCAATTACCCCTTTCTTCGGCAGACACCAAATTGGCGCAAGCACGTGAATATATTGCCTGCCTCGAGCAAGTTGTCGCTCGAGATCTTATAGATGCAGGTTTAGCTGGCAGCGACAAAACGGCTCGGCGTTACCTTAAAACATTCCGAGACGAAGGGCTTATAGGTACTTACGATGCCTCACTACGAGGTGCGCCTGTTTTGCAACGTACTCGAGCAGCTTAGGTCAGCATGCTTGGAGATAGTGACAATCTTTCTGAGGAACCACCGTGTCAAGGGCAACTTATCCAGCCAAAGTTGCCCAGCTCATTCAATGGCACGAAGCACGGCGCGAAGGCAATTTACTGGGCTATGAGGGCCTACTTGTTGAAGGTTGCAAACGTCCTTATCACCTTGATGTCACGTTACAAGGTCAGTGGAATCTGTGGCACTACGACAACAATGATAAGCCAAAAGTCATCGGTAAAGGTAGTGAAAGTAATGTTGAGCAAGGCAAACTAGCAGCCACCATCACCGCCGCAACCAAGATTCCCGAGTTGCGCAAATATCTAGAACCAGCTGAACCTGAGCTAAACATACCCGTTACCCCAGTTAGTCCGGCGCACCGAACTTTGCGTATGTACGGCGCGGTTACAGCACTTATCTTGTGGATTGTCTGGGGTCTTTACTGGCTTATTCGTTCGCGTCCTAAAATTGGCATTTTGGCTGTTATTGTACTTATTTTTGGTATTTGGGTGGCGCATGTGGTCATCAACTGGTTGAGCAATCAAAATCAAAAACGCGAAAAGTTAGTCAAGCAAGCTACCGCCCAAGCTATTATTCAAGCTTCATCAAAAGCTCAAGAACAAACCAAACCACCCGTAAACGTTGGTAGAGGCTAACTTTATGACCCCAAAACACACACCCGGTTTTATGTCACAACCTGACAGTGACGGTAGCAACGACAATGACAATCACAATGACAATCACAACGACAACCATAGTGACAGTCACGGTGATATTGCTAGCAACGCTGAACCAGCTGACACAACCGCAGCAAAAGGTTTAGCGTCTAAAGATGCAATCTTTGAGCAAGATAATTCTCAAGATGACATTATTGATGTCAGTTGGCGACCTATTGCACAGGACGTAACACCTGAAGCTGACGAGCTTCCAACTTCATCTTACCTGAGTAGCTTACAGGCTACAGAACCCATTCCTGTAGCGTTGGCATCTGTTGATGCCAATTTTGGCTGGCTCGAGCCTGAAGCAGAATCTACGCTTATTCCCATGTGGGGCCAGCAGCATACATCTAAGCGTGATGAGACAGCGCTCGAGCTAGTACCTTCACCGGCCCAATTAGCTACCCCCACCACTTCAAAGCAGGCTACAACCAAATCATCAAAAGCACGCACCAAAACTACCCCAAAACGCAAAAAAGCTTCTAAAAAATCCCAAAAGCCAGCCACAGCTATTGAACGTCGGGTCAGTGACTACCTTGTTACCGATGAAGACATGGAGACAGCTCAAAAATGGCTCGAGCGCGCCCAGACTAAACCGCGGGCAACGCAGCAACAGCAACTCACG
>CAZMCW010000381.1:4463-4901 GCA_964564405.1 uncultured bacterium
CCCAAACCCAAGTTGAACCCTAAACTGCCCTGTGGGCCTGGCTCAAGGGTCCAACTAAAACCAAAACCGCCACCCAACGCAAAGCTGATGGCTCATTCTGGCTAGACATGGCAGGTGAGGTGAGTACTTCTGGTGCCGACTACGGGGAGCGTTGGTATTTCGTCTGCGAACGCGACCCCAACGAGACGGACGAAATGTACTTTTTGCGCCACTGGTTTATGCAGGTGGAATTTGCCGAGGGTGCAACCGAGTGGAGCGAGCAAGCCTTTATGGAATGGGTTGCCAGCCTTAGTGTAGATGAGCGAAAAATCTTCGCCGAAGCTGGTGGGCAGATCGCCGGCGGTCACTGGCAACAGTACGTAAATGGTAGCACCAGCGAACTGATTGACACCATGCGCGAAAGCCAGCAGCGCAGTTCAGTTGATGCAACATTTGATA
>CAZMCW010000382.1:0-3654 GCA_964564405.1 uncultured bacterium
AACGATGCTGAAGCTGAAGCCGCTGAAACGCAAACGTGGCTAGAATTTGCCGTGAAATGTGGCTATGTGGAGGCAAGCACAGCACGCCCACTTTATCAAACCTATGACCAGATTATCGGCATGTTAGTAAAGATGATTCACCACCCGCAACCTTGGCTCAAAAAATAAAAAATGGGGGCGCGGGGGCAAATCCAGATATCTCCCTTTCCCCCCTTCTCCCCATCCCCCTTTCCCAGCTCATCTCTCAGAAAGGTCCGCGTTATGACCTCACCCCCAACCCTCACCAGCCTCACCAAGCCTTACCAGGGCTACAGTTATGCCTTTCTTGATGAAGCCGCTAAACGTGAGCTTCGTCGCAAGATGCTTAAAGCCATCGCAATTCCGGGCTATCAAGTGCCGTACGCCAGCCGTGAAGTGCCGTTTGCTCGAGGCTGGGGTACCGGCGGCCTACAAGCAACCCTCGCTATCGTCGGGCCACAAGACAAAGTCAAAGTCTTCGACCAAGGTGATGACGACTCGGTCAATGCCGCTAATTTGCGCCGTTTTATTTCCCGCATGACTGGGGTTGAAACGACAACAGATGTGCGTAAGGCGACGCTCATGCAAAGCCGTCACCGCGTGCCAGAAGAAATTTTAAGCAAATATCAAACACTTGTTTTGCAAGTGCCTATGCCTGAACCCTTACGTGCTGTTGAAAAAAGTCGTGCCGTTGCTCGGCAAATGCATGCTGATGCCGACTACGGTCTCATGTGGTTGCGTTTGTACGAACACATGGTGCGCTACAAGATGGTCACCCACGCAACGGGTTATCCGAGTTTGGTGAATGGGCGCTACATTATGGATCCAAGCCCCATTCCTAAGTGGGACGTGCCCAAGTTGCACCAAGCCAAGCACCTCACCATTTTGTCGGCTGGGCGGGAAAAACGCTTGTATGTGGTGCCGCCGTTTACCGATGTGCGGCCGCTCGAGTTTGACGATGTGCCTTACCGAGTGGAAGACCAGCGCGCGTGGACATGCCGCAAAACTGGGCTCAGCAACAAGTTTATGAATGAAATTCCCCAAGCAGATGGCGGTTCAGCCTACGAAATTTCAGATACAGGCTTTGTAGAAAAACAAGTGGCTGCTCAGCAAACACATAGCCGTGCAGAGGTAGATGTTTACTACGATGACAAAGGTGGCTTTTACCGAGATGATGTGTTTCGAGATGACATTTTCCAAGCAGATACAGGTATTTCAGATGATGTTATTGCGACAGCAACTCAGCCTCGAGGCAAATTACCATGATGCACGCACCCAGCGTACTCGCGCCACCTCAATTGGTTCAGGAGACACCGCTTTTACACGCTGATGGCATCAATAAAATTTACGGTCATTTACATGCTGTGCAAGACGTGAGCCTCGAGGTCTATCGGGGGGAAGTGCTCGGTGTTGTGGGTGAGTCGGGTAGTGGTAAATCGACATTATTGCGGCTCCTCAACTTGCAAGAACCTGTGGATAGTGGATCGTTTTTTTTAGATTTAGAAGGCTATGAAGGCATCAATTTGGTTGCCCTTGACCGCTTTGCTAAACGCGAGGTGCAAACCAAACATATTGGCATTGTCTATCAAAACCCGCATTTGGGCTTGCGTATGAACGTGAGTGGGTCGGGCAACGTTGCCGAGCGGCTTATTTTGGCAGGGGAGCGGCGTTACAGCACCTTGCGCCAAGAAGCAGGTGCCTCACTAGCAGCCTCAGAATTTCCAGTTGACCGCATGGACGATTTGCCCAGCACGCTATCCGGTGGGATGCAGCAGCGCGTCCAACTTGCCAAGGCCATTGCTCTAAAACCAGCTTTGCTTTTGCTAGATGAACCCACAACTGGGCTAGATGTTTCGGTGCAAGCCCTTGTGCTGGACACACTCAAGCGGTTACAACGCGAGCTAAAGATCACGATGATTATTGTCTCACACGATCTTGGCGTGATTCGCACGTTAGCTGACCGGATTATGGTTATGCGTTATGGGCAGGTTATTGAGCTGGGTCTGGCTGACCAAGTTCTGGAAGACCCGCAACATGCTTACACGCAGCAGCTTGTTCACGCAAAGTTGTAGTGGTGGGGTCATCTGCTCAATCAACGGTATCAAAAACTACGTCTAGAACGTTGTCAGCCAAAGTAAATTTGTCGACACTCAATTGTCGACATTTAGATGATGCCCGCTCTAAAACATGAGAAAGAGGTTGTGGTTATGCACAGTGATATGCATTCTGATGAGGCGAACCCGCCATTACTGAAGCTCGAGCACTACAGCAAGCAGTTTTATATTCATCATTTGGGCCGTCAAATTGCTGCCTTTGATGACCTCAACATCACCATCAGCAGGGGTGAGTTTGTGTTGGTCAGGGGTCCGAATGGCATTGGCAAGTCAACCTTGTTGCGTTGTCTTTACCGCAGCTACCGCGCAACGGGCGGACAAGCGTGGTATCAGTCAACCTATGGTGCAATTGATTTGGCGTGCGCTGCTGACATTGATATTGTGAAATTGCGCCGTGAAGAGTTAGGCTTTGTCACCCAGTTTTTGCGGGCGAGGCCGCGTGTAAGTGCGTTGGAATTAGTGGCTGAACCGCTGTTGGGTCGGGTTGAGTACGCCAGTGCGCTCGAGCAAGCCTCCGACGCGTTAGCTGCGTTTGGCTTAAAAGAAGACTTATGGCAAGCTTATCCAAGTACCTTTTCAGGTGGGGAGCAGCAAAAAGTGAACCTTGCTAGGGCATTGATTGTCCCGCGCCGTTTGCTGTTATTGGATGAACCCACAGCCTCACTTGATGTGCACGCACGTAAGGCACTAACCGCGCACCTGGCTGAACTAAAAGCGCAGGGTGTTACCATGATTGGCGTGTTTCACCATGCTGAAGACGCAGCCGAGTTAATTGATCACAGCCTCGAGCTCACCCCACTTAGTTCAGACACAACTCAAGCACTTAGCCATGCCATCAGCTAATAGGCCCGTTTCTGACATGCTCATTCACAACGTCCGCGTGGTGTTGCCAGATAAGGTAACGGCATCAGGCTATCTGCACTGTGCTGAGGGTCAGATTGTCGCTCTAGGTGAAGGTGATGTTCCCAGGCAACATCGCAAAGACTACGGTAACGTCATTGATGGTCAGGGGTGCCTCGTCTTACCCGGGCTCATCGACCTGCATGGCGATATGATTGAGCGGGATGTTGAACCGCGTCCTAAAGCTTACTTCCCGACGGATTTGGCGCTGTTTGAACTGGACAAACGGCTTGCTGCTACCGGCGTCACCACGGCGTATGCGGCGATTTCCTTTGCAGAAGGTCGCAAGATGACCTATTTGCGCTCCGAAGAACGCGCCCGCGACACCATTCACCTCATCAACAGCCTCAAAGATGAGCTTTTGGTGGATATGCGTATTCATGCGCGTTTTGAAATCACCAACCACGGTGCGCCGCGTATTTTGCATGAACTTTTAGATCATGAGCACCTGGACATGATTTCCATTAACGATCACACGCCGGGGCAAGGGCAGTACCGCGATTTGGAGGCGTACATCAAGCACGTGGCGTCTTGGAAGGGCGTCAGTGAAGATGCGTTTCGGGTTGAGGTCTTTGAGCGGCTCGAGAAACTCGATCAACATCCGCCTAGTTGGGATGTCATT
>CAZMCW010000382.1:3664-4820 GCA_964564405.1 uncultured bacterium
GTAAGTGAGTTCCCCGTGACGCTCGAGGCTGCCAGAGAAGCCCACCAACGCGGGCTTAGCATTATTATGGGTGCGCCCAATGCCTTTCGCGGTCAGTCCAACACAGGGAATTTGAGCGCGCTCGAGGTTATTCAAGCAGGCTTAGTTGACGTACTTGCCTCTGACTATTACCCAGCAGCCATGTTGCACACGGTGTTTAAGCTGTCTAACGAGGGCACTCTGCCATTACACGACGCGGTTAAGTTGGTGAGTTACAACGCTGCTAAGGCTGCAAGGTTGCATGATCGGGGCAGCCTCGAGCAAGGCAAACGCGCTGACCTTGTGGTGGTTGATGATAGGAGTAGTGCCATGCCTCGAGTGCGTGCCACAGTTGCAAAGGGTAAACTCATTTTCTGGGACGGGAGCTTGAAGCTAGATACCCTAGACACAGTCAATGCCGTGGCTACATCCCATACAGTATCTTTTGTAAATACTAAAGCATGAGAGATCTAGCAATAAAACGCTTGAGCGTCACCCCAACTGTACATGCTGATGCCATCATCTGGGACAGTACGCTGGGTGCGTGGACAGATATTGGCGCGCACACGCATATTATGGAATCTTCTGTGGGTGACTACAGTTATATTGTTAAGCATTGCCAGGTTATCTATAGCACCATTGGCAAGTTTTGTTCGATTGCGTCCTACGTGCGGCTCAACCCCGGCAACCACCCAATTGACCGCCCGACGAGTCACCACATGACTTATCGTGCAGCTATGTTTGGGTTTGCTGAGGAAGACGAAGCAGACTTTTTTAACTGGCGGCGGGACCATCCTGTAACTATTGGGCATGATGTTTGGATTGGACACAACACAACTGTGATGCCGGGTGTCACGGTCGGAAATGGTGCCGTGATTGGCGCGGGAGCTGTCGTTACCAAAGACGTTGCGCCCTACACCATTGTGGCGGGCGTGCCAGCTAAGCTCATCCGCATGCGCTTTAACGAGGATGTTGTGGGCAAACTTACCCGTATGCAGTGGTGGGACTGGCCAAGGGAGGTGCTCGAGCAACGCTTTACTGACTTTAGAAACCTTGATGTGTTTCTCGAGAAATATGCTTGAGAGCACCTACATACTGCCCCCAAATTATTCAGGGTAGAGCCATACTAAAAGCGGCG
>CAZMCW010000383.1:0-4815 GCA_964564405.1 uncultured bacterium
AGTTGCGCGTGCGACCTAGGGGAGTAGAAATCGACCCACTCAGTGTGGGGGAACTGATCCTGAAACTGCTAACAGGTATCAAATTTAAAAACAGCTGCCTAACGCTACAAATAGTTGTTGACGGTTAATACCGATTTCGATTAAACACTTTATAACCCCTGCAGGCTTTACTATGTCCCCGCCGGAGTCGGGTGCTGTTTCTACACCTTCTAAGTGGGTTAATTCCTCAAGGAATTAACTGGAAAGGATAGTAAGACGCTTACTAAATGCTCACGCTGTATATGTAGCTCTATACCTGTAGTTTTGTATCTATCGCGCGGTATTTGGGACGAGTGTAGGTTTTATTGGATAAGCTAGCGAGTTTAGGGGTAAAATGGTTTTGTGCGTTTAGAACAGCATGTTGGACACGGTTCGGATGTAGGGCGCGTTCGCTCCCTTAACGAAGACTATCATCGCGTATGGCAGTTTGCGCTGCCAACTGGCATTATGACCTTACTTGCCGTTGCAGACGGCATGGGTGGTGCTGCTTCAGGTGAGGTTGCGAGCAAACTTGCCGTCGAAATCATCGACCAATCGTTTGACCGTTATATTCAAGCTCTTCACAACCAGCAACCTGTTGTGGGCGTTGACAAGCTCATTGAAAAATCGGTACGCCTTGCGAACAAGCGCGTTTACGCCAAGGCTATGGGCAACGCTGGCCAGCGTGGCATGGGTACAACCTTAACCTGTGTGTCGGTGATGAACAACAAAGCTGTTTTAGGGCATGTAGGGGACTCGAGAGCCTACTTAATTCGCAAACATAAAATTTACCAGCTTACTCGTGATCACTCTTGGGTAGAAGAGCAGCTCGAGCGCGGCTTACTCAGTGAAGAACAAGCCCAAAACCACGAGTGGCGCAACCTTATTACCAAAGCCCTTGGCATTCGTCCGGAGGTTGAACCGGATATTGTCGAGCTAGACGTGCACAGTGGTGATATATTTGTTATTGCTACCGACGGCTTACACGGGCTTGTGTCACCCCAAGAAATTTTGGCAGAAATTGAACGCACAGCTAACCGACAATCTTCAGTTGAATATTTGATTGCACTTGCTAATGAACGCGGCGGCCCTGATAACATCACGTTGGTGATAGCGGAGCTTCCCTAGTGCTGTGGTTGGCGGCTGGCGCTGCTGTTGCAGCAATTGTGGCCCTTTTTTTGGCCCGGTTGCCGTGGTGGGTACATGGCTTTCTGCTGAGTTTAGTGGTGTTTTCAACGCTTATTTTGGCAGCTGTTGCGCAACCTATGCGGGCTAGTGCGGCGCTGTTTTCAAGCTTTTTGGCGCTGGGCTTGTTTATTCCGGTAGGCAGTTACGCGCCACGGGGCTCGAGGATTGCCCCCCGCCGCAAACGTCCTAAAGTTGCCAAGCGCAACAAACCCGAACCTTCTAGCGACGGCGTTGATATTCCTAATTACAATATTCTCGAGAAAGTAGGCTCTGGTGGCATGGCTAGCGTCTACCGGGCGCGGCGCAACAAAGACGGCAAAGTTGTAGCCCTTAAAGTGCCTATGGAGCAGTACGTTGCAGATGCGAAGTTCATTCGTCGTTTTCACCGTGAAGCTGAAGTCGCCCAACAACTTGATCACATTAATATTGTGCGCACCTACGAACACGGTAGCATCGGCTTAAAACACTATATGGCCATGGAGTTTGTTGAGGGTCGAAGCCTCGAGAGCTACATTGAAGCCAAAGAACTCAACAGCGACTTAAGCGTTGAGATCATGAAACTTGTTGTGGGCGCGTTGCAGCACATTCATGCAGCTGGTATTATCCACCGAGATATTAAACCCGCTAACATTATGATTCTTAAAGGCGGATTGCGTCACGACAACACGCCACAAATTGCTCATGACGCTGTGAAGCTTATGGATTTTGGGATCGCGGGCGGCAAAGTAATGACCCGCCTCACCATGACAGGTGCGCGCATTGGCACGCCTGTTTACATGTCGCCTGAGCAAGCGCGCGGGCTCAATATTGATCACCGTAGTGACATTTACAGCTTGGGACTCGTTTTTTACGAGATGTTAGTTGGTCAAACTGCGTTTAAGGGTGGCTACGAAGCCATCGTGCACCAACAGATTTTCCAAACACCTACGCCACCACGGCAGATTAATCTCGAGGTACCCAGAGCGCTTGACCAATTAGTCATGCGCATGATCGCCAAAGAACCTGACGAACGCCCCCGGCTTGAAGAAGTCTTTGAAGTCCTTGACCAAGACGACTTCGATGTTGAACCGAATGTTGACCTACCCAGCCGCATCATCCTCACAGTTGACGCCCGCCAAGGGGTCATGCGCGTGCTGGATACCGACGGTAATTTGCATCATTCTTTTGGTGACATTGGCGTTGGTGAGGGAGATTTTTCAGCTGCACCACTGTCTTTAGCCCTCGACGACGAGGGAAATTATTATGTAGCCATCTTTGAATATCGCGTGGGTCAAGAAACTGAAAAGATGATCTACAAATTGGATAGCGACGGTCATATCTTAGCTGCTTTTGGCGACTACGGTACAGGACCAGGTAAATTTTTGTACCCTGTTGCTATTATTCACAATCAAGATAGCCTTTACATCTTAGATGCTGAAACTCACGTGGTGCAGCGTTTTAGTACCCGGGGTAAGTACATGGTGCACTTCGGTGGAACTGGTAAAAGTAAAGGGCGTTTCCGCGATCCTAAAGGCCTTTATGCTGACAAACGCGGTCACATTTATGTGCTGGACTATGGCAACAAACGCATTCAAGAGTTCAATGCTGAGGGTCAGTTTGTGCACGCGTGGGGACCCTACCGAATCAGTAGCGATAAACCCCTAGCCCGCTTGCTAGACGGGTTTACGACTAGCAGCAACGGTCATGTATTTGTGAGCGATGGCACCGCCAAACGCATTCGCAAACTAACCCCTAGCCACAAACCAACAATGTCCTTTGTGCTCGAGTCACTGCAAGATGAAGTTAGCGGTTCTCTACTCGACTTGGGGTTAGATCACGACGGCTATTTATATGCAGCTAGACGCGGCGGTCATACAATTCGTAAATATGATCCAACTGGGCGCTTAGTGACAACACTGGAAACCTACGCGCCCATTGTGCAAATGCTTGTTGATAGCAAACAACCTTAAAACCTAGCCCTAAATATCTTTGCAAGTTGTTCCCCCAATTGGGGGGTTCTCATCTTTTACATCATTTACCCATAACAGAAGGTTGCTCTTTGCTCTAAGCTAGCGCTTGGTACAAGGTTTGTCCTAGGTTGGTCCTACTTGTGTTGCCACTTCCCTTTAAAGCTGGTCTACATAAAAAGTGTCAACACAACCAACTAATTTCAATTTGTATCAGATAAAGCTCACAGGCATTGTTTGATATTCATAGCGTTTCAAAGAGTAACTGCCACAGGTAGTTGCGCGTGCGACCTAAGGGAGTAGAAATCAACTTACTCAGTATAGGGAAACTAATCCTGGAACTGCTATCAAATGGAAATGGCATCGAACCCTGTGTCATCAAGTCACGCTGGGCTGGGATTTTTAGCTGTTATACGAAAGACCCCGCATCGTTTTTACGTCTCATGTTGCCGCCACATCACCCCTACGTCATTGCTACTACATCACAACTAGGTCATCACTGCGTCATCACTGCGTCATCACTGTGTCGCTACTACGTCTACTCCTGTATAGCCTCCAAGGCTGTACATCTCTTTGTGCTAAAGAGCAACTCATGAGGAGCAATTTATGAAAACGCAATTCACACAACGACAACTCACACAACAACATCTACCAAAACGGCATCTACCAAAACGGCATCTACCAAAACACCTTAGTCACCGGCCAACACAGTGCTCAAAGCGGTATTTGGTCCTGGGCGTACTTTTGCTGTTGATATCTGCTTGCCAGCAACACGTGGTACCTAACCTACCGCAGGTAGACCCGCCTATAGGTTTTGTTGAGTTTGACTTTAACGATGATGTGAGCGCCCAAGCTCTTCTTAATGAAGGTCTCCAATTTGCAAGTCCTAGTACCTCATTTGAGGCAATTAATAATGTTTGCTATTTGAGTACTTCGTTTGCTATAACCAATACTACGGGTGCAGCGCTCAACAACCTGACCCTAATTGCTGTTCACCGCAGCAGTAGCAATACAGGCGGTACAGCCATTGGCAACGTGCGCGGTGCTGCTGGCAACAGTGTTAACGATGAGGCTATCTACCGTGCGTTTGAACCTGCTAACCGTGTTGTGGGGGTAAGCGGTCAAGCTCGAGTGGTTCCCCAAGCAGCTGACTTTCAAGCATTTTTGCCTGCTGAACTAGCTGATTTACAAACTGAACTGCAAACCTTAGCAGCAGATGCAACGTTGCTCGAGTACGGTTTTGTGGCTCGCAATGCCGCTGGTGGCCGGCGCATTGAAAATGGTGAAACGGGGAGCATTACTATCGCTGTACAGTACCCCTGTGCAACAGGTATTGCAGGCGGCACACCTTTTCGTTTTAGCATGACCTTTGCGTTTACAGACATTGCTGTACCCCGGTTTACCCGCGGCCCCAACGAAACAACGGCTGAGCTCGAGCAACGCATCATCAATGTCTACGGTGCAACAGCTATTCCTGCCAACTTGGAAATTATGCTCATTGGTAGTGATAGCGACGTCCCCACTTTTGGCAATCTTTTACGCGTTAATGATATCGCCACAAATACTTCTGAACTAGGTTCTGGCTCAGGTGGTTCAGGTTCGGGTGGTTCAGGTTCGGGTGACTCAGGTTCGGGTGACTCAGGTTCGGGTGACTCAGGTTCGG
>CAZMCW010000384.1:0-4793 GCA_964564405.1 uncultured bacterium
GAACGATAACGTCACCAAACATGCATTTACATTCAAGTCGCTTTCAGATGCTATGTGTTTGCGCAACCAACTAATTGACTGTTTTGAACGGGCCGACCTCGAGCCAGACGAAGCTAAACGCCGTGAACTACTTACCTTTGTAGTAGCAGGGGGTGGCTTTGCAGGCGTGGAACTGATTGGCGGCTTAAACGACTTTGCGCGTGGCATGGTGTCTTATTATCCGAACGTAGCTGCAGATGAAGTCTCGCTTATTTTGGTACATTCACGTGACCGGATTTTGCCAGAACTCAGTGCCGCACTTGGCGACTACGCGCAGGAAAAGCTCGAGCAACGCGGTGTCACCTTCAAACTCAACGCTCGGGTAACAGGTGCTGAAGCAGATGCTGTGCTCATTGGTGAGGAACGCATTCCTAGCCGCACCTTTGTGTGGACGGCTGGCAATAAACCTAGCCCTATTTTGGAAACTTTGGGTTTACCCCTTAACAAACGGGGTCAGCTCGAGCTCGACACAGAATTACGCGTTGTCGGCGTGCCCGGCGTGTGGGCGGCTGGCGACTGCGCGCAAATTCCAGATGTCACAACCGGTGGGATGTGCCCGCCAACTGCGCAACACGCCCTCCGCGAAGGCAAACTGGCAGGTTACAACGTGGCCGCGAGCCTCAAAGGCAACCCCATCAAAACCTTCAAGTACAAATCAGTTGGCAGTTTGGCAGCATTAGGGCATCAACTGGCGGTCGCCGAGGTCATGGGCGTGCGCTTTTCGGGCTTTTTTGCGTGGCTCATGTGGCGGGCTATTTACCTGATGAAACTACCGACCTTACAAAAACAGTTGCGGGTGGGCTTGGACTGGTTGCTAGATGTCTTTTTCCCACCGGATATTGTGCAAACTATCGACTTTTCAAATGACAGTGATGACATCCAAACGACAACCTCCCCTCAACCTATTGCTGAGACAACGGCAGCATCCCGTTCAGGAGCCAGCGCATGAGTGACTTAGCGGCTGTAACCACGCAACCTCAACCGACATCCACCGCACTACGTGAGCGCGTGATAATGGGCGCTGGCGTTGGGCTACTGGCTGGACTGGCAAGTGGTTTTCTGGGGCAATTTCCCGTAGGCATTTGGGCATATTTGCTCATCAGCATCATTTTGGGCATTAAATTTGCGTGGGGCATGGATACGTTGGCGACTACACCCGGCACGGCGCTCGTTTGGGCGCAAGCGTACGGGCTAGCTGCTTGGGTAGTGTTGTGGCTCACGTTGTATCCGCTGGCTGCTGAGCGCAGATTAGCATGGGATATTGAGGCGGCTCGAGCCAACTTTGGCTTACTGCTCGCCCAAAGTCTTGCGTTTGGCATCGTGCTGGGGCTCGGCTACGTCTTCACACGCTGGGCATGGCGCACCTGGCAAGCACGTCACGCATCAGCAAATCTATCAGCATCAGAAGCGTCACCTATAAATGAGGCTAGCAGCTCATCGGTTATCAACCCGCAGGGCATCGTAGCACCGCGCACACAAGCGTTGATCGTTGGCGGCCTCGGCGGGATTATTGGTAGCTGGCTGTTTGCGCGCGGGATTCAAACCGCAGCGTTTTACCCGTTAGTTGCGGAACTGGTAGGGTCAGAGGCTGTCTCGATTGGGCGGCTCTTGCACTACTTGATTGGCCTAATAATCGGCCTCAGTTTTGGCTTTTTGTTTTACAAAGATTTGCGCAACGTGGGTGCCAGTTTAGTTTGGGGCATCAACTACGGCTTGGTGTGGTGGCTCGTTGGCCCGCTGACGTTATTTCCGTGGTTTTTGGGAAACCCAGTTGAGTGGTCGCTCGAGGTCGCCCAAGGTGCTACCCAAGGACTGATTGCCCACTTGCTGTACGGTTCAGTGTTAGGCTTTTTTTACGGCTTCATCAACCGGATTTGGCGAATTTTATTTATTGACTCTGATCCACTCCAACGCAGCAGTGAAAGTGCGGGCACGCGTGGTGCCAAGTTTCTTTTATATGGACAACTGGCGGGCATTGTAGGCGGCGTGCTTTTTACGCTGGTCACGATTCAAGCAGGCATGTTGCGCGGTACAGCGCAATTACTCGGGATGCAGTCGGCGGGTGCTGGGCTGGTCATTCACTTAATTGTGGCGATGATTATTGGCAGCAGTTACGGCGTCTTATTTGAGCGCCGCGAAACGCGCCTCGGTAGTAGCATCGCTTGGAGCTTAAGTTACGGCTTTTTTTGGTGGCTCCTAGGGTCACTTACGCTGTTCCCGGCATTTTTACGCTTACCCGTTGATTGGTCAAACGATGCGGTAAGTGCGGGTTATGTGAGTTTAGTGGGGCATTTGCTCTACGGGCTGGCGTTGGGGGTGCTGTTTCAAGTGCTCTCGAGCCGCCGCCGCCCGGCCGCACCAACTTTACGTGGTAGAGATATCGTCAACCAACGTCTTGTCACTAACGAATCGCCTGCCTCGGCTGCGCTTTGGGTTGTGGTGATTTTACTTGGCGTGATGTTACCGTTATTACTTGCTGGTGGGGTTGTGGTTGGTGGAGGGTATTACTAGATTTCCTTAACCCTCTACCGCTTTGCACCACAGGACGTTCGCACAATAAGCTCAACGTCCAACATAACGGTCATCCGAGCTGAAATGGGTTTTTCTGGCATTTTTGTAAGAATATCTAGCGCGTGCCGCCCCAAATCTAGCGTGGGAACATGCACTGTTGTGAGAGGTGGCCAAAGGTATGGCGCAACCGGACTGTTATCTATGGCTACCACTGCTATGTCATCTGGGACGCGTTTTCCAGCACTGTGTAAGGCGTTGAGTACACCTATAGCAACATCGTCGCTAGCTGCAAAAATGGCTGTTGGCAGTTGCTCGAGCGCTAACAAACGGCACGTTCCCTCAAAGCCTTCCTCGGGTGAGTTGTTGATGCCAGGATGCACTATCAATTCTGGGGCTACAGCGATGCCACGTTCCAACAATGTGTGTTTATAACTGCTTACACGCCGTCCTGTGTTGCCCACAAACGCTATACGCTCATGCCCCAGCTCCAAAAGATGATTTACAACTAAGCGCGCAGCGGCAGCACGGTCAAAGGTGACCGTCGGCAGGTCATCTACCACCGTATCTAAACAGACAATTCGCGTGATGCGCCGTTTGATGGTTGTCATCAACGCTTGATAATTGGGGTCAATGCGCATCAAGTCCGCGGCAATGAGGACAAGACCAGAGATTTGCTCTTTATGAAGTTGTGTGTTGAACAGGACAGGGTCTTGCAGTTCATCCCAAAAATGTAAAAACCTAAACTGATGGCCAAGTTCGTGAATATAATCAAACAGACCGGCAAGTAATCCACCGTAAAAAGGACGCTGTAAGACAGCGCTCGAGCCACCAATGACAATACCAACTTGGTTCTCTGAGGAGTCTGTCTGGTTTTTGCCAAGTGCTTGGGCAAACTTGTTGGGACGGTACCCCAGGCTATCGATAGCTGTTAGAACGCGGTTGCGTGTCTCCTCAGAAACTTGCCGTGGGCCGTTGTTAATTACGTATGACACCACTGCCGACGAAACGCCAGCAAGCTTAGCAACATCTTTTTGGGTTACATTACGGTTGTCTGTAGCCATTACGATCACTTTCGGTCATTGAGTAGCATCCTTAGAAACGTTTTCTATAGAGTTTGAGTATCAACCTACTTACGGGGTCAACTAGGGTCAGCTATCACTATGCCATCAAGTGTTGTATTAGGTTTGGTTTAACCTTCCGAATTTGACAACTCAGAACATAGTGGCTATACTTTTCTAACCAAATATCTATGCGCATAGATCATAACCTATTTTTTGAGAGAAAATCATTTTAGAGGCAACCATGCGGACGTTCGCAGACTACATTCAGCCGTTCACACACAATCCGTTTTATTGGCAGCATAACGGTCTTCCAATCGTATTGTTAGGAGGCAGTGTTGAAGACAATCTCTTTCAGATTACTGACGCAGAAGCACATCTTGATTTACTACATAGCCTAGGTGGCAACTACGTTCGTTGCACCATGTCTAGCCGAGATGATGGCAATCTAGCTGCGTTCAAATACGACCTAGCAAATGGATTATTTGATCTGAGTAAGTTAAACGACGCCTACTGGACAAAGTTTGAACACTTTGTTGCGCATGCTCAACAGCTTGGCGTCATCGTTCAAATTGAGCTTTGGGATCGTTGGGATACGACGGGACTAGCCTGGGAGCAAAATTCGTTTAACCCTGCACTAAATTGCAATTACACGTCAGAAACGTCTGGTCTGCCCGTTACTGTAGGGGTAGCACCTTTTCGTGAAGCCAACCCTTTCTTCTATACCTTTCCCGAACTGGACGACAACAAAACCGTTTTGCCTTACCAGCACGCGTTTGTTGACAAGCTGTTGAGTATCACATTGACTTATTCAAACATTTTGTACTGCATTGACAATGAGACGCAAGCAAAACCGCAGTGGGCGAAGTACTGGGCGAAAAGACTTCATTCAACAGCCCAAACACAAGGGGTACCAATCCAAGTCACAGAAATGTGGGAACCACACGACTTATCACATCCATGGCACCGCCACACCTTAGATGCGCGCGAGTGCTTTACGTTTTTTGACGCGTCGCAAAATACCCACATAGTTGGTGAGGCACACGCCCAAACTCTGGGAAAGTTGCGTCAAGAAGTTGGTACCCAAGGTGAACCGATGCCTATTAACGTGGTCAAAATTTACGGTGCAAATACGTTTGAATACGGGCGCACTCGAGACGCCATTGAAAGTTTTTGGCGACACAT
>CAZMCW010000385.1:0-4744 GCA_964564405.1 uncultured bacterium
AGTTTGGGTGAACACGCGTTTGCCTTCAGCTAGGGCCTCTTTAGGTGGGTAATAGCGCAATGTACGGTAGGTGTGCGACTCAAACGGGTGCAAAATAGCCTCTTTGAACACCGCGTGGCGCGGGCTGGCATTTAGTAACAACACGGGCTTGCCGTCCGGGTCAGATAAACTTGCACTCATAATCGTTGTAGGCAAGTCGTACGGGCGCGACATACGGTAGATGTAATCGGTAAAGTCAGCTTCTTTTTCAAACAAGACACCGTCGTGCTCGCTTGCATAAGCACGCATCCAGTCAAGCAGTTCAGCCCACTTGGCGTAAAACGCGAGATCATCTTCGGATAGCTTGTCTTGCAAAATAACGGTGTCTCGAGCTGGTTCAGGTTGCCCTTTGGCTAAAATATTAGGTTCTTCATTGCTACTTGCAGCTTTGGCTTTTTCGACTTTAGCTTTGGACGACTCGAGCCCAGTCTTTGCTTGCGCAATTTGTTCAGAGGTTTTTGCAGGTATCTTCTCGGCCATGGCCTAGTTTATCCTACTCAGCTACAGCTTGTCTTAACCACACTGTTTGAGTATAGTTTAAACATAGTCCAAAACAAGTGCGCGGGTGTGACTTGGTAAGCTTTCTTTGGTCAGTTTCACGGTGCTATCACAGGCAAAATCCACAGCGTCACCTTCAAAAAGCTGTAAAAACTCAGTAATCCAAAAGCTATTTTGCGGCTTGTAACGCAACGTGCGAAAGTGCATCGGCACGACCAGTTTAGGTTTGGCATGGTCAATGAGCACTTTGAGGTCAGGCATAGCAAGGGTTGGGTAGCCGCCCGCCAACGCAAGTAGCACGTCTACACCCTGAAAGAACTCGAGCTGGTTTTCCGTAAGAGGATTGCCAGCATCGCCAGTATGCCCCACGCTGATGCCATCCACCTCAAAGCGGTACATGGCGTTTTGCTCGGGGTCGTGCGTGGGGTGATTGTGGACTTCCATCACGGCAATAGCGCTCACGTCAACATGCTGCACGGTGCGACTGCCTGTATCGCCACCCTCTGCCATGGCAATTTCTAAAGTATTAACAACCTCGGGATTACCAGGAATAAGGTGCCCGTTGTTGTGAAAATCATCCACTGCAGATGACATAAGCACAAGATCAGCAGGCGTTTCATAAGGTTTATAGCCCGAGGTTTCTGGGTTGTGCGGATCGGTAATGATGACCTTACCGTTGCTATCTTGAATGCCCAAGGTAGCGTGACCGTACCAAGTAAGTTGCATAAAGGTGTCCTCTCCAGTGATGTTGACAGGGTTTTGGGTCAATGTACTTAAAGCTAATGTGGTTAGGCTATCAAGTCTGCAAGCAACTTGTACAGCTTTAGTTAACAGCATCAGAAGAACGTCACGTTAACAAAGAGGTGCAATAGCATTTTCCAGAAAATAATTTCTCAGAAGACATTCAGTATCGTGTCTGTTCAAACTGAGTCTTGTTCAAGCTGAGTCTTGTTCAAGCTGACTAGGCTTGACCAGCAGGTATAATCATTTGCATGGATGCAGAAACCCTCCTGCACATTAACCAAGCCTTTGACCCAGAGCAGCTCGTCTGGCGTGTTGTGGAACTTGCTGACGATGAACATCATGCTCGAGTGCGTCCTCAGTTAGATATGCTTGCGGTGCGCGCGCGCCTTAACACGGTGCTTACGCCTGTTGGCTGGTCGTACCGCTTTGATCCAGTAAATGGTGCCATAAGTTGCACACTCAGCCTAGGTGAGCTTAGCCGCGCTGCGCTGGTGAGTTTAAACAGCCCTGTACCGCTAGACACGAACACCCGTGCCCACGACGCCTTTGTTTACGCGGCCGAAGGCTTTGGGATGCTTCCCCCAGCAGATACAGCTGCGCAGTACTGGGTTGAGTTTGATGCTGAACAACGTACTATTCTCTATGAGCCGGAACTTTTACCCAACTCAACCCTCCCTGAACTTGCCACCCCCCTCCCAACTGAAACCACACCTGAACAGGTAATTACCGATAGTAAGCCTCTTACAGAAAGTAAACCTGTTGTTAAATCTGAGGGTCAACAAGCCATTGACAAAGTCATGGAACGCCTTAAAGCGCAAGGGCAAGGGCTCGAGGCCGCCAAGTTAGCTATCATTTACAACGGTTATGGCGATAATCCTGATATGGCCCGCGAGTTCTACGGCAAATTACGCGACCTACTGATGGCTGAAAGTAATTCTTAAAGATGTTTTTAATGTCTGAGGTAAAGTTGTGATTAAGCTTGTAGCCATTGGGGATGTTCACGGGTTGTGGGGCACGGTTTGGCGAATTTTACGGGCAGCAGCTGCGGTAGATGCTGACGGCAACCCCACCCCGCCTGTGCTCGAGGGACGCATGCAGATTGTCTTTATAGGGGACCTTGTCCATTACAAAGATGCTGCTGGCTACGCCAAGGCCATCGGGGTAGATATCTACGACCCAACTGACAGCGAGCAACTTGTCCGCGCAGCCAAAACTCAAATTCGTGACCTGCGGCGTTTTAAGACCTACATGGACGCTGCCAATGGTAACGTCACCGTCATTTTGGGCAATCACGATGAATCTGCCCTAGACCATAAATTTACCTTACGCACCCGCGAAGGCCTCAAGCACGATGAATTTAACGTGGACAAAGGCGGGTTAGCCCTACCTGAAAGCATTGCTAGCTGGATGAGTACGTTTCCTCGGGAACGCATCTTTTACGATGTTCACTTTGCGCACGCAGGACCTTTACCCGGTATGCAATTTTTTGACGATTTTTTTTACAATGACCCTGACACCAAAACCTGGTGGCGCGACAAACCGTGGTTGGTAAGCCAAGCACGGCACCGTTTTGGGGTCTATGGACACACCCCCACCGACGGCGTGTATTTAGACAAAGACAATAACTTTGCCATGATTGACGCTCTAGCTCATGGTGAATACGTAGAAATGATTGTGTCTGAGGAACGCCTTGACTACCGGGTGCTCAAACTGGCGAGTTGATATAACTCGAGCCTAATACTCTGATGCCTACAGTTACATCACACCATCAACAACGCACAGTTGTAACAAAAGCCTAGCATCTGATTGCTAAAAATTGAGAATGACTTGCATGCCAAACTCCTCAAAATGCCAACATAATGCTCAAACACGTTCTGCTTGACCTTAAACGCGGTAATGTTTCTAAAGGGCACATGTGTTGCTTGACGGCACATCCTTAGTAGCACCACTGAGCATGGATTAAGCATCCATTACATCATTCCAATCACAACTACTCTCACTTGTTTCGTTATGGAGTCATCATGCAAGAACTCGTTGAACGCATTCGTCAAGAAGGTCGTAATTTAGGGCGCGGCATCCTCAAGGTAGACGGCTTTATTAACCATAGGCTCGAGCCAACTCTGACCATGAACATGGGCAAGCACTTTGCAGCTCGTTTTGCCCAAGCTGGGGCGAGCGGTATCACTAAAATTGTCACGGCTGAGGTGAGTGGGATTGCCCCCGCGTTAACAACGGGCATGGTGCTAGATGTACCCGTAGTCTACGCCCGAAAAACACGCCCTATCACCATGGCAGATGGCGTCTACCAAAGTTCTGCGCCCAGCCATACCAAAGGCGGCATCACCAACCTCATCATTTCACCAGAATACTTACTGCCTACCGACAACGTGCTTTTAATTGATGACTTTTTAGCCTCAGGTAAAACAATCGCGGCACTCGTTGAGCTTATTGCGCAATGTGGTGCTGAACTTGCTGGTATTGGCTGCGTGGTTGAAAAATCATTTGAAGAAGGTCGCACGCAGCTAGCACACTTGAACGTGCCTATCATCAGCCTTGCTATTATCGACAACATGGAGGGTAGTCATATCTTTGTGCGTGATGCTGAACCTATTGACCTTGCTAATTAACCCTGCTAAATTTCAAGTTTAACCTTGATGAGGTTTACAATCCTAAAGATACCTACCGCAATTTGTAATCGCGCGCTTTTCTACACCTTCAAACAGCGTGCTACACTTTGTTCATGGAACTCGACCACTTAACTGAAGTTCGTCTGAGTGAAACCCGCCGCAACCTCAGCAAGTTGCTTAGTCTTCACGACCGTATTAGCACTTTGGGTGAAACCCTCAATGCTGACCCAGACGATGTTCCTTTGCGCCTTGATCTACTTGACAACGGTGCTGCTTTTTACGTTGTTGCCGAGCTTCCTGGCGTATCTCAAGACAAGCTCGAGGTTGCCCTCACAGGACGGGAATTAACAATTGCTGGTATGCGCGACATCTTGTCAGAAGATGTCTTATCTCAAGATACATCGTTGGAAAATGATAATAAACACGCCACCAAAATCATCAGCGAGCGCATACACGGTCATCTCCAACGCACAATAACTTTACCTAGCGATGTTGACCGCGATAGTAGCACCGCTCAACTGCGTGAGGGACTACTTGTCTTGTATCTCCCTAAATTGGTTGTAGAGCATCCTTAAAGTGTCAATTGTTTTAGCACAAAATTGACAACTCATTTTATTGGATTATTTTGACGAGTAATCTCGCATTTGAAAGCCGTCCACTCTTATACTAAACTGACTCGAGGATGTCATAATCTGAATCGTCTAAGGGTATACGCTCAAGTGTTTTTTGAGCTTAAAACGACTATCTTTGTTTTAATTGACATGTGTTTTTAGATTTTGATTTTTGTCTTTTTGCGTAATCAAAGCACTTCCTCATGCTCATACCCTTTCCGGTTA
>CAZMCW010000386.1:0-4730 GCA_964564405.1 uncultured bacterium
ATGCAGACCCTGGGACATCAAGGGCATTATTTTAATGATCCTAGTACGCATCCTGAAAAAGCAGCGCGTTACCGGCTCACGCCAGCCGGGCCGCAGCACGCACAAATTGCCTGTGCGTCAGGCGTTGTGGATTATATTGATGCTGTTTATGAGCATCACTTTTCGGAAACAATTTCGTCAGAGTCGGTAGACGGGAAAGCTCGAGCCCAACAGGTCAACAGCCTCTTCCAAGCGCACGAGCAGCACGTCATGGAACCTCTAGTTGATTACTTAGTAGCTCACCCAGACATCACACTTATTGGCCCGCAAACCGCAGACCACAACAAACGCGCACCAACCTTGGCGTTTACCAGTAAGAAGCAGTCTTCTACCGACCTTGTCCAGTACCTTTTAGGTTACGGTGTGGCCTGTAATCACGGACATTTTTACGCGTACCGACTCATGGAAGCTCTTGGGCTAGACGTTCACGACGGCGTGGTGAGGTTCTCGGCGGTGCATTACACCTCCACTGAGGATGTAACACGGGTTGTGAATGCGCTCGAGCACATCCTCAACTAGCACCCAATAACAACCTCATCACAAAGGAGTAGTAAACATGCACCCAATGACAGACCCGCAACTCATAGCGGCACTAGCTGCATTTGAAGAAGTACTGCCCGGTGGCGTCACGCTAGATGACATTCCTACCATGCGCCAAACGCTAGCTGATCTGAATGCTGCTACCGTTGCGGCACTGCCAGAGATTGAGGGTGTTGTGAGCAGCGATCACCACGCGCCGGGGCCAGACGGAGCACCAGACGTGATGGTTCGCGTGTATGAGCCTGAGGCTCGAGCCGAAACACTCCCTGCCCTCCTGTGGATTCATGGTGGTGGGTTTGTTCTTGGCAGTGTGGAAGCAGATGACCTCAAAGTTAAAGCGTTAACGCTCCAGTTGAACTGCGTCATCGCCTCGGTCGAGTACCGACTTGCACCAGAGCACCCGTTTCCTGCACCTTTAGAAGATTGTTATGCGGCCCTCAAGTGGCTAGCAGGCAATGCAGATCAGTTTGGGATTGATACCAGTCGCATTGCCATTGGCGGGCAAAGTGCTGGCGGCGGGTTGGCAGCCGGGCTCGGCTTGTTAGCTCGAGACCGCGCCGAGGTTAATGTCTGTTACCAACTCCTGATTTACCCCATGCTAGACGACACCAATGTAGAACAAGCAGGCCCAGATGTACCCGATGCGCCCCTGTGGACACGCGCGAACAATCTGATTGGCTGGCGTTCTTATCTCGGTCAAGCGCCGGGCAGTGAGGGTATTTCAAAGTATGCTGCGCCATTTCGTGAAGAGGATGTAAGCGGCTTACCGCGGACCTACATTGGCGTTGGTACCCCAGACTTATTCCGTGACGAAGACATCGCTTATGCGCAACGCTTGATGCGTGCAGGCGTGCCAACTGAACTGCACGTTTATGCAGATGGCTTCCATGCGTTTGACGGCTTTGCAGCCGAGTCGGATGCAGCCCAGCGCTTTAACGCAGAGTACATGCGTCTTGTTACCCGTGCGTTACATGGTTGATGAATACTTTTCAAACGCATCTAAAGCTGTTGTAAAAACGCCGCACTTTCTGCCACCCAGCGTGCTTCTTTGGTAATGGTTTCTGCTAGCGTAGGTTCTGGCGCTGGCCACAACTCGACAATGCCGCTGATGTCGCATTTATCTGTGGGCAATTGGCGAACAAGCCAAGGAATGTCCAACATGCCTTGACCTGCTGGTGTGCCGCTAATCCGAAAGCCCATATTGTGCGGTTCGCGGGCAATTTTGAAGTCTTTGATGTGTAAGTTGACGACATGTGGGGCAAGGGTGTCTAAGACAACGGCAGGCCCCTCGAGTGATCCAAATGAATTCACTGTGTCTAAACACACCCCCACCCACGGACTAGCTAAGTCTTCAACAATAGTACGCAACGTTTCAGCGGAAAACCTATCATGGTTTTCAATAGCGAGGATGACCTCAGCCGTAGCAAATTGAGGTACTACCTCACCCACAATATCGACCACCTCAGTTGGACTAGGTTTATGTCTTGGACTATCCACCACGACGCGCAGTATAGGTGAGTTAAAGTGTGTGGCAAGTTCTAAGTAGCGCAGTAAATTATCATCTGCAATGCCGCGCGTGCCAACTTCAATCTCTAAGCCGAGATCATCAGCAAGTTGGGTTACCTCGGTAAGTTGACGTTCGGATAACTCGTGTAAAGGGATGTTATCAGCAAGTTGCACCAAACCAAAGCCGTTTGCTGCAGCCGTGCGCAATATCCCAAAAATATCCAAAGGCTCATCCGGTGGGTAGCCTGGCGCACCAATGCCCCAGGCCAGCGCGTAGGAACCTAGCCCAAACGTCATATTGAGTGCTTCTGAGCGCATTTACGTTTGGTGAGTAATTTGATTGACGCTTTCGGTGAGCGCTTGGGAGTCAAAAATGGCATCTTGCCAGTCGGGTTTAAAAATTTTCTCGTAAGCTTGGGCGATGGCAAGTTTGGCACCGTCTGAAAAGGGAAAATCTGTAAAGCCAAAAACAATGGCCAGCTCAATGCGAATGTGCCCGAACAAAAAGGCTCTTGCTGCGTCTTCAGGAACACCTAAACTCACGGCTTTGTCGAGTGCTTCTTTCATGGCTGTGACTAGGGTGGCGGCAAAGGTCTCAGCTAGGGCGGGCTCCAAAATAGCCATTTGCTCAACAGTAACGCGGTAACTTTCCATAACTGGCGCGTAAATGTCTTTGGCGATGGCCTCACCTTTGGCATAGTCTTCTTCTGGGCCGTGATGCAGCGCGCAGACAATGTGCTGCTTAGCGTAGATGCCGCCAAACCAGTCAGTACGGGCTTCTTCGCTCACTTCATCATTAAAAACAGGTGGGTGGCAGGGGTGGGTCACAAAATAAGTGAGGTCGTCACGAATAGGCATGACGCCAGCGTGAGCTGCGGCGGGGTCAAGGCCAATGACCATGGTGCCAGCTTTGAGTGCGGGAATAATCTCTTTAGAGATGCTGCCAATGAAGCGGTCGGGTAGCGCTAAGATGACAACGTCGGCAGCAGCTAAGGCGTCTGCTTGAGGGGTGGACGATAGCCCGCGCTTAGCAAGGTTGGCATTGCCAGCCTCACTTACTTCTACGTAGTGAACGTTGTAGTGACCCACGTCTTTGATATTGTCGGTAATGCGGCAGCCCATTTTGCCGCCTGCGCCCATCAGGGCAATAGTAATGGTATCTGTTGTGACGGTTTCTGCCATAATCTCCTCCTGAAGTTGATGGTTTTAAGCGTGTGATGTGCCGTGTTGTACAGCTAAAAAGTAATCTGGCGCGCCAACTTGGCCAGCTTTGAGGGATAGCTCGAGCGTCCCCCCCTTTTGCCGATGCGCCAAACACAACGGTGAGCCTGGTGCAATTGGCATAAGCAGTTCGAGTGCTACAAGCCTCAACTGTGCAGCCACATAGCCGCACGTATCACCCCCAGCCACGCAGAGCCGCGTAATGCCCGTTGTCTGTTGTAAATCAGTTAGTAATTTGCCTTGCGCACTACCTAGCAACTTGCTCATCTCATTGGGAGCATGTCCTAAAGTGGCAAGTGCGTCCCGTGTTGCAGCTAGCGCTGGGTCGTCCGGCCCGCGTGCCGAGTACAACAACACGCTTTGCTTGCGTTCAAGCGCTTCACACGCCAAGGTTTTGAGGCGTTTGTGCTCATCCACTTGCTGACTAGGGTCAAGTAGCCTGGGCGCGTTCATGCGAATGCTGGCAAACCCAGCTTGCTCAGCGGCCTCAATTTGGGCGGCGGTGGCCGGGGCAGCACTGCCAGACATGACGATAATCGCCTTGGCAGGATGAACGGTTGCTGGCTGGTAAGGTTGTAAATTTTTAGATGAGTGTTGCTGTTTGATAAGCGCGTACTCGATACCAGACGAGCCAACCACAAACTGAATGCCTTGAGCTTGCCAGTGCTCGAGCAAAGCCCCCAAAACCTCAAGATGTGCGTCTGTCAAGGTGTCAACAAGGAGTACATCTGCTGCATGTGAGCTGACGTGCTCGAGGCAAGTTTTCACTCCCTTATTCAACGCCAACACATCCAACAACTCCACTTGTAAGTCCGTTTGATGCGCCAAGTGCCGCCGCAAATCACTTTCGGTCATCGGTGTTGCTGGGTGATGCGGCATGGTTGGGTGGCGGTCAAGCCGGTAGGTGATGCCCTCGGCAGTCGCAAACAAGTTCCCAAACACAACGTAGCGTTTTAAGATGGGCGCGCCCACAATCAAGGGCGTAAACGTTTGCGGGAAATGTGAGCGGGCTAGCTCGAGCGCTTTGCCAATACTGCCCAAACTCGGCGACGAGTCAAAGGTAGAACAAATTTTGTAATGTACCAAGTCCGCGTCGAATGATTTGAGCGTCTCAAAAATACCTGGCAGATGTTGTGCCATCTGTGTAGGTGTTTGGGAGCGGCTTGTTCCAGCAATACCCACGGCCTGAGCGTTTGGAAAGCGAGCCAGCTCATCTGACGTTGGCGGCGCTAAAAAAAGTACCGTCGGCACACCGCCCATCGTTAACGCTTCCATGACGTCGGTGGAACCCGTGAAATCATCGCCGTAGTAGGCAAGCTGGTAGCGCATTGGCTCAGGCCTTTCCAAACTTGGTGAGGGCTGCAGCGAGGGCAGGGTGGGTGGTGGCGTAGTCTTCTAGGGTGATGTGCTCGAGTGCCGCCTCC
>CAZMCW010000387.1:0-4688 GCA_964564405.1 uncultured bacterium
CCCGCTAATTTGCTTGGCCGCAGGCGACGCTAGAAAAAGCGCAGCTTCAGCAATATCTTCTGGCGTACCAACTTGCTTGGTAGGTAATAATCCTCCCCACGACCCAGCGTAATCCGGTAGTTCTTGGGCGGTGCGTTCAGTTAGGGTGGCACCAGGCGCGATGGCGTTCACGGTGATACCGTACTGACCTAGCTCGAGCGCCAACGACCGCGCCAACATCCTCAGGCCGGCTTTGGTCATGCTGTAGACACTCAAGCCCTCAATTGCCAACTTACCTACGCACGACGACATCAAGATAATCCGCCCGCCTGAACCTTGTGCTTTCATAAGTCTTGCCGCGGCTTGTGCCAATGCGTAACTTCCGCGCAAGTTGACGTTCACGACCTTGTCAAACTCAGCCAAGCTTGTTTCCAAAAATGGTTTAAACAGTGTGATGCCAGCATTCGCAACGACTACATCCACGCTGCCAAACGTGGTCTTAGCTGTATCTAAAAGCCCTTCAATAACGGATGGTTCAGCAGCACTGCCTACGTAAACACCAATGTTCGCTGACGGATATCTTTGAGCTAATGTATCCACAGCACGCTGAGCTGCATATTCATCAACATCGTTTAAAACAACCTTGGCGCTAGCATTTAAGCACCGTTCGCAGATCGCGTAGCCGATGCCACTGGCAGCACCGGTTACAACCACCGTTTTTCCGTGTAGCGTGGCATCATCCATGACAATCTCCTTTAGTCAATGCATCAGCTAAAGTCAAACCTGCTGACAGCGTTGATATGCATATGCACTTCATGAACACATTTTGACATCACACTTGCCATAAAGGGTTAACGAGCGTGTATGCTGCAAGCACATTTGCACATCAGGAGGAAGCCTGTTATGGCGTTTAACTCACGCTTTATGCAATATCATCAACACCTTATGAAAAATTTACCCAAACTTTTGATAGCTTTGGTATGTACCTTTATTACGACAAGCCATGCTCAAGACGATAATCCTGTTTCAGTTGATTTAGAAATTTACGTGGTGAGTGAGGTTACTGGCTCGAGTGGTGCGCTCGAGGAACGCTTTAGTGAAGCTAGCACAGCACGCCCCGGGCAGACTGTCGAGTACCGACTTATTGTCCAAAATATTGATGACACCACGTTACCGGCTGGCACAGTCGTTGTTACAGGACCAATTCCTGCTGAGACAACCTTTTTAGCAGGTTCCGCCACCCCAAGCTCAGCCCGCGTCCTCACTGAGTTTTCGGTGGATACCGTCAACTTCAGCGAACCGCCTGTACTCACCGTAGATGCAGACGGTCAACAAGTTGTTGCTGAACCTAGCGACTACAATGTGGTGCGCTGGACGCTCTTAGAGCCATTTGAGCCAGGTGTACAAGACACGCTTGTGTATCGGGTGACAGTTGATTAGAACAGCTATTCACTACCCGCTAGCATTATCCCGAACTGAGATATCTGACCTTGTAAAAGTCATCAAAGAATGAGGGTGTTTCTGTGAAGGGTGAGTAGCATCACACTGGAATTCAACAAGATTGATGGCATCTCATTAGTTATCGTTCTATTTTACGATGCTTTAACAGCAGACGCTCGAGCCTTAACCATCTTCAGAGGTTTTATGGCTGCTCGAGAACCGTGTAGTCGCAACTTTAGTGAGTAACCTGTGCAAATCATCTCGCTCCCCACTAGAAAGTTCCCGATAAACATCGTCTTGAGCATCATCAACTAACTGTTTCGCCTCACTTAGAACGCGCTCCCCCAAAGCTGTCAAGGTTAATTTGTGGTAGCGCCGGTCGGTCGGGTTCGGTTCACGGGTGAGGTAGGTCAGGGCTTCTAGGCTGTCTATCAAACGCACCACATGGGTGCGGTCAAGCCCCATATTCTGACTAATGGCAATCTGTGAGCGGTGCTCGGTATCAGCAACTAAAATGAGCACACCAAACTGACGCACGTCTATCTCGAGCGCTGCCAAAGATTCATCTACCCGCATGTGGGCCATCTGCGACACGTAGCTGAGCAGATAGCCTGTGTAGCCCGACAGCGCATCTGGAAAGTCGTGATAGTTGAAGTACAACGGCGGACTCGGCACCCGCGCACGCTTACTCACGGCTGCTCGTTATGCGGCAACATCTTCAACTCGAGACAGCGCTTTGTACAAAAACGCATTGAGTTTTTGCTGTGCTTTGAAAGTTTTGACAAGCTCTTTTGTGAAAGTGTCTGCAATCACCTCTTCATCAGTTAACTCGCGCCGGCTGGTAAAATCTTTGTGCTTGAGTAACTCAATAGCAGGATGATCGGCGCTGTAGTTTCGGGGTGAGGTTTTGAGTTTACCCTCACCACTGAGGCCGTCTGGAAATACCTTTTTAAACGTTTTGTCGTCCAGCACTTGAGTAAGTGCGTCTGGGTTGGCATCAATTTCTGCGCGAATGGCAGTTAGAACCTTGGAAGATGGCATACGCACGCCACCACCTGCCATGCTACTTTCTGGTGAAATACTGAGGTAGTACACCGGGGCCATGCTGCCCGCGCCAATCATGCCAGAAATGTTGGTTTTGAGTGATGGACGGTCTTTAGCAAAACGGGTGTCGTTGTAAATGCGAAAGACTTTGACCACGTTGGACTCACCGATACGGCGGCCAATTTCCGGGTCAAACTTGGCAACCTCGAGCGCCACCTCTTCCAAATACGCCGTAAACGCTTTGTGCATTTTGGTGTAGTCAGCTTTGCGTTCGTTAAACCAGTCTTTACTATTATTAAATTTAAGTTCCACAAAAAAATCAAGTAGCTTGGGATCAATCATCCTAGTCCTCCTGTCGTTGTTGCGTAGAGTTAGCCCAACTCAACGTGCTGATGGCAATAGTCACACCATGTAATTACAACAAACTATAATGCGTGATTCTTTCAACTGTCTGTAGGTTCAACCAGTTTTTTAGGTAAGCACATGACCCCTAGTCAAGAGCATTGCAACGGTGTCACCAGCCCATACAATCTATTAGGGATGCGATAGAGTAAGGCATGGAGCGAACTCTTCTCGTCATACTTGCCCACCCAGACGACGAATCTTTTGGCCTTGGCGGCACCTTGGCGCGTTACGCCAGCGAAGGTGTCAACGTGCACTTAATCTGTGCAACGCGCGGGGAGTCGGGCAAAATTACCGACCCAGCGATTGATCCAGATACACCTAAAGGCCCCTTACGCGAAGCTGAACTGCACGCGTCGTGTGAAGCTTTGGGGATTCATCCACCGATTTTGTTGGATTACCATGATTCAGGGCGGCTCGAGCGCAGTCAAGACGCCAACCCCCACGCACTTATGAACGCTGACGACCTAGAAGTCGAAAAAATCCTCCTCAAACATATAGCGGACATTCGCCCGGACGTGCTCATCACCTTTGACCCGCACGGCATTTACGGGCATATTGACCACATCAAAATTCAGCGTGCCAGCGAAGCTGCGTTTTGGTCAGCGGGTAGCGTCATGCAACCTGCCCCTAGAAGGCTTTTTTACGCAGTTATGGGCAGCAAGCAAATGCAAACGCTCAAAGAAGCCCGAGATACCTCTACCCTCAGCGAGCTAGATGCGGGTATTTATGGCGTTTCAGACGATAGTTTTGCGTGCGTGATGGACGTCAGCGCGTTTGCAACGCAAAAAGAAGCCTCCGTGCGCTCACACCGCTCGCAAGTCGGCCCCAACTCGCCACTAGCGGGCTTCAGTAAAGACAACGACATGTGGCAAGCTATGTTCACGCATGAATATTTGAGTCTAGGCGGCTTGCGCGGTAGTTTCCCTGAGATGCCCGTTGATGACATCTTTGCAGGTCTTGACTAGGTTTTGTTTAGACCCTTGGAAGATATTTTCATCGTCAGGAAGCGGCATCACAGAATGATGTCACCGATGTAATTAAATCGATGTAATTAAGTAGTATCACCCAATGATGTGAAGACATCACACAACAAACTGCTGATAAACCTGCGTAATAACTCACGTGAAGCTCTCTTTTAACAAGGACAATGGCATCATCTTGAACAACAGTTGATGAACCGTCAGACAGCCTCGAGCCACCTCAAAACACGCTAAACTAAAACGTGCCTGTTCACGTGTTGTCAATAACCACATCACCCTGGTTTGATGCTTGCTTTATCCCTGACAAACTTCTCCCTTTCCCCCCTCGCCCCCTTCCCCCTTTCTCCCTAGCTAGAGATGTTCCTCAGAGACATAGCCTTGCTAAAGGTAGCCAACCATGCCCCTAGGCTTTGCCGCACCCGCCTTTTTGTGGGCACTTTTGGGCATTCCCATCGTCATCGCCTTACATTTTGTGCGCAAGCGCCGCAAACAACGCGAGGTTTCCGCGAGCTTTTTATGGCGTGAAGCCAAGCTCATCGCCCAACGGCGGCGGCGTTTTTCACTGTCGTGGTTGCTCGCTGCTCAACTTGCGTTTGTGGCACTGGCTTCGCTTGCCTTGGCGCGGCCATTTTGGACTTTGGGGGGCTTACCCGCCAGGGTCATTGTCATCGATGCCTCTGCCAGCATGACCGCACGCGATAGTGACGGCATCCGGCTAGATAAAGCAGTAGATGAGGCTATCAATTTGCTAGGGCGCAGTGGCAACGTCGCCGTGGTGCGGGCAGGACTCGATGCTAGCGTGCTGCAAGCACCCACCACCAACCGTGGTGATGTGCGTGA
>CAZMCW010000388.1:0-3432 GCA_964564405.1 uncultured bacterium
ATTATGAAACGTATTGCTGTCAAGATTCGCGAGCACAGCGAGGAGCTTGCGCACCTGGTTGTGCAAGAACAGGGTAAACCCTTGGTTGAAGCGCGTGGCGAAGTTGGCGGTGCCGCTGAGTTTTTTGATTACTACGCAGAATTTGCCCGGCGCATTCAAGGTGAAATTTTGCCGTCTGACCACGCTGGCGAGCAAATTTGGATTCAACGGGTACCCGTTGGTGTGGTGGTAGGCATTATTCCCTGGAACTACCCAGCAGCCCTAGTAAGCCGTAAAGTTGCGCCGTCCATGATTGCTGGCAACACCATTGTGCTTAAACCGCACGAACTTACGCCCTTGAGTGCGCTTTACATCGCCAAGTTGTTTGAAGAAGCGGGCGTGCCAGCGGGCGTGGTGAACGTTGTACCCGGTGCCGGAAATACTGTGGGCGCGGCCCTGTGCCAAGCCGAAGGTGTTGACCTTATTACTATGACGGGCAGTGTGGCCACCGGCAAAAAGATTTTGGGCATGGCGGCTGACAACATTACCCCGGTGTCGCTCGAGCTTGGTGGCAAAGCGCCGTTTATTGTCCTAGCGGATGCTGATCTGGACATGGCCGTGAAAAGCGCGATTACCTCGAGGTTTATGAACTGCGGGCAAGTCTGCATTTGTAACGAGCGCACCCTCGTTGAACGTAGCATTTACCAAGACTTTGTGGACCGCTACACCGAAATGGCGGCTAACTTGCGCATAGGTGATCCGTTGGATACCAGCACTGACCTTGGTCCCAAAGTGAGCCGCGCAGAACTTAACAAAGTTGACCACTACGTACAGCAAGCCCGCCAGCAAGGTGCCAACCTCGTCTTAGGGGGCAGCACGCCAGATTCACCACCAACGTCTGGTGGTTACTGGTACGCACCTACTGTACTAACGGACGTCACGCAAGATATGGACATTATGCAGCAAGAAGTCTTTGGACCTGTTACACCTATTATGCCGTTTGACAGTTTTGACGAAGCGGTAAGCATCAGCAACGCTTCACGTTACGGCCTGTCGGCATATTTGTTTACCAATGACCTCACCCGCGTTATGCGCACCGTGCAAGATGTACGCTTTGGCGAAATTTATGTCAACCGGATTGGCCCCGAAAGTTTACAAGGGTTTCACGTGGGTTATGGCGCAAGTGGCATCGGCGGCGACGATGGCGCACATGGGCTCGAGCTATACCTGCGCAAGAAGACCGTCTACGTGAACACTTCGGGCGTCTCCCCCACCTCACTCATGCCTTATTAACCTCATGCCCTATTAACCTCAACATCAACTTCCTCTATGTGGATATTTAGCTATCACATAACCCGTTGCTGTTCTCTCAATTTGACGGGTTACAGACACGGGTTACAGACACGGGTTACAGACTAGGAGGTTACTTCATCCGCCGTCACCGCTACGCTTTTTGTACTCACTTGAAAGGAATACATACACGATGCTTAAAAAATTAACTTTAACTAGCTTGAGTTGTCTTGTTCTAGGCTGTTTGATGACCCTCTCACTCGCCCAAGATAGCCTCACCATTGGGGCAACTGTCCCCACGCTAGACGCCCAATTTTGGAATCAATATGTCAACTTTATGCAAGAAGGTGCTGATACCTACGGCATTGAACTCGTTGTTTTAAACGCCGACAACAACCCAGACACTATGGCTAGTAATATTGAAGACTTAGTGGCTAGGGGTGTTGATGGCATCATCCACGTACCCTACTGGAATACGGGTCTTAAAGCTCTGTTAGATGCTAGCAGAGACGACATTCCGGTGATTATGACGGATGTTTATCTAGCAGACATCGACCCGCAAGCGAGCGACTTTGGCAACTATTTGGCGTTTGTAGGCCCCAGTGACGAAGAAGCTGGTTACATGATGGCTAAAGCCTTGTTTAATGAGATGCGCGCACAAGGTATGGACATGGTGGTGGGCGTGGTGGACGGTACCCCTGGCACCTCGGTAGCTATCGACCGACGCAAGGGGTTTGACCGCGCCCTTGAAGAAAACCCAGATGTAACCCTAGCAGGCGCAGTTACTGGTAACTTTGTGCGCGACGCATCGCAAGAAGCTTTTGCCGCACTCTACCAAGGTAACCCAGAGATTAAAGGCGTGTGGGCAGCCAACGGCGGCACCGCAACCGGCGTGATTGCAGCCTTGCGCAACGCTAACCAAGTTGCTGGCGAAGATGTGCTGGTGGTCGGCATGGATTTAAACCCCGAAAATGTTGACGCTGTTGAAGCTGGCGACCTCCTGTTTGATGTGGGCGGGCACTGGCTCCAAGGTGGCTTTGCACTGGTACTCATGCACGACTTTTTGAATGGGCTCGAGGTACCCGCTGATCAAGCTAACGTGAAACTTGATCTGTTGCCGCTCACCCAAGGTCTCGTTGAGCAATTCCGCGCTGACTTTCCAGGCGGTGTACCCAGTTACGATTGGCAAGCGCGCTCGCGCGTATTCAACGCCGACGCGCCGCCAGCAGTTTTTGAACTTCAGTACAGCGAACCCATTTCCGAAGACATGATGATCTGGCACGGGTCGGGAATGTAGACCAAACTTATCTGGCTCGAGCCCACTATTGAGGCTCGAGCCTCAAGCACCTATCACCAAGTATTTGTTTAACCAAGTATTTGTTGCGATGTACATTTTGTACCGTCCCCTGTTGACGCTTAGGAAGCTCGAGCTATGTGGTTTTAAGCGTCAGTAAAATATCCCTCGTGTCAAAGTAGCATCCGATCTCGATAGGAACGCCGCTAGAGGTTTACAAAATAGTCAATTAGCTCTGTAGTTAAGGATGTAATCCTCGAGCCACTTCCCAAGATGATATTTAAGTCGCTAGCTCAGATAATGTATTTAGCCATCTAACCCGTTACGCCGTCAACAACATCACATCGTCCAATACCTTTCAATGAAAGCAGTTCATGCTCTTACAAGCTCATGACATTAGCAAAACCTTTGGTCCTACCCGCGCGCTGGACAGTGTAAGTTTAAGTCTTGAGGCCGGGCAAGTTCACGCCCTTGTGGGTGAAAATGGGGCAGGTAAGTCTACGCTGTTCAAAATTTGTGCTGGTGTAATTCAGCCCGATGGTGGAATTATGTCTATAGGTGATAACGCCTACGCACCGCGTACTATGCGTGACGCTCAGCAAGCGGGCGTGGCTTTGGTTTTTCAAGAGATGACCATCAACCGCTCGTTGAATATTGCCGAGAACATCTTTATTGACCGTTTGTATAAACACAGTGGCGTTCTAGGCTTAAGCCACTGGCGCAAGTTACGCCAAACAGCCCAGACCTTACTGGATACTATGGGCGCTGATATTTCTGTTGAGCAGCCACTCGACAGCCTCGACCTCGGACAACTTAAAGTGCTCGAGGTAGCTAGGGCGTTATCTTATGAACCCAAAATACTTTTGTTG
>CAZMCW010000388.1:3442-4663 GCA_964564405.1 uncultured bacterium
ATCCACGGCGTTTTTGGATACCCACGATATTGATACGTTGTTTGGCGTCGTGCGAACGCTGCGCGACCAAGGCATTGCCATCGGGTATATTTCACACCATTTAGATGAAATTGAACAGCTTGCAGACAGCATCACCATTTTGAAAGATGGCACTTGGGTGGGCGATTTTGATCGTGATGAGCTTAGTAAAGAACAAATTGAAGGGCGTATGGTCGGGCGTAAAATTGGTGGTGACATCTATCCACCTAAACGCGCTAGCCAGTCTGAGCACATCCGGCTAGCATTGCACCACGTGCAGCAACATAGCCGCTTAGTAGAGGTTAGCCTCAATCTTTATGAAGGTGAGATTTTAGGTGTTGGCGGCTTGCAAGGCAGTGGCGGTGAAACTTTACTGCGCACGATTATTGGTGATTTGCAGCCAACCGCAGGCAACATGTCACTCAACGGACAAGCTTACACGCCAAGCAATCCTGCCAACGCGTGGGAGCAAGGTCTTGCTTACTTACCTGGCGACCGCGGCGGCGAGGGGCTTATTGTTGACTTTAGCGTTCAATGCAACTTGTCTTTGGCAGCTATTCCTCGCACTGGGCCGTTTGTAAACCGCCGTGGGGAAACTAACTTGGTAACGCAACTTATTGACCAATTGCGCATTAAAGCAGCTAGCCCTAGCGTACCTGCGCGCGCACTGAGCGGCGGCAACCTGCAAAAAATTGTGCTTGGTAAGTGCATTGCGCCTAAGCCAAGTGTGCTTTTACTTAATAACCCTACAAGAGGCATAGATGTTGGCGCGCGGATGCATATCTACGCAACTATTCGCAAACTTGCCGATGAAGGGTTGTCCATCATGTTACTTACCGAAGACTTGCTAGAACTCAGAGGTATAAGCGACCGTATTATCGTTATGCGCAAAGGCAGTATAAGCAAAGTATTTGATTACCATAATTCACCAAGTGAAGAAGACATTGTTAGTTGCATGATTTAAATTTAGCAACAGTAGAACGTGTAGTAAAATTTTATATTGCAAACTTGACTGCCGTTGCTGAGTGTACTCTCGACAGCACCACTACTGCTGAGCAAAGAATTTATTTTAATTGATGCAGCTTGTATCAGTTCTAAGATTAGTTTCCATATTAGCAGATCCAGGGTTAAGTCCCCCCTACTGAGTAGATCGATTTCTACTCCCCTAGGTCGCACGTGCAACTGCCTGTGGCAGTTACTCGT
>CAZMCW010000389.1:0-4656 GCA_964564405.1 uncultured bacterium
GAACGTAATGAACTCCGTAGGAGTTTATGATGTGTTTTGTCGGACTTGGTATCAAAGCTGTAAAGACGTAATTCAAGAATGTATGCAGTTACTGTAGAGATTAACACTGTCTAGAAGGTGTAGAAATAGCTATCGGTTCTGTAGGAATGTAAGGGTTGGAACCAGTGTAAGTCACTGTTTAGGAGCTAGCTCGAGCCCACAACCGAACTGTGCTGCGCATCTACTTCCTCCTTCCACAATGGTGTTGCCACAATGGTGTTGGCAATAGGTCGGTGTTAACGACAACTTGAAAGATAATGAGAAGATACTAAGATAAAATGATTAACAAAACCTAGAAACCCTACTAGAGCTACTAGGAACGTTGATTGAAGCTAACGATGCCAACTTCTCAACCTTACTCAACTGCTTGAAGGAGGTTCTTCGGTCAACGCATGTAGGTAGTCAAACGCTTCAGCAAGGCTAGCAAACTCGAGGCAACGGGCGTCATGCGCATGCTGCAAGATAACGGCTGGTGATTGCGGTTTTGCTTTTGAATTAGGAGTGCTAACGCCATCACCCTGACTAGGGGCAAGTTTAGGCATATAAAGTTTGATCAAAAAAGCTTGATAAGGTGATGCATAAGGCTGCGTTAGCTGGTCAGCATTTGCCTGGTTATCCACCTGGTTATCCACCTGGTTGTCCACTTGATTATCCGTTTGGTTATCCAATGTGGATTTTTTTGCTGGACACATCACCTATTCCTCAACAATCTTTGACAATCATCCTTAGCACCCTTTATGGCAAATGGATATCTTGAGCTTAAAAGGCAGCCGTGATTGTCCCGTGATCACCCCATGATTGTTGGCTGTCACGCTGTGCTATGTGAACCTAAAGGCTTACAGCGATCACAGGAGACTACACCCTTTTTGAGAGTTTTTCTAGACGGGTTTACAAGCTGCTGTCACAAGTTGCTGATGGGTCATGTTGTGCGCAGGCAAAGAAGGTTGAGGAGAATGGTAGCCGGGGAGATTCCATTGGGTAAAAACCTACCCATTAGGCTACTATTAGCAATTCCAAGATTGGTTCCCCACACTGAGTGGGTCGATTTCTACTCCCCTAGGTCGCACGCGCAACTGCCTGCGGCAGTTACTCGTGAGAACGCTATAGCTAACTAAGTGTCTCCATAAGAACTTTGCGAAAAGGAACGTAAGTGAATCACGTTCCTTAACCGCTACTCCCATCTCTATCTTGCAGATACAGATGGGAGATACTTATACAGATGGGAGATACTTAGTGCCTAAATCAGGGTGTTCCACCAAGGCTTAAACCACAGGAGCTAATTTGTTCATCAAGGGGTGTTTCTAGAGATGCGATCAAAGATGCAGGGTTAGCCAGCTTTAGCTGGTATTTCTCAACTAGCGTTTAACGCAACAAGGTGTGTCACATGAGGCGCAAGACACTCGAGGTCACTTAGGATCACTTGGTCGTCTACGGGTACGCCAACGCGCGCAAGTAGTTTTTGAGCGCGGCGTTTGATGCGTGCTGGGCTTGCTCGGTGTTGTAACACACAACTGATAAGTGCGTGCGCAAGGGTGTTGTCGCGGCCTAGCCAATACTCAGCCCAGCCCAACAAACTGTGTAACAACACACTGGTATCTTGAAGTTGCCAAGCTGTTTGCAAACTTTGCTGAAGGAGCGTGGTGGCAGCTTCGGTGTCACCTTGGGCAAGTTTGACCAACGCATAGTCTGCAGCGTATTTGGGTGGACCAATAAGACTGCTATTTTGTCTAGCAAGCTTGATAGCGTCTAGATAGTGTGTTTCAGCTTGCTCGAGCTCACCAAGTGCTAGCGCACACGCGCCGAGATCAGCTTGACATATATGGCTATAAGCTTCGTCACCGTAACTGTTAATGAGCACTTGTGACTGCTCGAGCAAATCTTTTGCACCACGTGCGTCGGCTTGCTCGAGCTTGAGCGTCCCCCAGTGGTGCAACATTTCAGCAATACCAACTTGGTCACTGCTAGCTTGATAGCTTTGTAGCGCTCGAGCATAGTGGAGCTGCGCAGCTTCAAAATTACCCAAGGTGTGTTCCAAAATGGCACACTCTTTAATATACGCTCGCTGCTCGAGCAAGCTTCCGTGGGCTTCGACAAGTTCACCTGCACAGTTTAGATGAGCTTTAGCACGTTCGCTGTTGCCATAATACTCAGCGTAGTCAGACAACGCGTAGTGAGCTGCTATCTGATCGGTGTAGTTATCGCTGCCTGCAAGTAAGGTGAGCGCGCGTGTCGCTAGCTCGGCGGTTCTATCTAAATCGTTGATCCACCAGTAAAAAAGGGCTTGGTTGAGCAAAAGTGCGCCCAGCGTAGCATCATCCAAAATAGCATCATCTAAAGTTTGAACAGAGGTGTGGGTAGATGTGACGTGTGTGTCAAACACATCAATACCTTCTTGAAAGAGCGCGATGCCTTCACGAAATCGTCCACGTAAATCTAAGTAAAAGTTAATCTGATGGCTAGCTTTGACAAACTCGTTGAGGTCGAGCGTTGCGTTAGTTGCCAGGTTAAGGGCGTAGCGCCACGCACTGCGAACATTATCAAAGTTGGCATCAACCGACTCGAGGGGGACTTTTGGTGCGTTAGTGCGAAAATTTTTGTCGCGCATAAACGCCAGGTAGTACTCACAGTGAGCGCGTGCAACTAGCGCGCTGTCACCGTCTATAAGTTGTTCAGCCGCGTATTGACGAATGACCTCGAGCATCGAAAACCGGCCTAGGGGCGTTCTGCGCAAAAGTGAGCGGTTGACTAAGCGCAGTAACGTGCGCGCAGACGCACCCGTAACAATGCATGCAGCAATCAGTTCAAAGTCGCCACAAAATACCGACAACGCTGCTAGCACCCGCTTTTCTTCAACAGTTAACTGTTGCCAAGAGCTCAAAAAAACTTGCCGCATACTGCGGTGGCGTTCGCTGACTTGGTGACCGTCAGCCTCGAGCAGGTCCATGTCTTGCTTGAGCGCGCTAACCAGCTCTGGCAAGGTGTAAAGACGCACCCAACTAGCCGCTAGCTCGAGCGCTAAAGGTATACCCTCAAGGAGTTGACACAGTTCAATAAGGGCCTGTCGGTCGCTAGCGTGCAGGGCAAAATCTGAACGCACTTGGCGGGCCTGGCGGACAAACATGTTGATGGCGTCGTAAGCGTCTAGATGAGTTTCAAGGTAGTCTTCGGGACGAGTTTCAAGGTGGTCTTTGGGGTAAGTCTGGCTGGTTGTGAGCTTAGGCAAGCTTAAGCCAACGACATCGTAAACACATTCACCAGGCAGTTCTAAGAGCACCCTCGAGGTTGTTACAAAACGGCACTTTGGCGTGCGCGCAAGCAACTGGAGAATAAGCTCTCGAGCTGTTAACAAGTGTTCAAGATTGTCTAAAACAACTAGCATGCGTTTGTCTGCAAGGTAGTCACAAACGTCTTCGAGTACCGGTTTACTACCGCTCAAAGGAAGTTGCAAACTGCTTGCGATGGCGTCGGGAACATCAGCAGCAGTTTGTACAGTTGCTAGCGCCACAAAAACGACGCCGTCATGGTAGTGGTGTTGTTGTTGCTCGAGCAAGGCTAACGCTAACCGCGACTTACCCACCCCACCCGGCCCAAGTAAAGTGATAAGCCGCGTGTCAGTGAGCCTGTTGGCAAGTTCCAATAGGTCTAACGTCCGCCCGATAAACGCCGTTTGAGGTTGCGGCAAGGGTGCTAGTTGACGTGCAAAAGGGACGACGGTGTTAGCTAGTAGTTGACCTGAAGGTGACGGCCCGCCCGGTTGACCCTCTGCGTGTTGCGGCGCATTTGGAACAGGGGTGTGCTCCGTAACGCGTTGGGTGACTACTGCTGGCGAGTTGTCTTGAAACTGAGGTTGCCATTTCCCCTGACGGATGGTTTCAGCAAGCTCGAGCGTATCCGCCAGTGGGCTCATACCTAAGTCAGTAGCAAGTTTTGTGTGAAAGCACTCAAATACACGTAGTGCTTTGGCACTTTGTCCAGACAGTGCTAAGCTTTGCATGTAAACTTGCAAGACGTCTTCAGCAAGGTCATCTTCTGCAAATACAGCTTCTAGTAAACATACACTTTTGGCAACCTCTCCCTGCTGATTAAGGTCCCGCGCAACAGGTAAAGCGGCGTCGCGCCAGTTGGCATGTAATTCGGCACGTGTTTGCTCGAGCCAGTTGTCAAAGGGTGCTGAAACACTAGCTCGATGGGGTTTTAGAAATGTTCCTTGGTAAATATCAACAGCAGTTGCCCAGTCTGCATTTGAGCATGCGTCTTGAAACTGGCTAACATCGCTAACAACTGACCAACGCACATGTGTATCGGTGACTTCAAGCTCAGCCCAGTCAAGTTTTTTGCATTTGTATAACAGCGCCCGCAAACTTTGCCGCGCTTTGCGTTCGTTAGTATCGGGCCACAACAAAGCCGTCACGTATTCACGCGATACCCAACGAGCTTCACAGCCCAAATAGGCTAGTAAAACAGCCACTTGATTTAGGGGCGGCTCGAGCCATTCCCCTTGGTGATAACATCTGAACCTACCCAGAAGTTGAAGTTGCTGTGACATGCTTAACTAAGCTTACCAAATTCTCGTTCTACAAGCGTTTCTTACATATGAGGTTGATGAGCGCTCGAGCT
>CAZMCW010000390.1:0-2481 GCA_964564405.1 uncultured bacterium
CCAGTGACAACTTCCCGTGACCGTCTGTCCTGCACCTGCGTTGAGGTAGTTCATGTCTACCAGTTTAGAATGTGATGAGTATACAAGCTAGCAACAACCTGTTCTAAGAAGCAGTACCACAAATACTTCAGCAATGAAGCTCGAGCAAATGTTATACCAAATTGACTCTTGAATGTCATCGTCTGAATCATCTAAGGGTACGCTCTCACGAGCGATTTTGATGCCGCAAAGCGACATCAAAACATCACTTTGGTATTACTTTCATGCTGATCTGCTAACTCATCATGATGTTGGTGACGTGCAATGGCTGCGCTGAAGCTGCCTAAGCAATCATGACCCTACTGATCATTCGCACTATGACTATGGTAAATTTACCGTATGTGACGTCAAAACATCTTATTTTGCACGTATCCAACACGGATAATAACTGCTACACCTGCTTAAACACCACAACCGTAATATCATCGTCTAGCTCTTGGTTGGCTATATCTTTACTAAGGTCTGCTCGAGGATCAATATGGGCGTGGACATCTCGCAAGAGCATGTCTTGAATATGCTGAGCAGGCTGTTGCCAGTGCGTTTGAATTATGTTGGACATGCGTTCTAGACCATACAACTGTCCGTTAGGTGCGGGTGCTTCGGGGATGCCGTCGGTGTAGAGGACAAAGCCATCACCAGGAGCGAGGGTGACCATGTGGGTGGCAATCAGACTGCGAATATCGTCGGTAAGTCCCAAAGGAAAGCCTAAATCGAGGGTGTCATAGGATGCAAGCTGACCGTCTGCGCGGACAACTAGCAAGGTCTCGTGCTGTCCGCTCACGTAAAGCTGACCTTGCCGCGCTATCTCGTCGTAGCAGTAGTGGACGAGGGCGAGGGTTAAGCTTTTATCAACTGCCATGCGGTCGATGTTTTTTTGCAGGCTCCGGTTGAGGACATCGAGCATCATCACTGGGTCGTAGTCGCCGACCTCGAGCAGGGTCCTGACCCCCATCTGCGTCATAAGCATGAGCATGCCGCTCTCGAGCCCATGCCCGGTTACATCCCCAATGCTTATCATGAGCGCAGTTTGGGCATCCGTTAGGCGGCTTTCAAACGGCAACTTGCGCGCGTCCAACGGGAGAATGTCGTAATAATCCCCGGCTACTTCACTGGCGGACAAATTGGTGGCGGCAATGTCTAGGTGTGCAAACGCCGTGAATTCTTCGGGTGCAGGTAGGAGCAACTCTTGTAAGCGCCGGGTGATGTCAAGTTCGCTGCCCATACGCACGTTTTCTGCGTGCAGGCGGCTGTTGAGCGCGTGAATTTCACGGTTGGCAAGTTCTAGGTCGGCGGTGCGCAAACTCACCCGTGTTTCCAGTTCATCGTTACTTTGCTCGAGGGCTTGCCCAAGTGCTTCGAGGTCGTCGTAGGCTTGTGCGCCGCGTTGGGCGATTAAGAATGCTTGTACCAGCACAAATGCAAGAAAACCATAGCTCGAGAGGGTTCCTGTGTTAACAATATCGGCAAAATCAATAATATCCACGAACGACGTAACCGCAATGAGCATAACCCCGGCCAAAATTAACCGCGAACTTTCACGCTTGCGGTAGGTAGCTAGACCTACAGCCACGGTTGAATAAACAATGGTGATGACGCCTAGCACGAGTAAGACTGGCTCAACCGTCCCGAACGTGCGCGCAGGCAGGACCAGCAAACTCCCGATTATCACGAGGTACACCGTCGTCAGCGCGCGTAACCATAACCCTTTGATCTCTTGGGGAAATAAGGTGTGCAAGTACCACACAAACAAAATGCCCAGTGAGATGGCGGCGGCATAGTCAACGCTAAGTTGCAGTTCAAAGGGTAAACGCGGCAGTAAGAACGTGGCGACAATCTCACCGTTGGTGATGTCTCGAACAGCCAACATGAGGCAAAAAAGCCCAAAATATAACGATGATCCATTGTCTTGCGCCCGCAACACTACAACACTTAGGTGATACAGCGCGATGATTAAAAATGCGCCGATCATAAAGAGCTCGAGAATCAGCTTACTATCGCGTAGGGCCGTCACTTGGCGTGCTGTCCCCACCCGCATGGTGATGTTGCCGTCTAGCTCACTAGGTGTGAGCATAGGGTTGGGATAACGGAAATTTGCAAGTTGCACGGTAATGTCAACACGGCCCGTTGTTGCCTCAAAAAACGCCAGTTGAGGTTGATGTTGCGCCCTTGTACTCGCGCGGCCACGCCCAACTTGGCCGGCACCTGCTGCCACGTCGCCGTTAATCCGCAGTTCGTAGGCCGTGTGGAGTTCTTCAAGCTTGATGCCATAAGGCAGATCACGTTCAGGGAGTAAGAGGGTCAAATAGTAAGTCGCATAGCCGTAGTCTGTACCGGGAAAGCCGTTTTTCCAAGCACCACTTAAGTAAGTTTCGGGTGTATCTGTGGGGCTAGCTAGCTCGAGCCAGCGAAAGCCAAGCTCACCGTAAATGGGCACAATACCGT
>CAZMCW010000390.1:2491-4652 GCA_964564405.1 uncultured bacterium
CCTGCTCAAAATCCCAAGTACGTAAGTCGAGCACACCTTGCTCAGCTCGAGGAATAGCGAGTGAATTACCCTGTTGATGTGTGACCTCTACTTGTCCCCAAGCTAGCGAGTACAGCATCCCTAAACTCAACCACACCCAAAGTGGCCGACTACAGTATAGCCAGCTCGAGCGTCTCCAATCTGGGTAACTTATCAACGTACAAATCGGCGTGCAAAACAGTGTTTTCATGACGTTGCCCTCTATCGTTAAAAATTGCGAAAAAGATATTTACTGAGAAAAATGAGATCTCACAATTTAGATTACAGAGAGCTTGTGGTCAAAACTAGCTCGAGCCTTCCAGATCACCTGCTGTTTACATCAACTTAGGTTGATGCTCGTATCTCGAGGGTGTGTAGATGTGTGCCGTCAACCTTCATAGTTTACTCACGTTGTGTCATCCTTGCCTTCATCTCACTAACTCGCTCTATACTCATAATTGTAAGCAGCCCCACATGTTGCCGTGCCTGAATACTTATGCCTAAACATCTCCGCCAAACATCTCCGCCTAAATGCGGCATCATGTTGATCTCTGTTGCTACTAAGCATAGTACGTGCCTGCGTTGGCATCACATGAGTTAAATCTCGAGGAAGGAAGGTAGTCGTGCATCTTAAACGAAGTTTACTTGCCCTTACCCTGTTGAGTTTAGGTCTTACCCTAGCTGAGTCGCCTACAGTTAACCGCTTTCAAGACAGCGACCAAGACGGCTTTCCAGATGTCGTCGAAATTTACAGCAGCAGTGAGCGAGCCGCCTTTCGAGACTGGTTTGCCGCTATTGCCGAAGCGCAGTACACATCAATTAGCCCCACCTGGCACGCCCAAGATTGCTCGGGACTGTTGCGCTATGCGTTTACGGAGGCTTTAAAACCCAAAACACCAGACTGGTTTACGCAGTTTGAAACTCCTTTGAGGGTATCGACCCCGCCCGTTAAAACCCTTAGTTTTCCGCTACCTATTTTGTCGCGCAGTGCGTTTCGGATTGCACCGGGTGTGTACGACCCGCTTGATGTCGCCGAGGGAAATATTGTGGGTGCCGCCACGGCGGCTGAAATGATGCGATACTCGAGCGTCCACCTGGGGAACACCCCGGCCAGTGCTGAACGCGGCGATCTACTGTTTTTTATTCACCCCCTTGCTGAGGGGTCCGGCTATCACAGCATGGTCTATTTAGGTGATGGCATGATTGTCTACCACACCGGAGCCACCCCAGAAGAAGGCGGTGAGGTACGGCTTTTAAGCCTCGAGACGCTTGCCCAACACCCCGACTCAAGTTGGCACCCAGTGCCGAGTAACCCTAACTTTTTAGGGTTTTATCGTTGGAAGATTCTTATCTAAAATTAGACGTTCAGGCTCGAGTCAGTTTGATGTGCTGAACTAACATCACCAATCTCGCTCAAGAGCGTCTTGCCACACCATCACAGTATTTGATGTCCTTTTTGCCACGTGTCAATGCAACATCTGCTGATACTTCTGAGCCTGTTGCAGATGCTCATCCAGATACATCCATCGCAAGCCCTCCAACGTATTGCCACGATGTAATACGTGCGCCACTGTCTTGCTCCCCTTCCCCACATCTCCCATTCTCCCTTTCCCTGTTTACGATAGCCACAACCTAACTCTCTGTCCAAAGGATGTCCTGCTATGAAAACCTATCTTGCCCTCGGCTTGCTCGTCATCACCAGTTTGTGGGTGGGCAGCTTCGCCCAAACCGATATTTCGCTGTACGGTGGCGGCACGTATAACCTCGGTAATAGTACGTCCCTGAGTTATTACCTCACCGACAGCAGCCGTGCTGAGTTAGTGCTTTACCGTATTAACAACCCAGATGTTGTGCTGACCTTGGGTGGCCCGCGCAATTTTCGAGAAACGGATGACCTCGATTTACGTGAAGTCCGCCGTATCGACATTCGTACTGTAGACACGTACGGCGACATTGACCTTGGCGTGTTGGATAGAGGCATGTATTTTGCACAGCTCGAGGCAGGTAGTGCCCGCGCCGCCACACTCATTCTCGTCACCGACCTCAGCTTAGTGGTCAAGACGGACACCAATACCGTCCTCACTTACAGCGCCAACAGCGACAGCGGGCAGTTCGGGCGTTTGCTGGCCGAGGCCTTGATAAC
>CAZMCW010000391.1:0-1134 GCA_964564405.1 uncultured bacterium
CATCGCGGCGACCATTTTCGTTTTGGTCTAAAAACAAGGTGATGCCGTCTAAAGCAAGTTCATTTCTATCGCGGCGGCCGTTGGCGTTGCCGTCTTCGTAAACTACACCGCTTACATCACCTTCGCCAATGATGATGCCAGGACCAGGATCATCTGTGGAGCATGCAGCGATAAATAAACTCAAGCTGATGAGGAGAGCAGTGCGCCAAGTAATACGTGAGTACTTGTTGTTAGGGCTAGGGTTCATCATAGATGCAATCATCCTTCAATAGGTATTTATAGCGTTTCCACGAGTAACTGCCACAGGCAGTTGCAGGTGCAACCCAGAGGAGTAGAAATCGACCCACTTAGTGTGAGAGAACTAATCCTGGAAGTGCTATTGGCTGTTATGAGCTGAGATGCTGTAACAAACTTTGGCGACGTCCTTCGGGAAACATCACCGGAGTTATTGTAGACGATACTAGCCTCAATATAGGTACTAGCTTCATGAGCTGTCTGTCATCGTGTGCTCTATCTTTTAACCTAGGCTGCTTTTGTGATCATCTTGTGTTTGTTGTAGAAGTAAATCTTTAAACAAGAGGCTCAGGTGCAGGGAAGCTCGAGCCCACCCTAGCAGCCTCACCCGTTTCTACTGATTTATAAGCCGCTTCTAAAACTTCCACAATATGCGCAGCTTGCTCCCCGGAGGTGTGTTGCCGGGTGTCGTGCAAAAGACTGTCCACCATGTCCCGAATGCCGGTGCCCCAGCGAATGTCTTCAGGTGCAGGCGCATGCAACGGAACCTTTTCATAAGGTTTGTTGAACGGGGCAAGTTCCACGCTGGCGTTGGGGTGAAACCAACTTGACAGAAAAAGCGATTGAGCGTCACCGTGAAGTTCTAGCCCACTTTCTTGTTTACTGCTGTGACTCACGTAAAAGTTGGCGGTTAAACGGGTGAGGGTGCCAGTGGCGTGCTCGAGCATACAGACCAAAAAATCTGGTCCAGACAGGGTAAACGCTTCATCTTCTAGGGTTTTGCGGTCTGCTTGCAAAGTTGTACCGTAACTCGTCACCTTACGAACAGGCCCAAACAACACCGTGAGCAAGGTTAGCGGATACACACCCACATCCCAGAGCGGTCCCACGTCATAAAAC
>CAZMCW010000391.1:1144-3160 GCA_964564405.1 uncultured bacterium
TGGGTTGGGGTGCTAGGTTTCAATGCGCCCCCAGTTGACCTCAGCGTAAACCACTCTAACCGTACCGAGGACACCCGCACGAAGTTGCTGCCAAGCAGTTTGTTGCGCTTCACCTAAAAAGGTAAACGGTGAGACGCCAAGCCGAAGACCTTTGTTATCAGCCAGTTGAACAAGTTCTTGCGCTTGGGCGTAAGTGAGTGCTAGTGGTTTTTCGCTGTAGACGTGTTTGCCCGCCTCGAGGCAACGCTTGGTAATGTCATAGTGTGCGTGGTGAATGGTGAGGTTGACAATGATATCGATGTTGTCATCAGCTAGCATGGCGTCGAGGTCGTCGTAGAGATTGAGAGTATGTTCTTCGGCAAAGGCTCGAGCTTTATCGACAAATGCGTCTGTTACGCCAGCAATCTCGAGCTGCTGTGACTCTTTGAGGTCGTTCACATACGGCCCAGCAATATTTCCCGTGCCAACGATGCCAATGCGGAGCCATTCTTGAGGATTAGCCATGCTGATTCATCCAATCTTCTACATACACGCGGCTGGCGCGTAGGTCGTCTGTGGGGTCAAATGTCTCAGGTTCGTGTTCAATGCCTAGTGCGCCTGTGTAGCCAACATCAACTAGTGCTTGTAAACATGCTGGAATGTCCGCCACGCCCTGACCAAGTTGGCAGGTGTCGTGTGCGCCTGCTGCGTGAATGTCTTTAAGATGCACGTGAACAAGGTGATCTTTAAGGTCATGAACCGCCTGGGCTGCGCTAAACCCTTGGGTAGCCCACCAGCCTGTGTCTACAGCCGTGCCAATGTAACCGTCTGCACCGTCACCAAGTTGAGCTAGCATATCGTCTGGGTGAGTTTCGGGGTGGTTCTCGAGCCCAAGTTTCACATCATAATTTTTGAGGATGGCAACTGCTTCACTGCGAAAGTTGGCAAGCTTAGGGCAACCTCCGCCGATGGAACTAGCCCCAAGTTGGCTAGCGAGTTTGGCAGCGTGCTCGAGGTTGTCTTTGGAACCAATCCACGTTGCCAAACTAACAACCTCGAGCTGATGTTTTGCCAGTAAGTCTTTGGCGATGCCTATGTGCTCGTCACTGGCCCAGTCTGGGTGCAAGTGCGCGCCCCACAGGTCGATGGCGGTAAAGCCCAACGCGGCAACATCTGCAAGTAAAGTGTCAAATTTATCTGCAAAAGACGTTAGCGGGCGAAAGGCAGCTTGGGTGGCGGCATCCCCTTGTGACCAGCCTTCGGTCATCTGATAACTAACTTCGTGGGCAACATAATTGGCGCTAATACACGAAAGTGGTGTCAACATAAGTTTCTCCATAAGTTCTCTGTGAGATGATTACTATCTTTTAAGCACAAATGTCGTGATGTGTGTACGCTATACATGAGTAAAGCAATGTATCTTACATTATGACGAAAATAATGAACGTTGGTCTCATTGGTGCGGGTAACATTAGCGATGCTTACGTACGCGGCCTAAGTTTGTTTGAGGCGGTCAACTTGGTGGCCATTAGCGATATTGACGTGCCTAGAGCAAAAGCTAAAGCTCAAGAACACGGCATTGCCAAAGGCTATAGCGTAGACGACCTCTTGGCAGATGACGACGTGCAGATGGTTGTCAACTTAACCGTACCTACCGTTCATGCTGAGGTCAGTTTAAACGCGCTCAACGCAGGCAAGCACGTCTACAGTGAAAAACCGCTTTCGGTTGAACGTGAAGACGCTAAGCAACTCGTAGATACTGCCGCAGCCAACAAGCTTGGGCTAGGCTGCGCGCCAGATACCTTTCTAGGCGGCGGCATTCAAACCTGCCGCAAGCTTATTGACCAAGGTGTTATTGGCAAGCCCGTAGCAGCTTCAGCGTTCATGATGCGGTTTGGAGTCGAAGCATGGCACCCAAATCCGTTTTTCTTTTTTCAGTATGGCGGTCACCCGCTGTTTGACATGGGTCCCTATTACCTTAATGCCCTAGTAAATTTGTTAGGTCCTATTAAATCTGCGGTTGGACTCACCCAAACA
>CAZMCW010000391.1:3170-4650 GCA_964564405.1 uncultured bacterium
ACAGGCATCACCGAGCGGATTATTGGCAGTGAGCCGCACGCAGGCACGCGTTTGGACATTGGCGCGCCTATTCACAACACTGCCTTGCTCGAGACGCACGCAGGGCAAGCAATTACGCTTATTGTCAGCGGAGAAATCATCGGCTCAAAACTGCCCAACATAGAAATTTACGGCGATGAAGGTGCGCTGGTGGTGCCTGACCCTAACACCTTTGGCGGGCCGATTTACCTCAAACAAAAAGGCCAGTCAGACTGGCAAGAAGTAGCCATTGATTCCGCTTATGGCTACACCGACAACGTGCGCGGTTTGGGGGCTGCTGATTTGGCGATGTCCTTACAAGATAACCGCCCAGCACGAGCTGGTGCTAACCTTGCTTACCACGTGGTGGATACCCTACAAACCATTCACGAAGCCGCCGAGGCAAGGCGTTATCTTGATGTGCAAAGTACTGCAACCCGCCCAGCACGCTTGCCGGAAGGTCTTAAGTCTGGCGAGGTGCGATAATTAAGACACGATGATTTATGCAGATAATCCGCGTTGATTTTTGGGCGCAATTTGTAATACAATTTGTATTATGAAAACGATACCGTCTGAGCGGCTAAGTATAAGTATTGCCAAGCCGCTAGCTGATTTCATCGAAAGCTACAAAGCACGTTATGAGCTCAAAACAAAGTCTGAGGTAGTTGAACGCGCACTTCAAGAATTGCGAAATATTGACATGAGCTATCAATATGAGCGAGCTATGGAAGAATACATTAACTCTGAAGAAGTTGAACTGCTTGACTCTGTTTCAGGCGATGGAATTTTACCCGAAAATGATTTGTTGTGAGAAAAGGCGATGTTTGCATCATTGATTATGAACCTGCCACGGGAGCAGAACCCAACAAACGACGCCCCTCGGTAGTTATTAGTAATGATGTTCTTAATGCTGTGACAGAACGCAAACTTTATGGCGTTATTACGGTGGCACCGTTAACAAGCAACATTGACCATGTAGGCGAACATCAGGTACTTGTACCTAACGATGTTTCAGGACTCAAATATGACAGTAAGCTGCAAGTTGAGTTATTGCGTTCGGTAGATTTTAGAAAAATAAAGAGTGATGTTATTTCGCATTTACCTGACCGCTACATGGATCAGGTAGATGCAGCTATTGCATATCATTTTGGACTATTCTTTTGATATTAGGAGAGGCTTATGAAAACCCCACTTGCTGTCCAACTCTACACCCTCCGACATCTATCCGACGACCCCCGCGACCTCGCCAAACTAGTCGCTGAGGTTGGCTATGCAGGGGTCGAAGGTGGCTATAGCAAAGACGTTCCTGCTGAAGACTTAAAAGCTGTGCTGGATGAGCTTAACCTCACCATGACCTCAGCGCATGTGCCGCTCGAGCAACTTGAAACAGACCTAGATAGCGCCATCGCCTATCAAAAAGTATTGGGCAACACCACCATCATCTTGCCGTGGATTTCAGATA
>CAZMCW010000392.1:0-4146 GCA_964564405.1 uncultured bacterium
CGTGCGACCTAGGGGAGTAGAAATCGATCCACTCAGTGTGGGGGAACCAATCTTGGAACTGCTATAATATTAAAGTGCTTTTTGCATGGCACAACGTGCCATGCAAAAAGCACTTGAGCGTGTATCCTTAGACGATTTAGATTATGACATCCTCGAGTCAGTTTAGTATAAGTTAGCTCACTTACGACTTCTCGGATCAAACGCGTCACGCAAACCGTCACCAAGCAAGTTCCAAGTAAGCACTGAGATGAAGATGAAAATACCTGGAATAAAAATCCACCAGCGTTCTGTCAAGCCAGACACACCTGCAAACGACTGCGCCGTGTTAAGCATAAGCCCCCAGCTGGTTGCTGGCGGTTGAATGCCTAGTCCGTAAAAACTTAACACAGCTTCAATCAAAATAAAACTGGGAATTTGTAAGCTCATGCTGACAATCACGTAGCTAAGCGTTTGCGGAATGAGGTGGCGGAAGATAACCCGGTGATCGCCGGCACCAAGTGCCCGGGCGGCGTAGGTAAAATCTTGTTCGCGCATAGACAGCAGCAAACTGCGTACCGAGCGGGCGACATCTCCCCATCCTATAAGCCCAATCACTACCACAATGGCAAAAAAGACATATACGGGCGGCCAATTAAGCGGATAAAAAATAGCTGATAGCGCAAGCAACAAAAAGATAAACGGAATAGCAGATAACGCTTCAACAAAGCGCATAATAAGTTCGTCAACCCAACCGCTAAAGTAACCAGCAAGGCCGCCCATAAAAAGCCCAATCACAATCGACACAAGGCTACCGACAATGCCAATGGTGAGGCTAATGCGCGCGCCAAACAAGACTTTGCCAAAAATGTCGCCACCGAGGTCGTCTGCACCCCAAATGTAAAGGCGTGCTTCGCTGTCGGGAACAGCTAGCCCAAACAGGTGTAAGGTTGCCCACGGACGAATGTTCAAAGCGTTGCGCAAGGCTACTGGAATGAGGTTAACCGGAAATGGCACATAGCGGTCAAGGCGGTTTTCGCGGCGTACAAAAAACCGTATGGGATAAGGCTGATCGCGGTTTTCTGTCCACACGTTTTCAAAGGTATCAAGGTCAAGCGTTTGTTCCATTGGGTAGATAAACGGGCCTCTAAACGTGCCTTCTTCATCGACCCAATAGATGCGGTTAGGCGGTTGAAATGAACTGTCTGTATTGATAAACCGCTCAGAATACGGCGCAATAAAATCTGCAAATGCAGCAGCAAGGTAGAAAATCGCTAAAATGGTGAGCGCGCCTCTTGCCAACGGGTGTTTGCGAAACTGCCGCCACGCAATTGAATAAAGGCTTTCGCCACGAATATCTGCTTTTTGAGTGGGTTCGCTGGCTTCAGGTGTTTGAGGTTGGCTCGCTACATCGGCCATAAAACACCTCCTGAGCGGGTGTTAGGAAGCTGATGAGGCTCGAGCTCCACGTTGGTCACGCTCATAATACGTTGCCATTGAGCGGCCATCAGTACCGAATCCTAGGATCAACAATAGCCAAACTTAGATCGGCAACCAAGTTACCAATCATCAGCAAAAACACCCCAATGGTAAGTAGCGCCATAACCACATAGACATCTTGCGCAAATACTGCCCGAATAAATAAAGGCGTAATACCCGGCCAGCGCATGACAAATTCCACGGTGCCGGCACCGAGCAAAAGCCCCGGCAAGGTACCACCAATGGTTGCCACAATAACCAAAATGGCGTTGCGCAGAGCGTGTTTGTAGTTAACGACGCGGTCGTCTAGCCCTTTGGCTTTGGCGGTGCGCACGTAGTCTTGACCAAGCACTTCGAGCATCTGCCCGCGCATAACTCGGGTGAGACCGGCTAGGCTCGAGAGCGTCACAATAAGCACTGGCGCAATTAAATGCCAACCGTAATCCAAAAGTTGCCTAAACGCACCAAGATCGCTGTGGTTTTGACTGGTCATACCGCCTGTGGGAATTAATAGCCACCCATTTGTTTGAAAAAACTGTACGGAAAACGCTAGTACTAGTAGTGCCAAGAAAAAGTTGGGAACAGCTAACCCTAGCAAGCTGAACACAGTCAAAATACGGTCACCAATTGAGTATTTATGCAGTGCTGAGTAAACACCAATGGGTACAGCAATAGCATAAATTAAGATAGTTGCCGGAAACAACAAAATAAGGCTGTTGAGCATGCGCGGTAGTACTAGCGCTGTCACCTCACCACGCGAGGTCATGCTAATGCCAAGATCAAAGTTGAAAACTAGGTTTCTGAGCCATACAAAGTAGCGTTGCCACCACGGCAAGTTAAGCCCAAGCAGTTCACGAATACGATCAGCCCGGCCAGGATCAACTTGATCAAAGGCAAACTTACTGGCAAAATCTCCAGGTGCGGCTTCCACAACCAGCCAAGCAATAAATGTTGCCAAAATAAATGTTGGAATCAAATTGATGATGCGGCGAATTACATAAGTAGTCACATAAAACTCCTTTCTTTAGTACAAGATTTTTGGCAGGCACACCTATATGTCGCTAACAACCCTTAAAAATACAATCTCTTGAGATTGTTTTGTCACCCATGATCTTTATCAGCAATCAACGTCAGACGGTGATAACAACAAACAGTGATGACAACAAACGGTGATGGCGATATGCTGATACAAAAATAGCTAGGTTTGTGAAACCTAGCTCGAGGCATTTTGCAAGTTCATGTAACACTATACAACAATGAAGTAGGAAAAGTGCGGTAGTGCTTAAAAATCATGAACAGAAACAACTTGTAGGAGGCTAAGACAAGACCTCCTACAAACTAACTCAAGAAACCCAACTCTTATTGTGACGGTGCAGCTAGGGTACTGCGGAAGCCACTAGGACGGTAAGGCGATTCAATGCTGTTAGCATCAAGACTGCTTTCTGGCCAAGAGTTGCTCATGTTGGTGTAAATATGGAACGACTGGTTGATAAGTGGCGTAATAGGCAAAAAGTCACGCATAATTTGCGCACGTTGGTTATAGAGTTCAACTCGAGCGTCCAAATCTAGCGTGCCGTCCATTTGGTAAGATATTTCGCTCATCTCAACTTCCCAATCTTCTACGTTGGTAGCGCTTTTGTTCCAACTGTTGAGATTGGTGTTGAGCCCGAGCACGTTCACTGAACTAGGATTATCGACGTCGCCACCAGCTAGACCCCAGATTTGGGCGTCGTAATCGCGGGTGCGTTCGCCAGTTTCGTCATAGTCAAGGTCGCCAACGATGGATTCTTGCCAAATATCTACGGAGACCTCGAGTGGGTTAATGCTTACGCCAAAGGGTGCCACGGTTTGCGAAATAACCTGTGCTTGTTGACCCCGGCGGTTATTACCAGAATTAAACTGCAAGTCAAACGCAACTTCACAACCCGTTTCTGGATTAACTAATACACCACTATCATTAAGCTCAGTAAAGCCAAGTTCGGCGAGCATGTCTACACCAGCTTCAGGATTAAATTCAAACGGTAGTAAGTCGGGTGCGTTGAACGGTGCAGCTGCGTCGCCATTAAAATCGCGAGCTGGGAAACCTAGACCGCCGACGGCAGCTTGGACCAATGAATCGCGGTCAATCATGGTGCTAATAGCTTGCCTAAACATGGGCTCGCGGAACATGTTGCGTTTGCATTCGTTGGTGTTGTTAAAGTTATAGGTAATAAAATCAACGCTAGTGCTGGGGCTAATGTTTGGGAAGAATTCGCCTTCAATCGTGCCACTATTAATGGCTTCGTTAACTGCGCGCACTTCGTCTAACGTGGTTGGCCAGTAAAAGTTGGCTTGGCCCGTAACAATAAGGCTAAGTTCTGCGTTGCGGTCTTCGGTAATGGTGATGTTCCACGTATCTGGTCCGGGCAAAGGTGACCCGTCTGCGGCTTGGACAAACTCACCATACATGGGATTTTTCTCCAAAACTAAGCGCTCACCAGAGCGAAATTCGCTGATGAGATAAGGTCCACCAGAGATAATTTCGCTGGGGTCGGTGTCAACTCCCCAAAGTGCCTTGACACCTGCAGCACCTTGCTCTTCGTAAACAGGCATATAGATATGAGCAGGTAGCACGCCACCAGCAGACATACCACAGTCATTTGAAAGGATGGCATTTACTTGAGGCTCGGGGAGACGCACACGGTATTGATA
>CAZMCW010000392.1:4156-4583 GCA_964564405.1 uncultured bacterium
TAGGTGCCAAGTTGTTCGTATTCAACAGGAACCTCGTTAACTACGCTGCAGCTAAACGCGTTGGATTCAACTTCGGGGTCACCGTGGATTATAAACGAGGCTATGGCATCATCCGCCGTCATTTCGGTGCCGTCGCTCCACATCCAGCCTTCTTTAAGGGTAATGATAAATTCTTGTTCTTCAGCAACTTCTTCGATGTTACTTGCCCAAAATAAGTTATAGTTACCGTCTTCGTCTTTTAGCTGGCGGGTGCCGAGCCAGTCGCGGTAAACAAGTGTGGGACCAGCGACCATGCCCAATACGGCTGCTTCGGTAGCACTACCCCCAAGGTAGGGCTCGAGCCTTGTAATATCACCAAACACAGTTTCTTGTATAACACCTTCTTGACTTGCTGTAGGTGCGTAGGCCTCAGGCCACATAAAAACAT
>CAZMCW010000393.1:0-4561 GCA_964564405.1 uncultured bacterium
CATAATCTGAATCGTCTAAGGGTACACGCTCACGCGTTTTTTGCATGGCACGTTGCGTCACACAAAAAGCACTTTAGTATAATTCTGATAGGAACGGCATAAAGTCCACGGGAGGTTATACAGTGTTTAATCAAAACCGGCACTACAGAAGTTCATAAGCAATACATTTCCATGCGCTAATAGTCTTCACCCTGCAAATGTCGACTGACATCCAAATGCTCTACAGCACCTTTAACTACCAAGCGAGTTGTTTCAGTGTAAGTCTCAACAACTTTGGCAATAAGCTCAACGTTTTGGTGTTTGGCAGCATCTTCAAACCAATGTGAATTGCTAGGAGAATAAGCCCGCAAATAGTGGCTGTAGATGCTAGCATACATCTCTTTGAGGGCAGTTTCATCAAGTGGCTCGAGGTGGATTTTGCGCGCACCAGCAAGTTCGTCTAGGTCTTTTAGCAGTGGTGTTGGCGTGAGCGCCAGCATAGTTCGCAAGTGACTAGGACTAGCATAGGCAAACGGAATATCTTGATGCCGTCCAGAAGAAATTAACGGGGCTTGGCTCGCGTTGCCACACCAGTGGGGCTCGAGGCGGCTCCCCCCTGCTGAGACCTGCATAAGCGCGCGCAAAAAGTTAAAACTTTTGGCATCTTGACCTTTGCTGTAGTAGCCGGAGTTGACAGCTTCCACTTCATCAATAAGCAAGACCAGCCCTTGCAACCCAAACGTATATTTGGCAATGTAAGCGAGGCTAGTTAGCAAATAGGTGTAAACATTGGCAGCCGTTGCGGTGTCTGGCAGAGGTTTAGCTCCAGTTGGCGTCACAGCATCTGCGTTGCCCATGAGCCAAGCAAATAGATCATCTAGCTGCTCTGTACCAGTGTGATGCTCGGTTGCCTCGTCGTCATTACCCTCAAGGTCATCTTTAGCTGCATCTGCACGTTCAGCTAAGTCGTCAAGCTGTTCTGCTAATACTGCAAAATAAAGGTGCTTGCGCAGGGCACCTACTCGAGCTGCTTCCTGCAAAAACTCAGCTAGGCCGCGCTCAGGTGCGCCGGGCAAACGATAACAAAACTGATTTGCGAGCGCAGCATAAACCCGCTTGGGCTGGTGAAACGGTACTTCCGTGAGGTCAATTGTGGCGCTGGCAACCGCATAGCCTTGGGCGAGGGCGTCTGCGCGAAGGTACTGTAGCAAGTGGGTTTTGCCCGTACCGTAACCACCAATAAGCACAGCCGCGCCATCACCTCGCTGGGATAACCAGGTGTCTACAGCCGCTCGAGCTGCATCTTGTCCAAACATAAATGTTTTAGCCGCATTATTGGGCACAATGCCCAAACGTAAAGCTTCAATTAAAGTGCGTGACGTATAACTTTGTGATGATACCTCTGGCGGCACTAAGCTACTAGACTGCTCATTGGCAAGTAAACCCGCGCGCTCAGCTAGGGTGGTAAGCACAGTGGGCTCGAGGCTCTCTAGGGACACCCGGCGCAACGTGCCATCTGTAAATTGTACATCCCAATAAAACCCTTGGTGAACAGCCCGCAAGACTTGACCCGGGCCAAATTCAGGATGCTCTATGTGCATGCTTTTAGCTGCGTTTATCATGGTTTTTAACGTCACTAGTTTCTAGTGTCATGATCTTCTGACATTACGGTGTCTAACAGGTGGCTTAACTCTGCTTGAGAGATGCTGCGGGACTCGAGCCGTAACATATTTAATGCACGGCTCAATACCTGGACAAAATGTTTGCGCGATACAGCTTGGGATGTAGCAGCAACTAGCACAGCGTCAACAACAGCATCAATACACGTTGTCAGGGCAGTTTCATCGTCAAAAGGTTGGCGGTCAGCCACCTCATGCAAATAAGCAAGTTTGTAAGCCGTATCTTCTAAGTGTTCACGGGTTAAAGGAAGGAGTTGCTGCATGTCTATATACACGCCTGAAGGGTTGAGATCGCTGTTAAAAACACTGGTTAAACGCTGCTTGAGTGCTAGGTGTACTTGTGCGCCCCCTTCTAAAAAGTTGCTGTCGGCGGTTGCATAAACCCACATCACGTGGTTCATGCGTTGATTAGCCGTATCGTTAACGACCCCAAGCAAGTTAATAAGATGGGCAATTTGGGTTTTGGTGGCACGCTGCGGGGTTGCGCGTTTGGCATCTAGCAAAATGATAAGCCCGCCATAACCCATAAACCGCAACCACTGGCTGACGCCACAAACGAGCGATAATGCGTTACGCGCACTTACGGGCTCCAAAATGCCTTGCCGTTTTTTGTGCAAAACCTTGCTAAACCCTTCTCCATGTAACCAATCCAACATAGCTGCAAACACGTTAGGTTGATCTGTCACCAGCGCTTCAAACGCTGCTAGCAGCGCACGCGTTAAATTTGCATTATCGGTTTGTAAGGTTGCTGTTACAATTGCCAGTTGACGTTCTAGTTCAGCTTGAATATCACTGTGGCTAGGTGAACTATAGCTAGGTGAACTGCCACGAGCTACTAGCTCACAGCAAGCAGCCGCATAGCTGCGCGCGTACCAACCTTGCAAAATGCTTGCGAGGCCGCGTTCTTCAACTAGAGGCGCATGTAACAGCGGTTCTGGTGTTAACGGTCCGGTAGTTGCAGCACGTCTGTAGCCATACGGCGGCACCATGACACACCTGCTTAACTGCTGATACAAAGCAGCTAAATCTGCAAACGCAGCTCCTGTTTCGGTAAGTGGCAAATACGCCACAGCGTAATTGTGCTGCCAAGCAAGATCGCGTAGTGCGTAGCACAAGTGCGTTTTGCCCGAACCAGAAGCCCCCACTAGCAGCTTAAAGGCAGACCCACCTGCTGCCAAATAATCATTCAAATAGTCACGGGCAAGACTAGTGAGGAGGGGCTCGAGCCCACTGCTGTAGTAGTAGTGATTGTAGTCTGGCGGTTCACCCAACGCAACGTGGTTAACGATAGCTTGTGCACCTGCTTGCGTGAGTTTCATCAGCGGCTTCCTTCATATAACCTAAGATTCTTGTGCCACCATCAACCTACTAACGTACATGTTACATGGTTATGGCTAGGTTGATGCAACTATACTGCTTTACCACGCCCAAATACATTGTAACCGTGTTATCACCCTTCTGGGTCGTGATCTATCTGGGTCGTGATCTATCTACATGACGATGCCACAGCAATAACTACCGTGTCATCCCTTATTGCCATAAGATCATGATGACGAGATGATGACTAAATTGCGATTAGCAACTCAAATAAATCTCTTGGATACCGCTCAAGCTTAGATACCACCCAAGGTCACTCAATGCACAGCACATACTCACCTGCTCAGCCAACCTCACTAGCTTTGACCCAAAATTCCACAACGTCTATAACAAGGTTGCGTATTTTCCGTTGTAGCTTGTCTTCGACTTGTGTCACAACAAACAAAGCTTTTTGAGTCTTAAAGCGGTAGGTCATCAGGATATCGTCAGCTGTGTCAATGATTACTTCGTTAATATCACCATGGGGTGAAGCAAACGCGTTACGTTGTACTGAGTTGGTGTTGTTTCGTGTTGCCAGATCAGCAACGCGTTGAACATCGCCGACGCGAAGCGGCTTACCTCGAGCACTCACTGCAATACCTCGTACCCCTGAAGCACTGCGCCAAAATTCATCTACCTGCTGTTTAAGTTCATGTCTAAGTTCACGCAAATGATGTTCTGCTTGCGTTAGAGTCATCATCTGGTCAGTTTTACCAACTACTTGCTTGGTTTGGTCGAGCATAACAGCAGCATTGAGTAACAACTTATTAATATCTGTATCTAAACTATCTTCAAGGGTTTCCAAAGGCTTGGGATCAAAACTAAAAATACCCATTTCTGACTTTAAAAGTTGCGCTATCCACCGCACGATTTGGGTTTCGTTGTCCAGCGGACGGTAGTTCACAAAAAAAGCTTTGAGCCTACCCTCACCAATATGAAGTTGCAACCCTTGATTGTCAGGTAGATCCCAAATGGTTACAGTACCGCTGCGTTGCATGATCAACAAAAGCATTTCATCTAGAGGAACGTTGGCAAGGGAACCCGTCAGTTTCATGAATTAACTTAGTATGCCCGTTTCATGCTGTTTCATTTGTTCCTATCGTTAATATCGGACGTTGCTGTCATTAGTGTTATAAGTTGTTGTAAAAGGTAAGTTCACTGCTTTGATCATACACTTCTTGAACCCCCTACAGGATTTCATCTCTTTAATAAAACCAATACTATCCTCATGGCAACTTTATCTTAGTTCACTAACAACTGTTCAGCTTAGGACAATTATCTGTAAGGGTTCCAAACAACATTATTTATCTATACGCTGTCTATCCGTTATGATGCTGACGTCACACGAGGTTGATCGCCCTAGCCACTGGCAGAGATATTTGTTGGTGAAGACCTTCACTGGTAAGACATCTACCGACAAAACATCGTTAAAAACGTTGGCGAATAAGGATTAAAAGCTTGTGGCCTATTAGCACTATTGACTGGTTAAATGAACTAATACTAAAGTGATGTTTTGATGTCGCTTTGCGGCATCAAAATCGCTCGTG
>CAZMCW010000394.1:0-4555 GCA_964564405.1 uncultured bacterium
AGCGTCTTTGTAGATGCGCACATTTGTGAGTGCGTCGTAGACATCAACTAAGCTAAACAGTCGGGCCATGAGTGGAATGTCTGTGCTGGCAAGGCCGTCCGGGTAGCCGCTGCCATCCCAGCGCTCATGATGTGAGCGGACAATCGCAATAGCATCAGCAGGTAAAAAAGGAATATCACTGCATAGGGTTGCGCCTAGCACGGTGTGTCTTTTGATAACCTCAAACTCGTCTTGACTCAACTTGCCGGGCTTAAGCAGAATGTTGTCAGGTACGCCCACTTTGCCAATATCGTGTAGATAGGCTCCCCACCGCAATGATTGCATACTGCTACTAACAAACTTAAGTTTGTGACCCATCGCCAAAGACAAATTGACAACGCGTTCGCTGTGACCTTTAGTTTCTAGGTCGCGGTACTCGAGCGCAAGGCCGAGCGCACGCAAGGTAGCTTCGCGGGTGGCTTCAACCTCGTGCATGTCGTCAACGCGTTCGATGGCATTTTCGAGGCGGCGCACAAAACTTTGGGCGATGGTAAGTTTGTCGTCACTGAGGGGTTGCACCCGTTGATACGACGACAAACAGATAATTTTGACGACACGCCCTTGTTGCATAACTGGAATGACCAACAGCGTGCGCAATCCCATCTTAAGATAACTTGGACTTGCATTAGGATAATGTTGATAGCTTTCAACGTAGCGCAAACGTTGTTGCTCGAGCACTTCGCTCACAACGCCACTTTGAGGTGCAAACGTACTGTTAAACTTGTCTAAAAATCCTTCAGGATGTTTGCCCCAAATCCCTCTTGGTATAAGTTGACGAGCAGTAGCGCGAGCACCCAGCACAAAGTACTCATCGTTGGTTGCTTGTTGGGTTACCGTATAAACCTGTGAAGGTAACTTAGCAGCAGAAAAGCGTTGGTTTCCAGCAATACTTTGAGCCACCTGAACAAACGCAGACGGACCATCTGAGGTTATTACTGTGCCTTCCACTATGTTTTGAGGTATATCGCTTTGAGGTATACCTCCTTGAGGTACAGCGTTAGTGTAACCGTCACCATAAACGCCCTGGCCTACCTCACTGTTAATACTGTGAATGCCACGACCGTAAGTTGGGTCGTCATCGTAATGAACGTCATACGTGTAGGCTGTTTCTAATCCCAACTGTGCCATAAGTCGTTTCATCCCCAAACGCATTAGGGTGTCAACGTCGTTAATTGCTTCAATAGTCGCCCCAAAATTGGCTAACGCCCGGTAAGCAGCAGCTTCTTGTTCACGGGCAGTGACGAGCCTTAAACGGGTAAGCGCACCATTACATGCTTGTACGAGCGCTTCAATAAACATGCTGTCACCTTGATTGAGTGAGGTAGTTGCAACGACAAGTACCCCCGTGATCACACGTCGGGCGTTGGTTAAAGGCACTGCTAATAGCTCTGTATTGGCAACTGGCGCGCGGCAAGTACGGTGTTGCTCGAGCACGTTAGCCGCAAGTTCTAAGCCATACTGGTAGAGGGTGCTGTTGTGTTGGCCAGCAACAGCCACAATGTTATCTGCTGACAACGTGGGCTTAGCCAAAGTAGGCAAGGCTGCTGTCACTACTTGGTCGGCAACGTTTTGGCTTGTAAGATTCTGGTCTGTAAGATTCTGGTCTGTAAAATTCTGGTCTGTAAGATTTTGATCTGTAAGATTCTGGTCTGTGATGGTGTCAAGGACGCTAGGTTGATTAGTATCATTTGTAGAAGGAGCTGTTTCGTCAAAAGTTTGTGCGTCAAAAACTCTAGCGCTAAAAGCTTGAACATCCAAAGCGCCAGCATCGACAGTTTTAGAAGACGCTTCCAAACCTTCGACGTCATAAATTAAAAACACCGTTTGCGCGCCAACATAACGCTGTGCGGAGACAACCGTTTGGGTAAACACATCTTGCTCTGAAAAATTGCTGTGAAGTGCTTCGTTGGCTGCCACAATAGCTTGCATATGTAGCAGTTCACGCTCGAGCGCTTCACGGCTAGCTTGTTTGTCCAGAACAACGGCAATATTGCTGGCAACTTTGTGCAAAAAATCTTGTGTGATGTTATTGAGCGCATACGGCTCACGAAAAAACAAATTGTAACGTCCCCACAAGCGCCCTTGTTGATACAGGGTGATGAGCATCGCTGACCCTACCTGAACATCTTCAGCAATGTACCAAACTGGGTCGTCTCCCCAAGGATAGTCAGTCGTATGAATGTTGTCGATGTAGACAAGGTGCGTGCGTCGGTGCGTGTCAATATGGGTTGACTCAGGTGGCTCATCCAAGGGTAGCTGGTCTGCCGACGCTAGCGCCGCGTATTGGCGTTCGGTGAGGTTATCATCTGAACTAAACACCTCATAACACACCTGATTAATTTGATCTTTATAGGCTGTTGAACTTTCGGTGTCTCGAAAAAAAAGTTCTGCAAAAATAATCTCTAAGCGCGTTTCACGCAGTAACTTACGAGTTAACTCAGGAAAAAACGTGCGAATGTCATCAACGCGTAGTAGCAGCGCTTCAATATCGGTAAGCAATTGCTCGGTATAAATATATTGGTCTTGTTTGTACTGCCAACGTAAGCGGTTTAGCACGACGGTAACTTGACTTGCAAAGCCTTCTGCCATAGCAATTATTTCGTCATCAAAAGCTTTTTCGTCATGAAAGTTATCGAGGTACATAACTACAGGTAGCGAATTGGCAATGCGGATAGGTAGCATAAGCGTCGTCAAAATAGGATGTTCAGGGCTAACTTCGGCAAATAGATCCTGTTGTTCAGAGTTGTAGCGTGTTTCGCGCTCGTGAATACTTGCTGGGGTCAGCACATAGCTCGAGCGACTTAGATCTTCATCTAATAACGCTTCAGGAGAAGATAACGTAATTTGTTGCAAAACTTCTAGTGGAAAACCGTTGGCAGCAACGTATTCGTAGTGGCCGTCAGGTAGTTGGTGGACGACGCTGCCAGCTTCAACACCGGGAATGGCATCGACGGCTTGAGATAGAACGTAGTTGTAAAAAGCTGCTTCATCGGTAGTTGCTAGGGCTTGCTTAAGAACCTCGAGCAACGCTTTTTGATAGCGCGCTTGCAAACGCGTTTGTCGTTCATACTTAAAACGCTGCAAAAAAAGACTGAGTTGTGCTGCTAGCAGGTGGGCTAGCTCGAGGCTATCCTCAAACGCATTATCATTATCAACATTGTCAAGGTAAAACACACAGGTAAGAGTGTTTGCAATGGCAACAGGAATGACCAACGTAGCCTTAATATCTTCAACGTCACCCATAGCATTATTTATTTGGTTAAACGCATCGACTGTCTGTTGCCGTACACTACCTTCTAAAGATGTGCCAATGTTGGTCACAATGCACGGCATAAATGTGTCCATGTCGACGTTATAGGCTAGTTCATCACTTCTAAATGCGTGTGACTTGACGTGGTCAAGATCGTAACCAACACTAGCTACCATGTGGTAGCTGTCGGCGTGAACGCGAAAAAACACCGTACCAGCTTGGGCATTGGGTAACATTGCAATAATGTTCTCGAGCACGTAGTTTAAAAAGGTAATTTCATCGGTTTCAGCAAGTGCGTACAAAAGCATGTTGCGCAACTTTTCTTGAAAAACCTGTTGTTCAAGCAGTTGCTTATTAAGTTCAGTGCGCTCGAGCAGTGCAGCAACGTGTACTGCAATTGACTCAGCACGGCTTACAGCTTCGCTATCAAAAGCATCTGTATGCTGAAAGTTATCTAGGCTGATAACCATGACCATGCGGTTACGCAAAATAACCGGAACAGCTAAGCTAACTTGAATTTCGTCTAGACGGCCGTGCTGTTGCAAAAGTTCAACGCGTTGGGCGTCAAGTTCACTTGTGGCAGTGCCGCAGTACCGCAAACGCGGGTGCAAACTACCATGTGCTTTCGCCATATCTTGAACTGAAAACGTCACTTGCTGTAAAGCTTTAAGTTGAAACCCATATGCAGCTCTATAGTAAAACTGATCGTCGTCAGCACGCACTAAAATAGTGCCGCCTTCAGCGCCATGGATGGCCTCGAGGCAACTGTCAAGAAGTTGCTCATAGAACCTGTCTGCAGGGTAGTCAGCAGCAGCTTGAGCGATGTCTACCAACGCGCGTTGGAAAACCAGCCGAGACTGATACTTATCAGTAGTTGTAATATTTAACACGGAGCCACCTGGACTCTTCTAAAACGCAGGCTACAAAAAGATAACACAAAGATTTAACTAAAATATTTGGCGAGTATGCAAGCCTAGAACAATAATTTACGTAGAACTTATGTAGGCCGTAAGCTAAATGAAAATATGTTGCCTTTACATAAAATATCATATCTGGTACATGTCTAGCCTTGTACTGATAAACATGGTACCGCAAACCACATGATTTGTTTTGGGGTTAGACTCAAAAGCGTCAAGATGTCAATGTACGTTGTCAGAAGTATTGTAAGTAAACGTATATGACACCACCTCTAAATCTGTGACACCATCTCTAAACTTGAGTTTAGAGTACATCAGGTTACAAAGTAGCGAACAAGGGTAGAGGAAT
>CAZMCW010000395.1:0-3621 GCA_964564405.1 uncultured bacterium
AACCGGCTGGGAGTGGAGTGAGGATGGCTTTGAGCTCACCATGAACCTTATCGAAGGTGCCAAGTGGTCAGATGGCGATCCTTTTGACTCTGAAGATGTCATGTTTACCTGGGAAGATTGCATTTTAGACGAAAACGTAACCTTCTGGAGCGACCAAACTAAGTTTTCTATTAATGGGGAACCGGTGACGCTCGAGGCCATCGACGAGTACACCGTCAAGTGGACTTTCCCGGAACCTTTTGCCAACTACATGCTGTTCAACATGGACATGCTGGACTTTACCGTTGCGCCAGCTCACGTGGGCAAGCGACTTCACCCACGCTACAACCCAGACAACGACTACATTAGTTTCACCAACTCACAACCGTCTGACATGCTACCTGCTGTCACCATGGGGCCATGGGTACCGGTGGAATACCAAGTTGATGAGTTCCTCGTCATGCGCCGCAATCCCTACTACTGGAAAGTAGACGAAGCGGGTAACCAACTGCCCTATATTGACGAAGTGACCTTTGAAAAAGGTGATTCTGGTCTAGGGCGTACCCTGGGTACGTTAGCTGGTTCTATTGACCACACCAACCTGGAAAACCCTAGTAGTTACGTGGAAGCCACTCGCCGCTTGCAGCAAGAAGACGCGCACTTCTATATTGAGTGGGGTCCAGAAACACTCTTCTTCTCACTAGAACTCAACCTCTCTGCCAACTTAGGCGTTGAAACCGAGCGGGACGAAGCCATGCGTGGACTCTTCCGCGACTTGCGTTTCCGCCGTGCGCTTACTCACGCGATTGACCGTGAAGGTGTTGCCCAGTCGATTATTCGTGGACCCTTTTTGCGTCCTTTCCCAGGTGGTATTTCTCCCGGTTCTAATTTCTACACCCGTGAATCCGTGGCATTTTACGACTACGAGCCAGATGTTTCCAGAACCCTCCTTACTGACCTAGGGTTTGAAGATACCGATGGTGACGGCGTCCTCAACTGGACAGATGGACCTCTAGCTGGCGAAAATCTCATTATCCTACTTAACTCCGGTGAAGACCAAGCAGCAGGTGGGCAGATTGCTGAAGCGTTAGTACTCTTGATGCAAGACATTGGTATTCAAGTTAACCACCGTCCCATCACTAGCACGACTAATGCCGACAATGACGAAACAGGCGCTTGGGAAGCTCGTATCGGCCGATCTGAGCAAGTTTGGGCTGTTCCCAATACACGCTGTAATGATCTTGCACCGGTGACTAAACAGGAACCAGGTTGGCACCGTGAAGGTAGTGAACCTCGTGAGCTTTTAGCTTTTGAGCAAGATTTAATTGATTTGGTAAATGAATTTTGCACCGAGCCAGACTCAATCAGACAAACTGAGCTTATGGCTGAGTACAATCGTATCTACACCGAAAACGTCTACACCATCGGTACTGTTTTAGGGCGCTATGGGCTCGCTTTGGCTGAGCGTTTTAACAACGTACCTGGGGGTACCCCTGCATTTTTCTATCAGTGGACGTGGAGCAACGTAAATGGTGACCAAGTTTGGGTTGCACCAGAAGATCAACTGCAACAAGTACTACCCAATACCATTCCCATGTACGATGCTGACGCTGGCAATTAGGTAACTGCTGTGTTGACGTCAACATATTATCTACATCAAGTGTTGCGTCAACGCATGAGCAATGTACCAATAATACGTCCGCAATGTATCCATGCTTTGATAGCGCGGTAGGGGGAGTTAATCTTCCTACCGCACACAATAGATAGGAAGCTAGCCCGTGGTACCTATTGGCTTTGTTGTTCGCAGGTTTGTGTCGTCGCTGTTTGTACTATTAGCGATTGCAGCTATCTCATTCGTTATTATTCAACTTCCTCCAGGTGACTTTACCGATGTCTACAGAATTCGTTTGGTCAATCAAGGGGGTATGACCGAAGCTGAAGCAACGGTTGCCGCCCAACGCTTAGCGGCTGAGTACGGCCTCGATAAGCCTGTGCCTGTTCAATTTGCGAATTGGATTCGTGGCATTGTCACTCGGGGTGAGTTTGGCTTTTCAGTTGCCTATCGCCGCGATGCCAGTGTGATCATAGCCCAGCGCTTACCCTACACGCTTGCCATTGCGCTGGCTGCTCACGCTATTTCGACGGTGATCGGCTTGCTACTTGGTATTTATGCCGCCCGCAGACAGTATAGCGTTGGCGATAACGTAGCGGCGGTGTTTGCATTTTTAGCAACCTCAGTACCGCGTTTTTCAATGGCGCTCATTATTGTTTATGTGCTGGCGTTTGGTTTGGGGCAACAAAGTGTCAGTTCACTTTTTTCGCCTGAGTACCGCTTAGCACCGTGGTCGTTTGCAAAATTTTTAGATCTTATTAAACATGTGTGGCCGGTGGTATTCATCGCTGGCTTTGGTGGTGTGGCGCGTAACCTGCGGGTCATGCGTGGCAACTTGTTGGACGTGTTAAACGCACAATATGTAACGACTGCGCGCTCCAAAGGCCTCACAGAAAATGCTGTTATTTATCAGCACGCGGTGCCCAACGCATTGCACCCGATCATTGCGTATCAAGGGGCAATTTTTCCCTACATGTTACAAGGTGAGTTAGAAGCTGCCATTGTGCTGGGTATTCCCACCATTGCGCCACTATTTTTAGATTCACTTCAAAATCAAGATATTTATATTACTGGGAGTTTACTTCTTCTGTATGGAGTCATGTTAGTCGTTGGCAACTTTTTGTCGGATGTGGCCCTTGCTGCGCTTGACCCACGGATTAAGGCGGCCTAGGACATGGACAAACCAGAACGTATATTTGAAGGGGCAGACGCACCGCAAGGGTCAATGAGTAGAGACATCGTCACCCAGAGGACGCCTTTATCACCACCGGGGATAGATGCCTCAGTAGCAGACGTAGATGCCCAACCTGTTCATGCACAGGAACACCACACAGAATCTTACTTACAACTTGTTTGGCAGCGCTTTCGGCGTAGCAAAGTTGCTTTAGTTGGTAGCGGCATGATTGCCGTGCTGGTCATACTTGCTGTGTTTTACGAGTTTTTTTCACCGACTGACCCGGCTACCAACCGCATGATGGACTCTTACATTCCGCCGCAGCGTATTCACTTTATTGACGCGGAAGGTAATTTTCATTTTCGACCTTTTGTATACGAGCAAATTGTGGAACTTGACCCAGTGACGTTTGTACCCTACTGGACAGAAGACACCAGCACCCGCTACCCGATTTACTTTTTTGTGCGCAGTTGGGACTATAGAATTTTAGGGCTTATTCCATCTGACTGGCACTTATTTGGCTTAGAAGACGGTGGTAGCGTTCGCTTATTGGGCACAGACAGATTTGGGCGTGACTTGTGGGGGCGGGCTATTTTTGCAGGGCGTGTGTCGCTGTCGCTTAGCTTGCTTGCGGCTGTATTTTCGGTACTAATTGGGTCTGTGGTGGGTGTGGCCTCAGGCTATTACGGCGGCGTGTTTGACACCATCACCCAACGGATTGTGGAGATTTTTCAATCCTTGCCTGAATTGCCGCTCTGGTTGGCGCTCGCAGCCACCATCCCTAAAACATGGTCGTCTTTGCAGATCTTTTTTGTGATGTCACTTATTTTTCCACTGATTCGCTGGACGCTCCTCG
>CAZMCW010000395.1:3730-4535 GCA_964564405.1 uncultured bacterium
TTTGGCGGAAGCGTTTTTAAGTTTTTTGGGGATTGGTATTCAAGAACCGCTCTCGAGCTGGGGCTTTCTCATGCGTAACGCACAAAACCTCGAGACACTTGGTAGTAATACCTGGATCTTAACGCCCATCTTTTTCATTATGGTGGCGGTTTTAGGCCTGAACTTTTTAGGAGATGGACTGCGCGATGCCGTTGATCCTTATGCCAATGTTTAAGACCTCTCTATTTAAGATATTAGCGTTTAAGACGTTAGTGCTTAAGACGTTAGTGCTTAAGCTGTCAATGCTTGTTAGGCAAGGTGAATGCTGATGAGCTCAGCTTTACAAGATGGCGACATCCTCGAGGTTCGTGACCTTAAACAACACTTTCCAGTAAGTAGTGGTCCGTTTGGGCGCAACAAAAAATACATTAAAGCTGTCGATGGCGTCAGTTTTTCGGTACGTGAAAACGAGGTACTAGGACTTGTTGGCGAGTCTGGTTGCGGCAAAACCACAACGGGTCGCAGCATTCTTAAATTGTACGAACCCACTGCTGGTGAAATTTTGTTTCGTAAGCAAGACGGTAACGTGGTGGATGTTGCTAAATTAAGTCCTCAAGAGATGAAACCCCTGCGGCGCGAAATGCGCATGGTGTTTCAAGACCCGTTTAGCTCGCTTAATCCACGGTTTACGGTCAAAGATATTATTGGGGAACCGCTCGAGATTCACGGTGAAGCACGTGGTCGGGTATTGGAAACGCGGGTGGCTGAACTGATGACAGCGGTGGGGCTCGAGCCAGCTTACATGCGCCGTTACCCCCACGAGTTT
>CAZMCW010000396.1:0-4478 GCA_964564405.1 uncultured bacterium
CAGGATGTGCTGGCGGCAGTTGCCTAATGACCTAATTTATATACATACTCGTCATGCGATTCGATTTACATTGCAACAACCTAGCTTAGTCAATATGATCGTGGTCATTACGTTTTTCGGAGTTATTAGCCTAGCCACTACATCAACAAGAACAAGAATCAATCCCGAAAGCAACAAGATGTTATGTGCCAGCCAAAAAAGAGGGAATTTACCAAAGTAGGTAGATGGAAATAAGAAATGACCAGCACCAATCAAAAGACCCGACAAAAAAACCAGCAGTGCTCCCACTATGGCGAGATTACTCATTATGGATTAGTTTACTAATTCCCTTGCATTACAATGTATTAAGAGGCTAATTAGAAAACATCAGGGAATTTATGGGAATTATGTGAGGCTTCGTCATGAAGAAAATTACGCTAACTCATCGTCATCACTCAAATTACCCGTGAGCATTTTTTGGCTATAATAGCCACATTGTGACAAGCATTCGCATTAGCTTAAACGAAGACATTGAGCGGGTGCTCGAGGCCCTCAAACGGGACTACCCTACTCTCGATTACCCTGAACTCTTTAAGCTTGGGCTGTCTGAGCTGTACCGCAAACATGAGCTCGAGACCCGCCAAACTTGGTTGGATAGCTTGCCCACCCTAGAGATTTCCGAGGAAGAAGCCCACAAGATCACTGAGGCTCGCCAAGAGACAGGGCAAGTCATGAGCGTGGACGAGATACTTGCTGCATCTTTGAGTGACGAATAAACGTCGCACGCTTTCAGGTTGTATCTTTATCTGCGAGATTGTCAATCACGCTAATGCACACCATCTACCATTTACGTTATGGTGAGAACACTTAACACGTAGTACCCAAAATACCAATCAGCAATATGCCTTTCGGAGGAACCATGACCACATCACCTTGGATGCCCAGCCAAACCCTAAGCCGCCGCAGTTTTATGAAGCTCGGCGTGGGCGCACTTGCTGCGCTTGGCGTGGGCGGGATTATCAATGCCATTGTTTTGCCACGTCGCCCAGCGGTTAATTACCGCGCCACAGAAGATACCTATCCGTTTAAGCTGCCTGCCTTGCCGTATGGGGTGGGGGCGCTCGAGCCAGTTATCAGCAGTGAAACGATGCGACTTCACCATGACCGCCATCACCAAGGCTACGTTAACAGCCTCAACACAGCCCTGCAAAATTATCCGAGCTACCACAACATGACCGTGGGCGCGCTCCTGGCTGGTATTACCGACCTGCCTGAAGGCATTCACAACGCCGTGCAGCGTCATGGCGGCGGGCATTACAACCACAGTTTATTTTGGCAGTGGCTTGCGCCTGGCGGTAGCAATGAGCCTGTAGGCGAAGTTGCTGAGGCTATTGGCGATACCTTTGGTGGCACCCAGGGCCTCAAAAACGAGATGCTTAGCGCAGCCAGCAGTCACTTTGGCTCAGGGTGGGTGTGGTTAGTTGTAACTCCAACGGGCGAACTTGGTGTGATGACAACGGCTAATCAAGACAGTCCGCTCATGGTTGGCGCGCCGCCAATTTTGGGCATTGACTTGTGGGAGCACGCTTACTACATCGACTACCGCAACCAACGCAGCGAGTACGTGGAGAGTGTTTGGGACATCATTAACTGGGACGTTGTGGACGCGCGCTACGAAGAAGCACTCATGACCTTGGGTAGTTTAGGTGCTCATGGTGCTGAAGCTGGTGAGGAGCACGGCGAGGGACATTAAGCTCAATTGAGATACAGTTTGAAATAAGATAGCGCGGCACCGTCTAGTGTGAGGTTGAATATTTTCGACCTAAACTTGTAAGGTGTCGCGTTATGTTTTTGCGCTACAATCAAAAATATGGCAGAAGGCCTACTTGCGCGCATTACGGTTGATCCAGACATATGTCATGGCAAACCTTGTATTCGTGGCTTGCGTTATCCAGTTGAGGTCATTCTCGAGCACCTCATACCCTTTCCGGTTATTTTGGTAACAAAGTAACCCGAGCGGCTCCGAGCGTTGCGCGAGACAACTCGCGAGCAGAAACCGATACCAAGTCTGACTGGAACGTAATAAACTCCGTAAGAGTTTATGGTGTGTTTTGTCGGACTTGGTATCAGTAGCGGCATGTCGGTAGATGAAATTTTGGCAGACTATCCTGATTTGGAAGCTGCTGACTTGTGCGCTGTCTTCGCTTATGCAACACAACTTAGCCGGATTTGAATTAAGGTTACAACTATATCTTCATAGGTCACATAGATGTCACCCTCTCGTCATAGCATCATCATCCGTGAATGATAGGCTTAGAGTTAATATGCGTGCGCTCGAGTTCATTGCTCAAAAACGTAACAACCACTCCCATTCCAGTGACGACATCACAACGTTTATTGACGCTTACGTCGCCGGTGACATTCCCGATTATCAAGTGTCTGCGTGGCTCATGGCTGTGTTTTTGAACGGCCTTTCGCCCCAAGAAACCGCTGACCTCACCCTAGCCATGGCCCACTCTGGCGACATGCTAGATTTGTCCCGTTTTGAACACAGTGTAGACAAGCACTCCACCGGCGGCGTAGGCGACAAAGTCAGCTTGGTGCTAGCGCCGCTCGTTGCTGCCTGCGGGGCCACGGTTGCCAAAATGAGCGGCCGCGGCTTAGGTCATACGGGCGGCACGGTCGATAAGCTCGAGAGCATCCCCGGCTTCAACGTGAGCTTAGATGACGACGCGTTTATGCGCCAAGCGGAGCAGGTGGGCGTGGTTATCTGCGGGCAGTCCAAAGCCCTTGCCCCAGCCGACGGCCTGCTGTACAGTTTGCGAGATGCCACCAGCACGGTGGAGTCCCTACCGTTAATCGCTAGCAGCATCATGAGTAAAAAGCTAGCGGGCGGTGCTCAATCAATGATTTTGGATGTCAAAGTGGGCGAAGGCGCGTTTATGAAAACCCAAGACGACGCCCGCGCCCTCGCCCTCGCCATGATTGACATTGGCAAGCGGGCGGGCCGGAACGTACGGGCCAAACTCAGCCGTATGTCTGAACCGCTCGGGCAAGCGGTTGGCGGCGCGGTTGAAGTCCAAGAAGCCATGCGTTGCCTGAAAGGTGAGCAGGACGGCATAAGTGATTTGCGGAACTTGGTGATTGAGTTAGCAACAGACGTGCTCGAGCAAAGCGGCCTCCCCAAAACTACCAACGACCTTGCTCAATTACTTGATGATGGCACTGCTTATGCCCACTTTGAACGCTGGATTGAAGCTCAAGGTGGTGATGTAAGCAAGTTGGAGACGCTCGAGCTTGCCCCAGACAAAAGTATCATTCAAGCACCTACCTCCGGTTACATTGCCAAGCTGGACGCCCTTGCGGTTGGTGAGGCGGTCAAGTTGCTCGGCGGCGGGCGGCAGCACAAACGCGACCCCATCGACCTAGGCGTGGGTGCACTTGTTCATGCCAAGGTGGGTGACGCCTGCAATCAAGGTGACGCCCTTGTGACCTTAGTTCACCGTGCAGGTAAAGGACTCGAGGATGCTAAGAAGCGGCTCGAGGACGCCATCACCATTTCACCTAAATCCGTCACAACGTCTCCACTTATCTTGGAGAGTGTTGGCTAAGCTTTTGGAATCACCGCTTAAACCCCCATTTCCACCCCTCGAGGAGGATATCAGCGTTGAAATTGTACCAACGCGCTTGTATCTATCTCGGCGAGTGTTTGATGGGATGCTCACCCACGCCCAGTTTGTGATGCCGCAAGAATGCGTGGGCTTGTTGTTTGGCTTAGGTGAAACAGCAATGACTAGAGTGCCACTCGCAAACGCAGCTCAAGACCCACTTAGATCATTTTATGCTGACCCCGAGCGGCTCGTTCAAGCTTTGCTCGAGGCTGAAACACGCGGCGAGACCTTACTCGCGATTTATCACTCGCACCCAGACGGCATCGCCCGCCCGTCCATTCGCGACCTAGACGAAGCCAACTACCGTGTCACGTCTATTATCATTGCACCAAGCGACGGCGACATTCGGGCGTATTATTATCAACCCCTCGGTTACGACGAGGTTGAGTTGCTGGTAGCATCATCTTGATCTATTAGGTTTTGTCAAAAGCAGCTGACACACAGCTCAACAAAATCATGTATGGTAATCGAGGCTTTGCACACAACGCCTTAACAGGTGAACTTGTCAGCAACGTCCCCAGTGAGGTTTATCATGCCAAGAGCACACACATTTGCCGTTTCTGCTGCTTAGTGCAGGTTTGTAATGTTACAGCTAACCTATCTGCCTCAGATTAGCTTGAGCTAACGGCACTGCTAACTTTAAACGACCCTCTTATCGTCGTTTATCTTTATCCATATTCCAAACAATTTGTGATGACACCTGTGTCATTGTCTTGATGCATTGCGTGATGTTGCGTATGAGTTGACATCTACATATCGAGACGTTTTTGTGATAGCACGTTTATGCTGGACGCTTTTGCAGTGTGTCACGTCAACATCATCATGATG
>CAZMCW010000397.1:0-3426 GCA_964564405.1 uncultured bacterium
GACTCGATGCTAGCGTGCTGCAAGCACCCACCACCAACCGTGGTGATGTGCGTGAGGCACTACAGCAGCTCGAGGCTGGTGACGCCCAAGCTAACTTAAGCCGAGCCGTTGACCTCGCCACATCTCTAGCGCCAGAAGCTGACATTCACCTGTTTAGCGACGCCAATGCGCCAGCGAATGTCGCTGCCAACGGCGTCACCATGCACAATGTTGGGCGCGACGCGCAAAACCTCGGCATCAGCGCGTTTGATTTGCGCTACCAGCAAGCGTTTGTATCGGTGGTCAGCAACAACCCACGCCCCCAAGAAGTGGTACTAGAAATTGCGCAACTGGATAGTAATCAGCCGGATGCGCCCGGTCAAGTGTTGGTGAGCAGTTCGCTGTTAGTGCCAGCCAGCGGACAAACCAACGTGGCCTTCCCCCTCGCTGGCGATACCGAGCAGGGTTTTTACCGGGCCAGTTTGCGTGCACCTGAGTGGGATGGGCTCGAGCTAGACAATAGCGCTTATGCAGGCAGCCGCAGCCTCAACGTGTTAGTGCAACCACGTAGCACCACCGTAGAACGGGCGCTCCAAGCCATTCCTAACGTCAACGTGCGCTCACTGCGCAGACTGCCCGTGGACCTTGACCCTTACGATGTGGTTGTGCTCATTGGCAACACACCAGAGCAGTTCACGGCTGGCAAATACATCCTTTTTCCAGACGCAGAAGCTGACCCCATGTATGAAACTGTTGCCGATTGGGACAGAAGCGATCCGCTGATGCGCTTTGTGGATTTATCTGGCGTGGTTGTCGCCACCTCACCTGAAGCCTTTTTGACGGGTGTTGGTGATGTAAGCGACCTTGACTGGCAACCCCTTGCAGAAAGTCAATCGCTTATGCCTGTTGTAGCTAGAGCAACCACCGAGATTAATACGCTTGATGATCCTACTGGCGCAGTTGAGTTAGTTGCTTTTTCGTTTCATCCCACCCAAAACGACATGGTGCGTCGCGTCGCCTTTCCTATTTTGATGACGAACATCATTGAGCAATACCGCAGTGAAACCCGCGTACCGCTAGGAACCCAACTTGCTAGCCGCACGCCCGTACTCAACCCAGGTCTTTACAGTGATGACGGCATCCTCTACACGGCTAGTTTGTTAAGCGCTAGCGAGTCGCGCTTGCCTGTTGCGGAGGTTAGTTCTGTAACAGACGCAGCAAGTGAACCATCAGCTCAATCAAGTTTGGCACGTGACCAGCGTCGCCGTAATTTTGCGTATGGGTTTGTGATGTTGGCACTAGCTATGCTTGCACTCGAGTGGTTTTTGTGGTCACAAGGACGTAGTGGCGTATCAGCTTCGACGTAGGACTTAACCAAACTGTCATCAGGCTTAAAGCTTGAATAGACAATATCAGCAAGTCATATCAAGTTTTACGAAGCATTATCTGGCAGTTATTTTCTGTCTTGTCGCGCTATACTAAACCGTATGTCAGTAACAGTTAATCTGGAACTCCCTGATAATGTTGCAACGCAAGCAAAACGCTTGGCAAAAGCATCAAAGCGACCGCTCGAGTCTGAATTGGTAGCGCTTCTCACAGGTCTGTTGGGTAATGACGAGGGAACAGGCTTGTCACCAGAGCAAGCAAATTCCCTAGCACAATTAAAAGTTTTAGATGACGAACAGCTCACAAGAGCGGCCTGCCAACGTGTTGCTGCTGCTAAAACAGAACGCATACAATTGCTACTCGATAAGCAAACTACCGCCGTACTCTCACCTGCTGAGCATGATGAAATGTTGTGGCTACGCGACCATGCTAATTTAGTCATGTTAGTGCGTGCTGAAGCGGCTTCTATCCTTCAAGCACGCGGGCATGATGTTACTTCATTACTTGACGACTAAAGGTGTCTAAAGGACGTGTTTCTGAAGCACTGCGCCAAAAAGTAGCTGAGCGGTTTAAATTTTCTTGTGCGTATTGTTTAACTCAGCAACGTGTTGCGGGTATAGGGTTTACCGTACATCATATTATTCCCGAGGTGCTCGGCGGGCAGACTAGCTTTGAAAATCTGTGCTTGGCATGTTGGGATTGCAACTTGCGAAAACAAAAACGGGTCGCAGCACACGACCCTGATTCGCAAGAACTTGTGTCTTTATTTCACCCTGTCAACGAAAGTTGGAACGAGCATTTTGAATGGCAAATGGGTGGTCTTTTGCTCCGGGGTAAAACAGCAACAGGTCGTGCAACGGTCTATGCGTTGGGGTTGAACAGACCTGTACTACTACATGCCAGGCGTCGCTGGATTGAGGTGGGTTGGCATCCACCCACCTTTGATACAGAGTAGTGCTGTAGGTTTACATGTTTACAACAAGGTTTGAATCAACGTCATATAAGGATAGGTTTCTAAGTAACGGACGCTATCCTGACCGGGGCTAGCTAGCCAAATAACAGTCCACAAACTCATGATGACGAGAAATATGACGGTGCCCACAATCACCGAAAAGGTGACGGTGCCATTGCCTTTAGATTCATCACCGTGTCCGTGGCTGTCTGCGGTATGTTCGCTCATTGTTCCTCCTTTAGCGGATGCGTTTATGAATGTGATGGTTGGGTGCTCGAGCTACATCGACATTATGGTGGCTCGAGCCTATCTACCTATACTTTACCTTAAGCACAGCACCTTGCAGTGTGCAACAACATCTCACAAGCCAACTAACTTGCAATCGTGATGATGTACGGCGACGTACTCGAGAACCTCGACTTATCAAAGTCCCCATAAAAACTCATTTGATTAAAGCCCGTCGCCCGCAGCGCCCGCACTAGTTCAAAGTGATGATAATAACGCTGGCTTAGGCTATAAACCTGCCGCGACAAACTGCCGTCTGGCTGGGTTGTGTCGAGGTAGTAACGGCTCTCGATAAGTTGCGCATCCGGGTTGTGATGCTGCAAGACAAATAACTCGATGTGTAAACCGTCTTTAGATGCACCCACATCTCCCCAATAGGGTTCACGACGTAATACGTCCAGCGCAGCAAAGTTGGGCATGTAGAGGTCACAAGCAAAAAGTCCGCCGGGTTCCAAGTGCTCATGAATGACCTTTAGCGCGGCATCTTGGTCGTCGAGCGTGTACAAATGCATGAGCATATTGAACGGCGCAATGATTAAAGGGAAGCGTTGCTCGAGCTTCAACGTGCGTACGTCTGCTTGCACGTAGGTGACGTTATCGGTGAGGTTGCCTGCCTCGAGCTTCGCCCTTCCTAAAGCAATCATCGCCGCAGAAGGTTCCACTGCCGTGATGTGATGCCCAGCCGCTGCCAGCGCCCGCGTGACCCGTGCTGTGCCCGCGCCCAATTCCAGCACAGGTGAGCCGTAGTCATCTGCTAGGTTGCGGTAAAGCGAAATATCATCGCGGTAGTGGGCGTATTGGCGTTCGTAAAGCTCAGCAAGTGA
>CAZMCW010000397.1:3436-4409 GCA_964564405.1 uncultured bacterium
TAGTTGTCATATTATTGTCGGCAGCACTCATAACCTCAGCTTAGTGTGGATTGATTTGGTATGTGATGACCTAGTGTGATGACCTAGTTCACCCCAAGATATGTGTTGCTTGTGACTTTCTCTCCCCATTCCCCCTTCTCCCCTTCTCCCTTTCCAACGACTAAGTGGGTGATCATCTAACGAGTGATACAAACCCCAAATGTTCAACATCATGGACGTTTTACAAGACGCCGCCAGCGCCACAACATGGTGAGCAAGTTAGCATCCTCAAACTCACCAAAATCACCTGAGAAATAACGTGCTTCACAATATTCGGGCGCGTAACGCTGGCGATAGATATCAGAACTTAACGAGGTTGTCCCAGGCATACCCTGATGCTGCATTCTCTGCTTCACTTGCTCCGGGTTGCGGTAGGTGTAGTGCTTAAAAATGGGCATCTTGCTGTAAGGCCGCCAGCCCACACCCGCTGGAATCACTTTGCCGTGCTGTCCCTTGGGGTAGTGGGTTTTAGCTATTGCTTTAAACTGGCGAATTTCTACCCAAAATGGCGAGTACCAGCGGAGGCGTTCTTGCACGCTTTGGCCCGCTTTTTCTGACCACGACGCTTCATCTGAGGTATGCAAAAAAAACTGCATGGCGGCCCAGTTCACGCGCTGCGCACCTTGGCGTTCGGCGGCGGTAACGACCTCACGTGGATTATGGTGGAAAATTTCGTCACCGTGCATGAGGGTGTACCAGTGACCGTGACCGTAAGTAGCTTGAGCGGCCTCGAGCAAGACCTGTCGGTGATAATCCCGCACGCGCTCAGGCGGTGTGACTACCTCATCGTCACGGAAGATGTGCTTAATTTCGGGGTAGGCAGCTAGCTTCTCGGCAGTACCATCGGTCGAGCCATCCAACACAAAGATGGCGTCTACAGCGTGCCGGTTTGCCGCCATCATCTCGTCGATCATGTCAGCTATGTTGTAGGTCA
>CAZMCW010000398.1:0-4407 GCA_964564405.1 uncultured bacterium
TCAGACGATGACATTCAAAAGTCAATTTGGTATGAGTTTAAGTTAGGTGTCATTCCTGCTTAGCCTAAGCATTTCCTTGCTTACACATATTTTTATAAAGCCAGCACTGCTACAACCCTCAATTTTGCGATATTAAGTGTGTATAGACGAGCTTGTGAATGCATACACTTGACGAATACCGCATAATGGTGTAGACTTTTCTTATTGAACGCGCTAACAAGCGCGCTTTTTTTATGCCTTTTGCACACATGCAGGTAGGCTTCTCGAGTTGGCAGGCTGACATTCCAAATACCAGTTACAGCTCACAATAAGAATGTTATTCCTTACAAACAACAACCTAATAGCTCGAGCCTTACCTCAACGTTCGACAAACACGCATAAATTGCAAGCCTTTAGCTTTGCTTTGCACGAGCGTTGAATACCTTTAGCAAGCTTTGATATCTATGGTCAACCTAACCGCCTGTACCTCAGCAGACGCGCTAGCGAAGCTCACCATCAGCTCAGCGCTAGATATGTTTCGCCCCCCTGCCAAGCAATTGGCGGCGCTCATAGATATTGCTCAAGACGCTGCAACTGATCCCCTTTGCTGTGTGAGCAGTGCCGAGTTGGGCGGCGAGCTTGTAGGCTATGCGTCGTTTCATCCACCTACGGATGTTGAAACTTGGGGTGATGACCAAACGGGGCAACTTGTTGAACTTGGTGCAGTTGAGGTTGACCCAACTTGCCGGGGTCAGCGCCTTGCCCAAAGGTTGTTAGGAGCAAGCTTTGAGGGTGGGCGTTTTGATGACACGGTCGTCTTTGCGACGATGTACGTGTGGCATTACGACCTCAAACGTACCTCGCTGACGCCGTATCAATACAAGCGGATGCTCGAGCGTCTCTACAGAAGCATAGGCATGGAACCTTACCGCACTAGCGACCCTGAAATTCGGGCTGATCCGGCTAACCAACTGATGGCCAGAGTAGGACCAAACTGCCCCACAAACATTAAAACAGAGTTTGACCGCTTGCGCGCCCAAGATTTGCTGAGTTTTTCAGCGTTTTAGGCTTGTCCATCTGCTACAAAGACATCTCATCGTTTGAACATTACATCATGAGCTGTTGATGGTGTCAGCTAGCGCAAAGGCAAAAATGACAACATTTGATAAACTAAATTACATTTGACAGCTCAAACCAGCCAGCATGATGGGCGTAGCGTGGATTTGTGGTGCACTTTGTGTCCATATATCGACACACGTATCCATTGATAAGCATAGCTAACAGACATCCAATCAATACTGATGCGTCCACATGATCACATTAACCTCGTATGTATTGCTTGAATGAAGAGGTCTGCTTATCTCTAAATAGGTTTGAGCCTCACCTTAAGTCGCTTGTTGTGAGTCACCTGCTTATAAGTCACCTTTAGATGATGTGACACATAACTAATAACGTCCATTGATGTGAAAGCTCACACGTATTAATCAATACCTTTATGACGGTTGAAAGAGGATTTCTATGCTCGTGCAAGACATTATGACTCAGCAAGTTGTCGCCATTGATCCAGATATGCCAATTGGCGATGTATACGCACTCATGCAGCAACGGGACATCCGCCATTTTCCGATTGTTGAGGAAGGTAGCGCAGATCAGTCTGAACTCGTGGGGATTGTCTCTGACCGAGATATTCGCTTAGTTGGCTCAGCTTTACCGCAAGCTCCCGAGGGCGTCAGCTTAAAAGACCCTGTGCGCAAGCTCATGTCTTTCCCAGTCATCACCACTCACCCTAGTGACCCGGTTGAAGAATCTGCCAGCTTATTGCGACGCGAAAAAATAGGGGCCATGCCTGTTGTGGATGACGGCGAGCTAGTGGGCATCGTAAGCAGCATCGACTTTTTGGAAGCGCTCGTGCGTATGACCGGGGTTCACCGTGCAGCTAGCCGGCTCGAGGTTGAACTGACCAGCGACCCTAACGCGTTAGCTGAACTCAATACCACAGTTGCCAGTCAAGGTATTAACACACTAAGTATCCTGAGCAGTCAAGATGACCCAGCCAGTGGGACTTTGGTGGTAGCACTCCGCGTAACGACCATCAACATTGGCAACCTCGCAGGTTATTTGCGCAGCCAAGGCTTCAACGTCATCTGGCCACCTGAGCCAACTCAGGCTGTAGGTGATGCATCTACAGGCAGCCCAGAACACGCATGAGTACCATCAAGTTTGTCTACGACGCTAGCCTTGCAGACTACGAACTCTCGGACAGTCACCCCTTTAAGCCTGTTCGCTTAGAACTCACCCGCACGCTCCTCAGAGAGCTTGGGCTTTTAGAGGATAGTCATATTGAGGCAGTTAGGCCGCTCGAGGCCGGCTTGCTACGTCATGTTCACGACGGGGACTATGTCAATGCAGTCAAAGCTGTCTCCCAAGGCAGACAGGTAGACGGCCAGTTGCGCTACGGGCTAGGCACAAGCGATAATCCCATTTTCCCCAACATGCACCGCGCCGTTAAGCAAGTTTGTGCAGCAACAGTCACAGCGATGGACTTGGTAGCAGCTGGCAAGGTTCAGCGGGCGGTGAGCTTGGCAGGCGGCTTACACCACGCGCACACCGCCCAAGCATCTGGCTTTTGTTTGTACAACGACCTTGCCGTTGGCATTGAGTACGTGACGCGCACCTACGGCTTGCGCATTGCCTATGTTGATATTGACGCGCACCATGGCGACGGCGTGCAAGGCTTATTTTACGAACGTGGGGACGTGCTCACCTTTAGCATTCACGAGTCAGGGCGTTATTTGTTTCCGGGAACAGGCAACACTTTTGAACTAGGTAAAGGTGATGGGCGCGGCCTCAGCGTGAATGTGCCACTCGAGCCCTTCACCGAAGATGACTCTTACCTCACCTGCTTGCAAGAGGTTCTCCCCAAAGCTTTACACACCTTTCAACCCGACATGATCTTGCTCCAAGCCGGTGCTGACATGCACCGCCGCGACCCGCTAGCTGATCTTGCGCTTACTGTGCAAGGCATGGCCGCAAGCTACCAGTTTATAAGCGAGCTTGCTGATGACATTTGTGACGGGCGTTTGGTTGCTACCGGCGGCGGTGGCTACGATCCGTTTCATGCGGTTCCCAGAGCGTGGGCAGCATTGTGGGCAGCGCTCAGTCGGCAGGATTTGCCTGAAAATCTGCCAAAATCATGGCTCGAGGACTGGCACGCGCGTAGCCCGCACCCGCTACCTGAGCAGTTCAGTGATGACATTAGCCAATGGCAAGACATTACCCAACGTGACACGATTAATAAGCACAACGCTGCTGTGGTGCGTAGATTGCTTACGACCTTAGAACCTATTTGGCAAGAGCAAGCTAAACAGGAAAATAAGACTTCTTCGGCAGTGTCTTGACTTGGGCTAGCAATCGCACAATCAATTGATGCATCACGCGTCATCTGAACTGAAATTGATTCCTAAAGCAGCGAGATAGGGGTGTGATGTGTGCATTTCATCTAATGGCATCTCCCTGTCCCCCTTTCGCCCCGTCTCCCTTACCTGTGCATGGCATGGCACATCGGCAACCTGTAACAATATCTTGTAAAACTGCTAGATGCAAACAACATCAAGCCATCTTCAAATTGGAGAATGTGTGTTCCTGATGTAAACGAATGTATGTTATTAAGGCTCGAGCTTACCCACATCTGCCAAGTAAACAAGTGCCGCAGCATCCCACGCTTGTGGGCGGCACGCTGCCGGATAGGGTACGGGCGGCAAATCACTGCGCGAATACCCTGCAACCAGCTCAGGTAAGCGTTTATCAGCTTGGCTCGAGGCAATCTCAAACATGGCACTGCGAATAGCGTTGGCTTCCTCTGTAAAGCCATAACGCGCTAGCCCACTGGCAATAAGTGCGTTATCATGCGGCCACACCGAGCCGTTGTGATACGACACTGGGTTATAACGCCGTTCGTTAGCACCCAAGGTGCGCACGCCCCAACCGCTCCAATTCTCTTCTGAAAACAAAGTTGCCACCAGCTTAGGCGCAATGTCCATCGGCACAATACCTGTCCACAACAATTGTCCTGCATCTGAATTGTGAACACACAAAGGCTGTTTATCACCGTCTAAGGCCATCGCATAGGTGTTCAGCTCTGGCAGCCAAAACGCCTCATGAAACTTGTATTTGAGGCTATCAGCTAGGTCGTTATAACGTTTACAAGTGCTGCTTTCGCCGAGTGCTAAGTAAAAATCTGCTGCAGCCCGGTAGGCAGCAAATGCGTACCCCTGAACTTCACTCACGGCGAGGGCACCTCGAGCCAGCTCACCACTGGCATGGCTCATCGAATCGCCAGAATCTTTCCACGATTGCACATTGAGGCCTTGCCCGGGTGCTGCAGGCGTAAACTCTAAAAAGCCGTCGCCGTCAATATCGCCTGTGGTT
>CAZMCW010000399.1:0-4404 GCA_964564405.1 uncultured bacterium
ATGTACAACTCGTTCACACGGTACACCGAACGTCAAATGATGGCGAGAGGGTGTCCTTTTTCTTTACTGTTACAAGGTGGCAAGGTGAACCCTACAACCGCGAACCCAACAAATGTGATGATGTGCGTTGGGTTGCATAGGATAAGCTGCCTGATAATTTGGTTGATTACGTTGCTAACGCACTTGCTTACATCGTAAAAGGTGAACCCTACTCTGATTATGGTTTTGCATAAGCCATCAAAAAAATGCCCCTACCTGGCGTGTAGGAGCATTTATAAGGGAGGTTGCGCTGATAGCCTTTGGTCGTAGACTAGCGCAAAAAATTAAGGAATTACAAAGTTGGCGTTGCTCTAAAACCAACCAGCGCGGTCAAACATACGCACAGCTTCAGCGCTGTTCGCACCGTAAACGTTCACGTTGATTTCCTCAGCTACAAAGTCACCAAGTGAGGCGATTGGCCCGCTGGGTGCCACGCTCTCAACAGCAGGGTATTCGTTGTTGCCCTCTGCAAATAGCGTTTGGGCTTCGTCACTGGTGAGGTACTCCAAGAACGCAATAGCGTTGTCACGGTTGGGTGCGGTTGCCACCACCCCAGCACCGCTGATGTTCACGTGTGTACCACGATCACCTTGGTTGGGGAAAAACACGCCGACAGCTTCAGCGACCGCGTTGTCAGCTGGGTCTTCAGATGCCATCAAACGGCCCCAGTAGTAGGTGTTAGCAAGTACGATAGGGCATTCACCGGCAGCAGCAGCACGGATTTGCGCGGTGTCATTACCTTCGGGGTCACGGGCAAAATTAGACACAACGCCCTGTGCCCAAGCCTCAATCGCCTCTACACCAAGGTTTTCAATTAAAGAAGCTGCAAGGGAGATGTTGTAGATGTTAGAAGAGGAGCGAATGCAAATCATGTCGGCAAACTCAGGATTGGCGAGGGCTTCATAGGTTGACAGCATGCTGGGGTCAACCATGTCTTTGTTGTACATAATGACGCGTGCGCGGGTTGATAGGCCGTACCACTCGCCGTCTGGGTCGCGGAGGTAATCTGGTACGCGCTCGCTCAAGACCTCAGAGTCAACCGCTTGCAAGAGGCCTTCTTCTTTAGCACGCCACAAACGCCCAGCGTCCACCGTGATGAGCACATCAGCGGGGCTGTTAGCACCTTCGCTGGCAATACGCTCGATGGCTTCGTCTGAACCAAGTTCGATCCAGTTGATTTCGATGCCTGTTTGCTCCGTGAAATTGTCGTACAAAGCTTCGTCGGTGTCGTAGTGACGGGCGGTGTAGACGTTCACAACTTCTTGGGCGCTAACTGTTGCAAGAAGGCTCAGCACAACAGCAACAAGAATGTTTTTCATGCTAACTCCTTTTACCACCTGACTAAGGATTTAGATTTATCGGGATTATTCCGAGTTGTTTAGTCAGGATTATGTCCATAAAATTCTCGAGACGCCATTAGGTTATATGCTAATCCCGAGTAGATTCATCGGGATTAAACCATGTGCCCCAAACTCTGTCAAGTGATTGAGGTTAGTGTCTTAAAACTTGTTAATGTCAACTTGAATTGTTGAAAATAGCTATATAACCCCGTTCTGGAGGAACTTGCCAAGCACTATACTAACCCACATCAGCTAGTCATTGGATTAACGCTAGCTTTGCTGTAGGCTGATGAGATGACATCTGTTAGCAGCCACACCGAAAGACAAATTGTGCCCACATCCGTTAACTTGCAGGACATTGAAGTTGCGCACCAGCGTATCGCCCCGGCTATTTACCGTACACCGCTTGTGCAGCTAGATGCAGGGCTTTATGCCAAAGCTGAAAACTTACAACGTACAGGTGCGTTTAAGTTGCGCGGTGCCTATAACTTTTTAGCCCAACTAGATGAGGATGCTAGAGAGCGGGGTGTGGTGGCGTACTCGAGCGGCAACCATGCTCAAGGCGTGGCCTGCGCTGCCCACTTGCTGAATATTCCTGCCACCATTGTGATTCCCAACAACGCGCCCGAGGTCAAAGTGGCGGCCACCAAGCGCTGGGGTGCCACCGTGATTCGCTGCGACAACGACCACAGCATCCGCGAACGCCTCGCTCAAGAAATTGTCGAACGCGAAGGACGTACGCTAGTACCCCCGTTTGACCATCCGTGGATTGTCGCCGGACAAGGCACAGCCGGGCTCGAAATCCTTAATGACCTGCTAGATGTTGCCAATGTGCTCGTCTGCACAGGCGGAGGCGGATTGTTAGCAGGCGTTGCCGTTGCCATCAAAGAACGTAACCCTAACGTGACAGTCCTAGGCGTGGAACCCGAACTTGCTGCTGACGCTGCAGAATCATTTGCCAAAGGTGAACGCACCGTCTGGGAGAGTCGCCAAGTATCACGTACCATTGCCGACGGCGTGCGAACGACTGCTGTGGGTAAGCTCAACTTTGCGCTTATGCAGCAGTACGTAGATGGAATCATTACCGTGTCAGAAGATGCTATTAAAGCAGCCACGTATGACTATGTAGCTCGTCACCGTATGGTGGTGGAACCTACGGGCGCACTCAGCTTAGCTGCGCTGCCAGAGGCTACTGCCCAAGGGCGTTTGCAAGAAGGTAACACCGTGCTCATGGTGAGCGGTGGTAACGTTGATTTGGCGTGGCTGGCGGACCTGTTGGCACATCACGCTAGAGATTAAATTTAATAATGGGCTGCGTCTTACACAACATGCTAATAAACATTAAGTAACTCACGTGACTTATTTGGTTCTTTTTGTCATAATGCAAGGTAATGTCGTTGCCACCGCTCCTTAACCTTGCATTACTTTTTTATATGGTCATTATTCTTGGTGCTGCCACCTTTTGGTTTTTGCTCACCATAGGGGGCAGGCGGCCTCGAGCTGTCACAAAATCAGACAAACCCACAGCACAACCAGCAGCTAAACGCACGACTGGCAGAAATCAACCTAATCGGCAACGCTCAGCAAGTATTACAGCAGCAAGCGCGCAACAAGTTGCGGCAGCACAAACACCACCCCAATATTCACCAAGCCAACGCCGCTTACAATCTGACCCACCACAACCTGCTGTAAGGCGTAGTGCGACGGGTGCATCTATTCGGGCGGGTAGCAAGGTTACGTCACTCAACACATCAGCTAGTGAGTTGAGTGAACAAGAAGGAACACCGGCAGAAGTACAAACACCGGCAGAAGTACAAACACCAATGCGTGAACGTTCGCCGCAACCGTCTACTCGACAACAACCTGTAACGTGGGGGATGCCAAGCCGTACGCCACAACAAGCTTCTGAATCGGAACGTGCACCGTCGGTGGCGGCTCGAGCCGCCCAGGCTGCTTCAGCCAATCCGCGCCGAACTCAGCAACGTGCGTCACAAGCCAAACCGCAAGCGGACGCGACGCGTGCATCATCTGGTAAGCCAACACCTGCACGTACCAACAGCCGCGACGCTAAACGTGCCAAGATGAAAGAACGTGCACGTTTGCGGGTTCAGCAAGGCGTCCCACCTGTGGGTAGGCAAGGACAAGCTAGCAGATCGACATCATCTAGCCTTGCGGCATCACGTGGACAAACGCCTGCCCAGCAAGGGGTTACGTCACAAGCTAATAGCAGGGAAGTTTCACAACCCTCGTCTCGCCAGCAAACAGCTAAGCAACAAACAGCTAAGCAACAAACACTTAAGCAACCACAACCTGCTGATGCTACATGTCAAGCAGTTACACAACCAACATCTCAGCAAACTCCTCGACAAGCACAACCTCGTCGGCAGCGTGCACAGTCAACATCACAGCCTCAACAACCAGCACCACAACCTAGCAACAGATCAGAGCGTCAAGCAGATCAACGTCAGCAGATGCCAACACCTCAACAACCTTCACAACAACCCTCGAGGTGGACAGTTGGGAATGTTTCTAGGCAAACACCATCTGAGCAAGCACCACCTGAGCAAGCAATACCTAGCGAACAGACACCTAAGCAAGCAGCATCAGCGCAGCGTCCACTTGCCGCACCTGCCAACGCAAGTTCACTGGCACCAAGTACGCGTCCGGCAGTGCCACGTCGCAACTTACTGCGTCCAGCAGCAGCAGAGACAGTGCCCGCGCCCCGAAGTACTGCACCCGGTAGTGTTGCGTCCAGTAATACAGCACCTGGCAGTACAGCACCTAGCAGTACAGCACCTGGCAGTACAGCACCTGAGCAACAGCCTCAAGCGCCAGCACCAAGTCCTGAAGATGACCGCGCCCACGACAGCACCATTCCTGACGCGTTCAGTGCGTTTGAACGCTGGGCTGAACGCGATAAAGACAATAAATTTTAACGAATACGCTGAAGCACCTTGCCACTCACTTTTTCTTTGAGGATAAGTTTCAGGCTGCCATCTGGCATCTTTTCTTCTTTCATAAGCCA
>CAZMCW010000400.1:0-4391 GCA_964564405.1 uncultured bacterium
CAGCATCTTTAGAGTTGACATAAGTGAATAGAAACTTGCAGTTAGGCTCGTCTGTAGCTGCTTTTTTAGCTTCTTCAAAAAACATACGACGAGTCTTGACAGCTGCGTTCAAATCGCTATCTTTAAGGGTTGAACAGATGATGATGAGGTCGGATGCTACTAAATCGGCAATCTTGTCACGCATAATCTGAGCACCTTGTGTGTCGATGAATATGTCTTTGTGAGCCTTCATAACTGGTGCAAGGTCTTCAACGACAGGGTGTAATACGTACTTAGGCTGCACTCGAGCTTTTGCAAAGATATTGTTGAGCGCGCGTTCGCCTTTGAGATCGTCAAAGTCGATAAGCGCAATCAATTCATCAGCTTGTGCTGCCATTACTGCCTTTGTCGCCAAGTGATTCGCCGCCGTTGACTTCCCTTGGTTTGTCGCTTCTGTCGCTAATGTCGTTAACACCGTTACCTCCGTAAGTGTATGAAACGTCGCTAGTGGAGCTAACGACGATAATGACATTTTATGCACTATTAGACACAATCGCAAGAGTTGTTTTTAACATTTGTGAAAACATAATCAGCGTGCTTAAATCAACAAAATATGCTAAATTTGCGTCGTGGGCATCAATCGCTGGATACGCGAGCAAATACGAGCTGAGCTGGTAGCTAGAAACATCACACAGGCTCAACTTGGCGAGATGCTTGGTGTCACACAGCAGCGTGTAGGCAGGTTACTCAGCCAACCAAGTGCTGTCCAGCTAGACAAAAACCTTGACGAACAACTCAACATCTTAGGGTTAACCTTTGAGCTTCGACCCAAAGGCTCAGGGCTACCTAAACTAATCATCCTGCCCGTGATATGGGGCAGGATTTTAGATGTATTGGAATTGGAGGTTGTGCTAATAAAAGGTTAGATACTAAAAACCTTAGGCGTAATAGACTTACGCTACTTACGTTCTTTATAAGCAATGGTGATGATATGGGTTGCATAAGTGTCATCGCCCACTTTAATTTCGCTGGTAGACGTAGCAATAGATGTGACTTCAGTACCACTTTCTTCAAGCCACTCGTTTGCTTTATCTTGGGAATCCTTTGACGCGCTAGATAATCCCTTACTACTATGTCCAGTAATTACTTTTATTTTGCTCATGATGTTTTCCTACTCCATAAAATTTGATGATTACTCAGCAAACTCCCTGAAGAAGATAGCATGGATATTATCAGCAATAGTGATGACTTCTACTCTCAAAGTAGTATCGCCTGCTTGATACCATTGTTCAGCACCATCATCGGTAGATTGCCAATCACCCCTATCAACTAAAATATCAGCTTCTTCAAATGCTAAGTCCATGCCTAAAAGAAGCCTTAAAGCGTCTACCTGAACTAACCCACATTTGATTGCCAATGCTTCAGTTTCTTCGTTACAAGGAATCCCTTCCATACCCGTAGCTTGGCTTATTAAACTAACGGTGTCATTAAAGATACTTGAACTCGTGAATGGCGGATCTAAGACTAAACCTGTTGGGCTAGGTTGAACTGCGAGAGACCCATCAGCAAAATTACTAATTGCTTCTAAAGCAGCCCCTACGCCAATAAATATCTTGATGTTGTCTTCGGGTGTATCGGGTAGGTTGTAACTAGCTAGCAAAATCGTGTCTTCAAAGCGATAGGTTTTGCTGTAAAAATCTTTGCTGCCATCATCGTTATCGAAGTAGAGCCACTCTGAGATCGGCGCAATGTTGTAGTTTTCACGAATAATATCAGAACCGACAAGAGCCTCCCACTGCTCAATAAAAACTTCATGACTTTGCGTATAATCGCCGCATATCCATTCAATATTGGGGTCTCTAGCAGCGGCTTCATCACAGGGTCCTGGTGTTGTTCCCAAAGTATCAAGGCTATACAGAGAAAAGTTGTAGTACAAACTACCGGGCTCCATATCTCTTGACAAAGCTGTGCTGAAACAGGCTAGTAAAAAAATAATAGCGAATTTTAAACGCATGGTATTCCTCCCTGCAAAATTCGAGTAATTAAGAGTTGAGATGATGCGTGCGTCTTACTCAGCATAAGGACTGCCCGGGTTACGCTCACACGCTGCACCATCAGCATCCCGGTCCAACCCATGAGGGTCTAACTCTTTCCAAATACGCGCACCTTGTGCCCATAACGCCGCATATTGTGCGTTATAGAAAGCTTGTGCCTGATGCCACGTACCAAAGTCATCACAGTTGCGGTCAGGTGGTCTGCCAATTTGAAAGGGAGACGCTACGCCTGCCTGAGGTAGTTGCCCAGGAGTAGTGGTACTTGTACGGTCTCGAGGTGACTGGGCAAATGTCACACATGACACAATAAGAGTACCCAACAGAATAGCACTAAATTTTTTCATACATCATTTAAGCATAACTAAAGATACCGATTCTGTATCTTTGGCTGCCTTAATTAAAAGGGTGTGTTGTAAGGATATTGTTAAGGCATGTTAAAGTGTCAGTTGATGGCTTTAGCTATGGCACAAATCCCCTAGATGCCCCACCAAACACGCAAACCGCATGGTTATGGTGGGTTTTTAGCGTAGTAGTAGTGAGTTTTTTAATGAATCTAGCAGCGGGAGTAGCCCTACCTCAAATAGAAAAGAGAATGGCTAAGCGCTCAGCAAAGCGTAGAATGCTCCTCAGAAAAAAAGAGGATGAGTTTCGCCAAGAGGTTGAAGCACTCAAAGAAGATGAAAAAAAAGTCATCAGCAAAAAGATTGATGTGGTGATTATTTGTTTACGCATGATTGCCTGCGCAATTATTTGGATGTTTACCAGAAACATCCTTCAAGAATTATTAGCTGGTTCAACTCAATCTTCCATTTTTGCATTCGTTGTCTTTTCTATTGCTGTTGCCTTTGAGTCCGTAATGCGCTTTTGCCTATTAGTTTCCGTACTATTTGACCTTAATAAGCTTAGGAAAGTAGACAGGCTACTACAAAGCGCAGAGAAAGATACTGAACCTCAGGACTTGCTCGAGCAAACCCTCGACCAATGAAGCACCTCAAAACCCTCAATCTCATGTATGCAACAGTATAGAAAAAATTATTTTCTCAAATTTAAGTTTTTATCAGCAAAGCATGGTAAACTTGTTTAATAAAACTAAGGTAATAGAGAAAAACTTCTTGACTAATGAGAGTTTCATTCAGACGAAAGAAGAATCTCAAAAAATAATATCCCTAGCTGAAAAACGTCTTGGAAAAAATGTAAAGCCTGCCTTAAAAGACCTCGAGCAAGAATTTCGCAAACTCCTAGGCGACGACCTATGACCGACCCTAACGAAGCAATCACCACCCTACTTAACCGTACCGAAGAACTTTGCCAGCTCCGCTTTGAGCAACTTGATACCCAAGCACTTAAGTCCCTTAGTAAAGAAGAAGCAGCTATGCAAGGCTATGTGTCTGGTTATGAGGATGCACTTAGGTTGTTGCGGGTGATGCTCGAGGAAGGGTTAGAGCTGCCTAAGCGCGGTACAGCATAAGTGGTTCACACTATTTCGTCAAGTAAGTGCATCTTTCGTGCTCGTTTTAATTTCCGTCCGGCTGATATGGATTCAAGAACATGCTTGTAGTCGTCATAACCCAAGATTTGGGTGGAATGGCTTTCCGCTTTGTAGAGCGTGCTATACCGATTTACTATCTTAGAAGCACGAGCCATTAGCACATCCAAATCACTAATGGGTAGCGGAAGTTGGGAGCGGATGTCCTTTTGCTTAACGACATACCCACCATCATTATGAGCAAGGTAGGCGTGACGGTGTCGCATTAATGTTTTTACCAAGTCATTGTCATTCTGCTCAGAGCAAAGGCGCATATCCTCTTCTAGCTGCTTGTCGTCAGGTATACGATGCACACTCGCAAGGTCATCAACATAAACGTTGTCTTTGAGCCGCTTACGGAACTCTGCTTCGCTAAATAGATGAAGGTTGGCTTCAACTGCTGTTAAAAAACTTTTCAAATGTAATCCAAGGGGATTCTGGTCAAAAACCCTACATAGGTAATGAATAGCTGTGTAGTAATGGGCATTCAAAGTCAGTGACCAAAATGTCCTTGATACCAATTGGATGTCTTGGTATTCATCAGTATCCAATGTCTTGAGTAAGTCCTTAAAAAGGCGAAAGTAAATATTGGCTTCGACTACTTGGTTAGTAATAGCCTCGAGAATTCGGTCAAACTCTTCAGTGCTAAGCGGCTTACTCGGATTGAACTGTGCCATGTATTTTGTACCCTTCTAGGTGTTTAGGGCAACGACTCACACGCTATCCCATCCCTATCTCGGTCAAGCCTATGTCTATCACTGCCAGGTCCACCCGCAGCCTCAAAGAAAGCTTGCGCTTCACTTCTACGCGCAAAGTCTCCACAGTCCCTATCC
>CAZMCW010000401.1:0-4384 GCA_964564405.1 uncultured bacterium
TAGTTTGAGTAGCTCACTGAGCGACCTTAGCAACTTTGAAAAGACATCTTCATATGATGATTACTACAGTGACATACTCTTGAAGCTTTCCCCAAAAGACGCCCATGAGCTCGCAAAAACACTTAGGGAAATTTGTCTTAAAGCGTATCAAACGTCTTTACAAGACCCTGTGAACACTCAACAGGCAACTACCCGGCAATATGTTTTACAAGTGGCGTTAGTTCCTAGTGACTAAAGTAATGTCATCTTGATGTGCTTTGATAAATCCAAATAACGCGCTGGCGATGTCTTCATTGCTATTGAAAAAAGCGTCATCAAGTTGGCTGAGGCTATCTTCGAGGAGCGAGTCTGCTTCGTCCATACGCACTTCAATACTAGCAGCATCTAGAGCGTCTAGGTCAAGGGTATTGATAGCTTCTTGGGCAAGGCTAGCAGCACGTAAGCAACCAATGGTCTCGAGCGAGCCAACCAAAACATCTGCAAATTCAGCTGAGGGATTATAGAAAAACTGAGCAAAACCGCCATTGTTAAGTTCACGTTCAAAGGCTTCTACAGCAAGTACAGTGCGCTCAGAATCAGTCAGTACCTCACCAGCCTCATAGTGGTCATAAAGCGCACTTTCGACGGCAAGTACCAGCGAGTCCAAGCGATGCGTAGGTTCCAAAGCAAGAATCTCAGCGAGTGACTCGCCACTGTATCCTTCAAAAAAAGATCACCTGCCATCATGCCTCCTAAACTTACAATATCCTAGTGCAATATAATTAGTAATGGTAGAAAAACTGAAAATTCGTCGTTTCACTGAAGCTGATAGGAACGCAGTTTACGGCTTCCTAAATCAGATTTGGCAAACTGACCCGATGATGCTTCAAGTGTATAGCTTTCATGCTGCTTACCCGCAGGATACAAACCTAGTTAGATTTACGTTGGTAGCAGAGGTTGAAGATAGGATCATTGGGGCTGGTAGCTTAATAGAAAGTATACTTCACCCTAAAATGCTGTGGGCAGCTATCAACGTAAGTCCTACTTGGCAAAACCGTGGCGTAGGGTCTGCCCTTTACAAGAGGCTTGTAGATTTGAGTGATGGGCGTCCTTGGCTTGTTAAGCTCACGTTACGTGACACAGCAGGTACATCATTTCTTCAGAAGCGCGGCTTTTACAACCCACGTGATAGAAGCATTATGGGTGTTCTCGACCCTCAAAAAGTAGCAGTTCAGCAGTGGTTAGAACACCTACCTTATGAAGTCGCAGGGTTCACGTTTCTACCACTGGATGACCAAAGCAATCCCGCTACTTTGGAAGATGTTGCTCGCATTCAGGCGCAAGTATACGCTCAGTATCATACTTGGAACCCACCTGTTGAAGAATCTGTAGAAGCGGCTATAGCGCACTATTGTGGGTCTAATGTTCTAGAAGGATCTCACTTGTGTGTCTTTGAAGGTGAAAAGCTTATAGGTGCAGCTAACTTATTTCAATCGAGTTTAGGCGATGCATCAGAGGTTTATCTGGCGCATATTGGTATTTTTAGCAGAGATAGACCAAACATAGAAGAGCTGACAGCAGCACTTATTCGACGTACAGTTGAATGGGCAGCAAAGCGTGATTTACGTGTAAGATTTGAAGCTAACCAAGAATATGCGCCTCATAAAGCTATTTATCTCACGGCACCAGCGGATGATGTAGACCGTGACTTTGCCATTTTTATTAATGCTTGAGTTTCCAACGTAAATTAAGAGAGAAATCAAGGTGTATAACAGAATTAGGTTCAGGACATGAATAGAAATTGAACGCTGTTATCATTCCCAGACTACACAGTACCGTACGTCAGCTCATTAATGCCTCACGATCAGCTTTTCGTAAACCCTTAACCACAAGCTCGTAGGAGGTTAGTGCCAAGTCCTCAATCGCATCATCAGCGATTTCGTCCGTGAGTGAGACGGTAATCCAGTGTTTTTTGTTCATGTAGTAGCCCGGCACCACACAGTCGTAATGGCTAACCAATAACTCGCCTTGTTCAGGGTCACACTTGAGCGTCACTCTGCTTGGGGTGTCTGTTTGAGATACCAGCGCAAACATTTTGCCCATCACTTTGTACACAAGGGAGTCTGGACCAAAGGGTGCACTGGCGTCAGCGCCTTTGAAAGTGGTTAAAAAAAGTTTCAAGTTCAGCTCGAGTCATACATTAAAATTTAAGGTATTCCAGAACGCCTGTCAACTTATCCATTAGGGCAACGTGGCAACGTAAGCTAGCAAATTTCTGTACAAACGAGAGAGGACTGCCTCGTCTAGTGCAGCGTCGGGATCGTTTTGGGCAGCTGCCACGCAGTAGGCTTCACCACTTTCTGCCTCGAGCTACGTCACAAACGCCAGTACGCCTGGCTCAGAACCGCCTTTATAAGCAACCTGCTGCCAGCGGTCAGCATTAGCTAGGCCGGGGTTAATTTGGGTGAGGGGTATGTCTTTAACGGCACGCATCTGCTCACAAAGGTCACGCATTGAAAAAAACCACTCAATATCCAGTGCCATGGGTTCACCTGTAAACCCTGCGAGGTCAGGGGGAGCAAGTTCAGTCAAAATATCGTACTTGGCAGCGGCATCTGCGTTGCGGTAGCGTGCAAGTGCGTCAGCATTTACTTTTAAGTTAAATGCTTCTCTGGTGGTTAACAACGGTTGGTTATGAGCTGTTTGAGCTTCAAGTGCATCCCGCCCAAGGATGTCCATGAGGGCGTCTGTAGCGGTGTTATCACTTATAGATATCATGAGTGTGGCAAGGGTCTCGAGCGTCACCGCAGTTCCAAGCGGCCAATCCTGCATGATGCCACTTGGCAAACTGCGCCAGCTTTCTTGTAAGGTGACAACCTCATCCCAAGCGTGTTCACCACTCATAACTTGCTGTTGCAGAACGTCAAGAACTAACAACTTAAATGCTGAACCTACAGCCAGCGGGATATCTGCATCAACTTGGGCGATGACCTCAACGTCATCATTTTGATATTTATTGACGATGACAGCAACCTCACCGGGCAGGTCGCTAAGAGTTTTGAGCGTTTCGGCAAGGTCAACGTTGAGCGGCTCGAGTTGGTCAAAAAATAGACCGGTGATGATGCCATCGTTCAAGCTGATTTGGGCCCTGGCTGTACCCTCTGTAAACACAAGCGTGTAAGGATTTGCCTCACCCTCAACTTGCTCAAACGCGCCAAGTTCGTCCTCAATTTGGCTGAGGATGGTCTCGAGCTGACTCACGGGTACAGCATCCAAAAACGCACTGCTAAATTGTTCAGCGCGTAAAGGTTCTACAAAAAGCTGTGTAAGCACATCTTGTGGGCCGATCATCTGGGCAAAACCGCTGGATAACACAATGAGCACACAGAGCATACATCTTCGAGCATGGGGCATTATCAAAGCTCCTTCATTAACTATCCAAACCATCCGACGCTAAGCAAGCAAGCTGAACTTGGTCTGAATGCTAGCAGATAGCCGAAGAACATAGACTAACTTTCAGGTGATACTCTGCGTATCACACGGTTACCTTAGGCAGCACCTGATATGCTTCTAGCCATGTCAAAACCGCTTGTTCTACTTACTTGCGCTTCCAAACAACGTACCCAAGGTCTATTAAGGCTAGATGACGTGGCTGGTCACAATTATTCTGATGCCGTGCTCGAGGCTGGCGGCCTCCCGCTAGTTGTCAGTAACGTTCCTCCACACTATGCCGAAGCCTACATTGACCGTGCAGACGCGGTGATTTTTTCAGGTGGCGAAGACATCGACCCAGAATTTTTTAATGCTGACCCGCACCCTAATTTGGGACTTATTAGTCGTATTCGTGATGAGTTTGAACTGGAACTTTACCGTCATGCCAAAGCCAAAGGCATTCCTATTTTGGGTGTGTGCCGGGGGATTCAACTTATCAACGTGGCAGAGGGTGGCGGCTTGCATCAACACGTGCCTGCGCTAGATGGGGCCATTGCCCATGGGCAGCGCAACATTGCTGGCGATAACTTTCACACCGTGACCCTGGCTGAAGGGTCTATGTTAGCTGAGGCACTTGGCGCAACAACTATGCGCACCAACTCGTTTCATCACCAAGCAGTGTCTGACCTTGGCCAAGGCTTGCGGGTGACTGGCACCACCGCAGACGGTGTCATTGAGGCCATCGAAGGCACAGGCGAGCAGTTTATTTTGGGCGTGCAGTGGCACCCGGAGATGAACTTCCGTAGAGATGCCAAGCAGCACGTTATTTTCCAACTGTTGATGGATGCTGTTGAGCGCAGACAACTAACCCCAGCCTAATTAGCTGACACAATTTCAAAGGTTATGGTTGATGTTGGTAAAACGCGCCCAGAAGTATCATCAGAAGTGTTGTTTGACACCGTCGTCATCGCTG
>CAZMCW010000402.1:0-4368 GCA_964564405.1 uncultured bacterium
TCACCCTTGGCCAGTTTTTCAAGTTCACTGAGAACTTTTTTAACCAGCACGTCCGCAATTTTTTTGATGATGGCGTTGTTTTGCACCATCTGCCTCGAGACATTCAGGGGCAAATCCTCAGTGTCCACCACGCCCTCAATAAAGCGCATGTAATTCGGCAAAAAGTCAGCAAATTTGTCCTGAATAAGCACCTTACGCACGTACAACTTGAGGCCGGTTTCGGTGCCGCCCATAATCCGGTAATCTTTGCGTGAGGGCACAAATAGTAGCGCATAAAGCTGCAAAGGCGCGTCCGTCATCAAATGCACGCGCATGAGCGGGTCTTGCATGTCGTAAGTCAGTGACTGATAAAAGCTCTTGTAGGTAGCGTCGTCAACTTCGTGCTGGGGGGTACGCCAGACAGCTTGTTGTTGGTTAACCACTTTGTACTCGGCGGTGGGTTCATCGCCTTCTTCTTTAGTAGGTTGTTGTTCCCACAGGTAAATGGGAAAAGTCACAAAGTCAGAGTGTGTTTTGATCACACTGCGCAAGCGGTAGGGCTGCGCAAAGTCTTTGTGCTCATCTTTGAGCTTGATGGTGATGGTTGTGCCGCGTGCGTCCTGCTCTGCTGGTTCAATACGGTACTCACCTTTGCCGCTAGACACCCAGGTGGCAGCTTGTGCATCTGGTTGATACGAGCGACTGGTCACGTGCACTTCCTCGGCAACCATGAACACCGAGTAAAAACCGACCCCAAACTGCCCAATCACATCAGTACTAATGGCATTACTACCCGACTCTTTTACAGCTTTGAGAAAGTCTTTGGCACCTGAACGGGCAATTGTACCTAAGTTTTGCACCATTTCGTCAGCAGTGAGGCCAATGCCGCTATCGCGAATGGTAAGTGTGCCAGCGTCCGGGTCACCTTTGAGCCAAATCGCTAGTTCAGCGCTGGCGTCATGCACGTCATCTTCTGTTAGAGAGGCAAACTTGAAGCGGTTGAGTGCGTCTGAGGAGTTAGAAATAAGCTCCCGCAAAAAGATGTCCGTTTCGCTGTAGAGCGAGTGAATAAGAATATCCAGCAGTTGCTGAATTTCTGCTTGAAAGGCAACGGGCTGCCCAGATTGCAACGCGTCTTCTGCGGTTAGGGTTGATGTATCTATTGGTGTGTTGGTTGCTGCTTCATCCATAGTGCTTTCATGATAGCCCATGCATGAACGGTTAGGACTGTATTTTAGCTGACGATATATAGCTATAACGCCAAAGTATTCTCTGCATTTAGCCTAAAGATACTTGATATACCCACAATCAAGTTTAGGTAGAGATAACACAGCATTTGTACGACTGAGTCTGTAACTTTTAGACGATGGTTAAACCATAATTTCTTGGATAATCATGCCTTCTTGCAGCAGTGGGACTTGTGTAACAATCTCACCTCGAGGGTTGATGAGTGCTGTAGGACCATAAGCAATACGCCCGTCTCTTTCGCCTGTGACATCTGCAGAAACAATGTAGAGACCTGACTCGAGTGCCCGCTGAATACGGCTTTCGTTATGTTTACCTTTCCATGCTTCGGCAACGTCGTAACGCATCATATTGTTAGATGGACAAACAAGTAGCTGCGCATTTTGCTCAGATAGTGCTCGAGCACACTGTGGGAAATTCATGTCATAACAGATGTTAATGCCAAATTTTATAGCCTTAACTTGAAAAATAGGATGCTCGCTACCAGCCTCAAAAATGCCCTCACCAGGAAGAAGCTTTGTTTTTCTGTAACGTCCTAAGAGGTCACCTGCCCTCACAACAACCGCAGTGTTGTATAGCTTCTCATTACAAACTTCAATGAGACCAAACACTAGTGTAGCCTGAAGGCTGCTCAAACGTTCAAGAATAGCTTGAAAAGCTGGTGCTGACAGATCAAGCGCAAGTTGTGGTGTTAGCTTTTTGTGAACAACATAACCTTGTAAATAACATTCTGGAAAACAGACTAAATCTGCCCCTTGCATGTCAGCTTGTGCGGCATAGTTTAGGATGATTTGCAACGTCTGTTGCATGTCCTGTTGAATATCCGGCAGTTGACAAGATGCAATGACCAATTGATTTTCCATTTCTATGTTGAAATAAAGTGCAAAAAGGAAGTTAGCTTCTCGCAAGACATACAAATGAATATTCTCTATGTACGCACTTCTCTAAAAGCAAGCCATAACTTACCAAGATAGGACCTCATATGACCTCACTACAAGGACAAGTTGCCGTTGTCACCGGTGCCAGTAGCGGCATCGGTGAAGCTACCGCCAAAGCCCTCGCGCAAGCGGGTGCGTCTGTCACGTTAGCAGCCCGGCGAGTAGATAAGCTCGAGGCACTCGCTCAAACCATCACCCAAGGTGGCGGCAAAGCTATTGCCGTCGAAACCGACATCACCAACCGCGAGTCCGTCACCGCCATGATTGCTGCCACAGAAGAAGCCTTGGGTCCGGTTGATATTTTGGTCAACAACGCGGGCATCATGCTGCTGTCATTCTTAGACGCTTGCAAGGTAGACGAGTGGGACAGCATGGTGGACGTAAACATTAAAGGCGTTTTGTACGCAACTGGTGCGGTACTCCCCAGCATGACTGAACGCAAGCGCGGGCATATCATCAATGTGTCGTCGATTGCGGGGCGTAAAGTGATGCCTAGTGCGGCGGTGTATGCGGCGACCAAGTACGCTGTGCGCGCCTTTTCGGACGGCTTGCGGCAGGAGCTGTCTGGTAAGTACGGCATTCGGGGGACCTGCATTGAGCCGGGGCTGGTGGGCACGGAGTTGCTCGAGCACATCACTGACCCCGACATCACAACGCGTATGAAACAAGTTGTCGGTAACATGACCGTGCTAAGTTCAGAAGATATTGCTGATACCATCATGTATGCCGTTAGCGCACCGGCGCACGTCAACATCCATGAACTGTTGATTTTGCCTACCGACCAATAAATGCATCATCTTGCGAAACTTGATCCGTATCCACACAATACCGTAAGGATTAACTCAATATCATCACAAGATTGATGCCTGTGACACGACTTTGTCAATTATGTTAGTGCATAACCAGATGACATTTGTTTCATCAGGTAGCCTTAAAAGGTGACATCTCTCATCGATCAACACGGGCGGGTCGTGCGCGACCTGCGCATTAGCATTACGCCGCGCTGCAATTTTCAGTGTGTCTATTGCCATCCGCTAGCCGCCCATCACGCGGAGCCTGCGGGCACCCTCACGCTAGAGGACGTTAGCCATGTGCTGCGTGCTGCTGTTAGTCTTGGGATGACTTCAGTACGGTTTACGGGCGGCGAGCCGCTGTTGCGCCGCGACCTACCGCAGATGATTGCGACTGCCAAAGAACTGGGTGTGCCCGATGTCGCCATCACCACCAACGCCACCTTACTTGCCCGGCAACTACCAGACTTGCTAACGGCTGGCCTGGACCGCGTAAACATCTCGCTAGATGCTGTCAGTGAGGATGCCTTCAAAGCGCTTACAAAAACGACTAAAATTAGCCAAGTTTGGCGCGGAATTGATGCGTTGTTTGAAGCAGACTTGCAACCCGTCAAACTGAATGCTGTGGTGATTCGTGGGGTGAACGATGGTGAGATTCCCCAGCTTGCTGAACTCACTAGAGATTTACCCCTTCACATGCGTTTTATTGAGTACATGCACTTGAATAATGCCGGGGCGGATGAGTATGCTCGAGACTTTTTTTCGGGGCAGGAAACCAAAGCATGTATTGAGGACATTTTTGGGGAGCTCGAGCCCGTCCCCACCGACCCCAGCGCGCCCGCGAGACTCTTCACCGTTCCCGGCTGGCAAGGCAAACTCGGCTTTATTAACCCCATCTCCGAACCGTTTTGTGGGGCCTGCAGCCGCATGCGCGTGACCAGCGACGCCCGCGTGCGCCCCTGTTTGCTGACCGACCGTGAATTAGACGCCCGCCCAGCCCTGTTGGCGGATGACCCCGTCAAAGCACTGCAAGACGTTTTTTTGATTGCCGCCCACCGTAAAGTTGCTTCCGGTGTCACCGCGCCAGTAGCGCGTCCACGTACGATGCTTTCCATTGGTGGTTAAAGGTCTCACCTCCAATACCACCTGTAGAAAGCAAGATAGGGTGCGCTGTGTACCGCAACTAGCACGTACAATCGAAAGATGTTTTTGGCGTGGTTGACTGTACTTGTTAAGTGTTAACAAATTGTCGACGACGCTCACATCGTTTGAGTTGCAGTGTTTTAGTTGCAGTTTGAGGTGCAGTTTTAGTTACATCGTTTTGCAGGTAAATTTGACGTGCTGAGGTTGCCAGCTTTGTGTTGAGGCTTTAACAACGCTAAACGAGATGCTGCTCGAGCATGACCTCAACTTAT
>CAZMCW010000403.1:0-4366 GCA_964564405.1 uncultured bacterium
TATTGAGGAGTAACGTGGTCACAAACAGGGTCGTACCGACGGCGTAAAGTGAGAGTGAACCGATGGTGCCCGCAGGTTGGTCGCCTTGGGCAGTACCCGCAATAAACGACGTCATGGTTTGGATGGTGCTCCTCGGATCAAAGGTAAAGTTTGGCTGCTGCCCGGCAGCTAAGGTAACGATCATTGTTTCGCCAACCGCTCTTGACATTGCTAAAATAAATGACGCCACAATGCCCGAAAGTGCCCCTGGCACCACAACCCGCAAGGTGACTTCGCCCTTGGTTGAGCCAAGTCCAAACGCGGCTTCGCGCAAGCTCCTTGGCACGGCTTGCATGGCATCAATTGAAACGCTGCTAATAGTAGGTAGCAACATAAAACCCATCACCAAACCAGCAGACAATGCGTTGGAACTTTGCAAACCAGGAATAAAACTGCGCAAAAAGGGCGTGACGGTAAGCAGGGCAAAGTACCCCAACACAATGGTGGGAATGCCTGCAAGTATCTCGAGCACGGGCATGACCACGCGCCGCACGCGCATGTGCGCAAACTCCGATAAGTAAATTGCTGCGCCTAAGCCGAGGGGCATACCGACAGCTAGCGCAATGGTTGAAACGAGCAGTGTACCCAAAAAGAGGGGTGCAATACCAAAACGTCTTTGTGCAGGGGCAAATAAGGGAGACCATTCTCTGGCTGTAAAAAACTCCTGAAAGGTCACCGACTCATCGGCAAAAAACAAACCCGCTTCGGTGGTGAGTGCCAAAATCACGCCGATGGTCGTCAGCACTGAGATGCTGGTTGCAATGAACATCAGGACAGCGATGACTTGTTCTTTGCGGTTGCGGTTGGCGTTTTTGTTGAGCGCATTGGGTGCGAGAACTTGTGCCATAAACCTCCTTAATTTGATAAAACGTGATTCAATGAGAATAGCCTTCGAAGATAGTAGAGACTCCGAAGGCTACTTTTACGATTATTGCGCATGTGGTGCAACGTGTTACGTCAACAGGGTGTTGAGTGTCACGTCAACAGAGTGTTGAAAACACGCTTCTTAACCAGGTTTAGTAGTACTGTTGGACGAGCTCGAGATCTGCTTCGTAGACAGAATCTTCTAAAACAGCATAGCCAGTATCAGCAATGATGTCACGGTTTTCTTCAGCTAAGTAAAACTCCACAAAACTTTGCACAGCCTCTTTTTCAGCGAGCGATACGCTGCTCACGTAGATGTAGAGTGGACGGCTAAGTGGGGTGTAGCTACCATTTTCAATGTTTTCCACTGAAGGCAGTACGCAACCGTCGCCGCTATCTACACCAATGGACTTAAGGCGGTCAGGGTCGGCAGCGTAGTAGGCGTAGCCCAAGTAGACCAAACCGTTGACATCATTGGAGACATTTTCTGCCAAGATGTCATCTTCTTCGCTGGGGAAGTAGTCCGTGCGGCTTGCGCCTTCTTCGCCAACAATTTCTTCGGTGAAGTAGTCAAACGTACCACTGGTGGTAGCTGGGCCGAACAAGTTAATCTCTTCAGCTGGCCACTCAGAACGGACATCTGCCCAAGTTTCCACACCAGAATCGGGTTCCCAAAGCGCTTGCAATTCTTCTGTGGTCATGCAGTCAACCCAGTCAGCGTCGTTGTTAACGGCTACGGTCAGCGCGTCAAAGGCAACGAGTAATTCGACGGGTTCAATGCCGTTTTCTTCACAGATGGCAGCTTCATCTTCAGCAATAGGGCGGCTGGCGTTGCTGATGTCGGTTTCGCCACGGCAAAAGAGTGTAAAACCGCCACCAGTACCCGTTGACGCTACTGAAATATCAAGGCCTGTGTCAATGGCCCATTCTTCGCCCATAGGCAAGGTAATGGGATACACGGTTGAAGAACCTGCGACGTTGACGTCTTGAGCGAATGCAAAACCCAAGAGGGCTACTAATAAGAACATGCTTTTCATTTCTTACCTCCGAGAGTGAGTGTATCTGTGCTACTTCACTGTTATGTCAGATTATTGTCAGCGTTTTGTCAGGTTGATGCCTAGAAAGCTTACATCTTGCCCTCATGAATGCGTTATCAATACATCCAATAAGGTCTGCATCTGGATGCGGAGTTGCGTCAGTGACGTAACTTTGGGGTTATGAGAAGGGGTTTTACGAGATACTGTTGCGGATAACCAGAAGGCAACTCTGTTTATTAGAAAGTGATCTTGTGTGTAAGGCTAAGCAAAGAGAAGAAAAGGGCAGAAGAAATTTCATCAGACACACTGCAGGTATCACGGCATCGTGATGTTGCTAAAGACACTAGAAGAGTGATGTGTTGATATCGGTGTTGATACACAAAGTAAGCAACGTATCTAGTTAGCATTTGTACAAGTTCAAATCAAAGTTATTTGCAGACCAATAATGGAGTCTGACTATTTTTGAGAAGTTGGTCGAGGACGCCGCCCAGTAAAGGTTCCACAAGTGCGTTGTAGCGGTAGCTGCCCAGCAAAATGAGGTCGCTTTCATGTACGGCGGCAGCTTGCAAGATGCCATCGGCAACCCGTCCTCTGGTCTGTAAAAAGCTAGCTTCAACTTCGTGCTGTGCAAGGTAGTCTTTGGCTTTGGCAAGTGCTTGTTGCTTGGCTTGACCAAACTCCAACACGGTCATGACCATAAGTTTGACTTGCCAACGTGCAGCTAGGTAGGTTGCAGCGTAGAGAGCACTGTCAGCTTGGGGGCTGCCGTCGTAAGCAACTAGTGCACGTTTAATATGATAAGGCTCGCCGCGCATCGCGAGTAATGGCACTTTACAACACCGTAGCAAAGCTGCGCTGCTAGACAGTTCTTCTTGTTGCAAACTGTCGGACAAAATTGCGGACCCCATTGGTGGTGCGCTAGGCAAGGTGGCAATAACAATATCCATATGCCTCGAGCGTTGACAGATACTCGCAACAACCTGACCGGGTTGTGTAGCAAACTGACCGCGTTGGGCAGCAGCTTGACAACGGTCATAAAATTCTTGCTCGAGCAAATCACTTGCTTGTGGAGACGTGCTAGCAGCCTGAATATGTAAGCCGTAAATAGTAGCGTGTTCTCGAGCGGCAATGACAAGGGCTTGCTCAAACGCGTTCCAGCTGACGTCACTACCTGAAAGTGGCACCATAATACGCTGAATAAGCCGGTCGCGACTGCGCGGCGCATGTAGGTCAGCAAACGCGGGTCTGTTACCGACGCCATCACTGTGGCGGTCAGCAAATGTACTCAGCAAATCACGTGCAGCAGCGTCTTGAGGAAGTTGCCAGCCTAGGTCGTCTTCAAGAGCTTGCTGGTGGCGGCTGAGCCACAAGTACATGTCAGCTTTGCTACGCCCTGGAAAGTGGGCTAGCAAGTGCGTCTGAATAAGCCCTAGAGCAGGTTCAAAGATACTTTCATACCAGTCGCTAGCAGCTTCAACTAAACTAACCTGGGCACTGTCAGGAAGCTCACTAGCGGTAGTTGTTGTGTAATCGTCGTGAGCAAGATGTCCTTGGGTACGGGCGCGTTCAAGGCTCATGAAGTATTGATGCGCCTGAATGTGCTCGAGCAACTCCTGATAGCCGCCTGCTACTGTCACGCTAAACGTATCGCGGTTGACAGCAGGTTGTGTTTGGTCAAGTTGAGTTAGTTCAAGGAAGTTCAAGTATTCTTCTTTGATGATAATATCTTCGGGTTGTACTGATGCGTCAAGGGGCACGCGGCTGTGAACGCGGGTTACGTACGCTTGAATAGTGTTAAACCCTAACTGCCGCGCAACGGACACCCGGTGATTACCATCTTTGACAAAATAAGCACTACCCAACTGATACACGTCGATAGGCGGCAGTCCTTGCAAGCCGGTCATCTGCAACTCTACGTTGACCCAACGCTGCTTATCGCTGTTGTGTTTGGGTAAAAATGAGCGCGTAAAATCATTGTAACGTCCCACACTGCCCACAATGCTGTCTAAGGGAATGTCCTCGAGGCGTGGGTGTGAGCTTTCAACAGCTTGTAAACGCTTGCGCACTTCTTCATACGATAACAAACGTGTTGACTCGCCGCGCAATGCCGCGACAATGTCTTGCAGTTGAGCTTTGCGGCGTGCTTTATAAAAATCGTCAAGTGCCGCTGAAAAATTCATTTTGTTAGTCATGTTGAGTGTGTTTTAAAAACTGCTGTATTGAATACATCATCAAGTTCCCGTCATGACGTTACTGATCTTGTACTGTATTTACGATGTGATGCTGTGTTGACACTATGATTATGAAATTCGCACGGTATCTACTTTGTGACTACGGTAGTTTCCCGTTCATATAGCGTTTCCACAAGTAACTGCCACAGGCAGTTGCGGGTGCGACCTAGGGGAGTAGACATCGACCTACGTAGA
>CAZMCW010000404.1:0-4341 GCA_964564405.1 uncultured bacterium
TTAGATGATTCAGACTATGACATTCAAGAGTCAATTTGGTATAAAGTCATCTGAAGGCGAAAAGCATCTATAAGTTTTGTCTTCAGACGCAATCGCATAAACATGAGCCATCAAGATTATTGAGCCATCAAGACTATTGGGGCATCTCCGAATAGCCCATGACATCAAGTGATGTTAGGTGATGTTGTTTAACCTGCCGAGTTTGCATTCAAGGACTATAGCGATATACATAAACATTGAGCTGTAAACGGAGCGGGGTTATTGGTACTCGCCTAACTCTATACTTACGGTTAACGCTATATGTCAGCAGCCTTGGGTAACTGTTTTGACAACTCAACCAACACACATACAACCCACACGTATACCCAAAGCCAAGTTAGGTCAAAACTTGCGGATCAAACAACCGTTTGTACTCGTCGCTAGCGTAGCGGTCGGTCATACCAGCGAGGTAGTCGGTGATAGCCCGAATGGTGCCTTTGTCGCGGGCAACTTGTTGGACGCTAAACGGTAACATGTCGGGTGCGTCGGCGTAAGCGCGAAAAAGCTGCTCGAGCAAGCGCTCTGCTTTGTTGGTCATGCGCAGTTGTCGGTAGTGAAAATACAAGTTTTCGTACAAAAATTCTTTTAGCTCAGCAACTTGCGCTTGCACTTTAGCTGAAGGTCCTGCTAGTAATTGCCCTGCGGCGCGAACATCTGCTAGGGTTTGAACGCCTAGTTGGCTAAGCCGTTTGTGCGTGTGGGCAACGGTGTCTTCAATAAGCTTACCAAGCAATTCTCGAATAAACCAATAGCGGTTGGCATCTGGATTGTGAACTTGATGTTTGCTGGTAGGTGCGTCACCTAAGTCTCTGGGATCGAGGTTGAGCGTAGTTAGCATCTCGGCAACGAGGGTAACCTCGGTGAGCTGTTCACCTGCCAAGTGTCCAGAGCGGAGGCCGTCGTCTAAATCGTGAACGTTGTAAGCAAGTTCATCTGCTAAGTCCACTAGTTGCGCTTCAAGACTTGGGTGTTTGTTGGGTTCCCAGCGGGCATCGAGCAGCGCGTCATCTAAACTGCTGCGGGTTTCATGTTTCATGATGCCCTCGAGCACCTCCCAGCTCAAATTAAGCCCGGGAAAGTCTCGGTAGCGCTGTTCCAATTTGGTGACAATGCGTAAGGACTGTTTGTTGTGGTCAAAGCCAGCCTCATCGCCGTAGTGCTTGGCAAGTTTGTCGAGGGTTTTTTCGCCCGCATGTCCAAAAGGTGGATGCCCTAGGTCATGGGCAAGGGCAATTGTCTCAGCTAGGTCTTCATTTAAGCCTAATGCCCGAGTGATGCTTTTGGCAACTTGGGCAACCTCGAGCGTGTGGGTAAGCCGTGTGCGGTAGTGGTCGCCCTGATTGTTCACAAAGACTTGCGTTTTGTACTCGAGCCGCCGGAAGGCATTGCTGTGAACGACTCGGTCCCTATCTTTTTGAAAGGCAGTGCGGTAGCGGGATTCGTCTTCACGGTAAATACGCCCGCGCGACGTCACTGCCAATACAGCATAAGGCGCGAGAGTTACCTGCTCGCGCTGCTCGAGGGTCGTCCGCTCAACCAGCATGGCTCTAGCCTATCAGGTTCGTCAGACTATATATAGCAACGCCACGATATTGTGATACATGCGTTAGCGCGTGTGTAGGGGGTATCTGATAAAATCCCCCTTTCTCCCGTGCTCCCTCTCTCCCTTTTACAAAAAGCAATATCCATATGTCAGTAAGTTGGTAACAACATCTCGTGTAGCTGCTAATAGTCACCCGTCATATGCAACATGATGCCCTCGACAGCGGCAGATACGGTAAACTAAACCACGTGACACGACCTGTGCGTTTGCTTTGGAAAGTACGGCTGTTTAGATGACAGCGTCTCAACACGTGATTACCATCGACGGCTTGGCGGCATCTGGCAAGTCAAGTGCTGCCAAAGGACTCGCGCAACGTTTGAGAGTTGCTTATGTCTCGAGCGGCTTACTCTACCGCGCACTTACTTGGTTAGCCTTAGACGACCAACTAGATGTTCACGACGCCGAAGCTTTACTTGATGCCGCAGCAAAACGCCCCGTTCAGTTAACACCTTATGCAGACAAAGACAACAAGGTTTGTGTTGAGGCTCAAGATATTAGCACCTTGCTCGAGACAGACGCCATCGACCAAAACGTATCCGCAGTTGCCAAACACACGCAAGTACGAACTTGGGTTAACCAAAAGTTGCAAACGCTTACCGGCAATTTTGTCATCGACGGTCGTGATATGGGTACAGTTGTGTTCCCCAACGCACGCGCTAAGTTTTACTTACACGCTGCGCCGGAGGTTCGCGCCCGCAGGCGTTTAGGCGAACGCGATGGCGACCTTGCTGAACTCACAGCCGCAATTATTGAACGTGATCAACGCGACCAAGCCCAATCTGCGCCAGCACAAGATGCGATTCACATTCATACCGATGAGTTAACGCTCGAGCAAGTTATTGACAGCCTCGAGAACCACCTCACCACAACCCCTGCTACCAGTAACGTTAACGTGACAGGCTAGCTAGATGGCAGGTAACAGCGACATCTTTACCAAAAGCGTATTTGACCTTAAGCGAGTTGTGCTGGCGAGTAGCCGCTATAAACCGCAAGCTCACCCAGTTACCAAAGACTTTGCGGAAAAATTGCAAGCACGCGGTATTGAAACCATCCTCGACTTAGCAGGCACGGCCAAGCTGTCGCAAGTTGCCAAAGGTGCTGATATGGTTATTGCCGTGGGTGGGGATGGCACGATTCTGTCTAGTGCTCGACGCATGGCGGGTACACCGGTGCCCACGCTTGGTATCAACATGGGCAAATTGGGTTTTTTAGCTGAACACAGCATTGAGGACGCTTATGCTTTTTTAGACGGTGACAAACAAGGCTGCTGGCGGCTTAGTCCTAAAATGATGCTCGAGATTCGCCTTCATAACAGTGTCGGCATCACAACCTGCTACGCCTTAAACGATGTCACCGTGTCGCAGGGCGTCATGACGCGCCTCCTCGGCATCAACATGAGTGTGGATGGCTACCACGCCACCCAGTACCACGCAGACGGGCTTATTGTCTCTACACCAGTGGGCTCAACAGCTTACTCGCTGTCGGTGGGCGGGCCCATTTTGGGGCAGGGCCTGCGGGCAATTATCGTCACACCGATTGCCCCCCACTCGCTCACCAACCGCCCGATTGTCATTGAGAGTTTGTGTACGCTCAGTTTCCGCATAGACAACCCAGCCGATGAAATGGCGCTGGTGGTAGACGGGCAAGAGCGGCTCGACCTTCACGGCGGCGACTACTTCACCGTATCTGCTGCCAAAACGGACTTTATGCTCATTGCCTCAGACAAGCACAGCTCGTTTGATATTTTGCGGCAAAAACTGGGTTGGGGAACAACACCTAGTGGGCGCAAGCAGGATGCCCCCAAAGCACAATCTGCTCAATCAGAACATTAAACGTAAATCACAAAACCTAGGTATTAGCCTACTTGCTCAAACTGATGTTATGACGTCACCAACGAACGCGCCAGTAACTATTGATAGGTTTATTACCAACATTGCTGCAGCAGATGTTCACGCGTCTGCCGAGTTCTACAAAGCTTTATTCAAGTTCAATGTTGCTTTTGAAAGTGATTGGTTTATTCAACTCACGACCGACAATAAAGATTTTGAGCTTGGCATCATTCAAGCAGATCACGAACTCCTACCTGTAGCGTTTCGAGGCAAGCCTTTAGGTATGTACCTCACTTTTGTGGTTGCTGACCTTGCACCAGTGATTGCTCGAGCTGAGGCACAGGGTTATGAGGTTGTACAAGCACCTGAACTCACGTTTTACGGTCAACTGCGTGCGCTCATTAAAGATCCGGGTGATGTGTTAGTGGATGTTTCTGCGGTAGATGTAAATGCCGCACCATCCTAGTACAAGTAGCAGTTCCAAGATTGGTTCCCCCACACTGAGTGGGTCGATTTCTGCTCCCCTAGGTCGCACGCGCAATTGCCTGTGGCAATTACTCGTGGAAACGCTAAAGGTACGACAACTTTTAGCAGACAAGGGGTAATACCCTCTGCTTTGGTGCTAACTCAATTCCTGTTTTGACCAAGCTACGCCCCAGCAGTAGCAGGTACAGCCTCATACACACCCATGTCTACCACAGCACCTTGAATGCGGGTGTTGCCGTCTAGGTCTGTTGTCATGCCACTAGGTAGTAAGCCATCTTAATTGCTACAAGAGGCTTACTCGAGCCCCTTCATCTGGTGTACCCTAACTAAACCCATCTTTCCCAACTTGTGAGGTACCGCCTATGCCTAAACGGCCAATTGTAC
>CAZMCW010000405.1:0-4330 GCA_964564405.1 uncultured bacterium
AGCAGAAACAGATACCAAGTCCGACTAGAACGTAATGAACTCCGTAGGAGTTTATAATGTGTTTTGTCGGACTTGGTATAATACCAATGTCTTCTCACTTTTTAAATGCATCTGTGACGGTGTTTGTGGTTTAATGTGAGTTGGGGGTTGAGGTGAGTTTGATAAACGTCTACTGACACTGATGGCAGCAAACTTAAATACCTCGATAAGTGTCCAGAGTATTGAGATAACAACGAGCGTCAACTGATTAAGTACATGACGCTCGTTGTAAGTGTTTATACTGCAACGCTTTGAGTTAGTTTTGCTGTTGTACCTTCAAAGGTAGCAAGATAAGTGGAATGTACTCGCCACTATTTTCAGGAAACTCAATTTCAACTGTGTTGATGCTCGAGCTAAAGTTGGGTCTCACGGCAGCTAACAAACTTTGCTCACCAAGAATAAGTTGTATGTGGGTTGCACCTTCGTAATTTACAAACGTAGGTGATGATTCACCTGGTTTAAGAAGATAGTGGCTTACAGCGTAGCAACCCTCACCACTACAATCTGCGAACATAATAAACCCAAGATTACCTTCAAAAGCAGTTTGTACGTCATCGATGACTTGTGCTAGCGACGGCGAATTGCTGGGGTCAACACCATCTTGTGAAATTGTGATGTTAGTTTTGCTGTTACCCATATCGACAATTTCAAAGGTGATAGCACCTCCGTCTCGAGCCATTTCTTCAGTGGGTGACACGGTAACGTGGGTTGCATCTGCTAGAGGATCGTCGTCATTTTCATAAAGACGACGGCTGATAGTACCGTCATCAAAAATAGCGGTACCTACTTGCTCACCACCTGCAAAAGGATCACCATCGTAAAACACAGCTTGAATTTCTACAGTTTGTGCAAAAGCGAAACCGACGATGAGTAGACCCAGCACACCTAAAGACCTGACGAATGCTTGCATAGCATCCTCCTAATTATCTGACAACTTGCAAATTTTCCTTTTAGCATGTGCTACGTAGTGATTCAAAAGGAATAACTCACGGTATGCAACCCCTGTGAACAAGCTGTCAACTTTAGGTAAAGGCTAGATATGGTTTATCTGAAGGTTGAGTATAGTTAATTCCCATAGGTGGATTCATGGAACCTTCGGGTTGCTAAGTTAGCGTTGTGAGCGCCCGAGCTAATACAAATCCTCGAGCTTAGCCCTCAACGGCTGCCCGCACACGTTCATCACGAATGTCACCTTGGTGGGTCAGCAGCGCACCTTGGGTGATGTCGTCATCTAGGTCAAAGGTAATGCTGCTAGTCTCTTTATCCCAAAGGTGCTCGAGCAAACTACCAAGATTGCTGGCATACATCTGCGAAGCGTCCCGTGCTACGGTGCCTGGAAAATTTACAAACCCTACGATGGTAACGCCGCCGACTACAACGTCTTCATCTGCTTGACTGCCTTCTACATTGCCCCCGGTAGACGCTGCTAAATCCACAATAATGCTACCCGGTTTCATGCCAGCGATCATCTCAGCGGTAATAATGCGCGGGGCCGGGCGACCAAACAGTTGTGCGGTGGTAATAATGATATCTGCGTTGGCGCAGTGTTTGGCCATCTGTGCACGTTGTTTAGCAAGTTGTTCATCTGTAAGTGCTTTGGCGTAACCTTGGGCGGTCTGCCCGGTTTCACCAACGTCTATACTCACAAACTTAGCACCAAGTGAGGCAACTTGTTCGGCGACAACAGGGCGGGTGTCGTAAGCTTCTACCCGTGCGCCGAGTCGCTTGGCTGTAGCAATAGCTTGCAGGCCAGCTACTCCCACGCCCACCACAAACACCCGCGCTGGCGCAATGGTGCCTGCTGGGGTGGTCATCATAGGCAGGGCTTTGTCAATTTTTTCGGCTGCCCCAATAACGGCTGCGTAGCCTGCCAAGCTAGCTTGCGAACTGAGTGCGTCCATCTTTTGCGCGTAGCTTGAGCGGGGAATAAGTTCCATAGCTAGTGCGCTTAGCTTGTTGGAAGCTAAGTACTTTACTAGATCTGTTTGCCGAAACGGGTCCAAAAAACTGGCCACGGCTGTGCCCTCGGGGAGTTGTGCCAAATCCTCTTGGGCGGGTGGGCGCAAACTTACTAAAATATCTGCTGCTGCTAAAACCTCAGCTCGAGGTTTTAAGGTCACGCCTACGTCGTGGTAAGCGTCATCTGTTAAGTGAAGGCGCTCACCAAACCCGGTCTCGAGCGTCACTTGCATGCCCAAGTCCACAAGTTTTTTGCAAATTGCTGGTGTTAACGCTACGCGGGTTTCATGATTATCGGTATCCCGAACTGCCACAATATGATGCATGACTTCATTCTACACAGCGACCAGCCTTAAGCTCCGTGATGGGTGTCCTGAAGGGTGACATTTGTGCTGTTATGCAAATGTCACCCTTTTGATTACATTCTGTTGCTACAGCGAGTAACCGCCACTTTTGTCATCGCGCACAATTTGCCCGCTGCGCAGCACAATGGTGCGGCGGCGCAGTTGGTCAACCAGTTCACGCGCGTGGGTTGCTACTAGCACGGTGGTGCCTTTAATGTTGATGTCGTTTAAAAGCTGGATAATCTCCCAACCGGTATCTGGGTCGAGGTTGCCGGTGGGTTCATCGCACAAGAGTAGAGGCGGGTTAATGACCATAGCTCTAGCAATGGCAATGCGCTGTTGCTCCCCTAAAGACAATTCGATAGGATGAGCTTTGCGTTTGTGGGCAAGGCCAACTTGTCTTAGGAAAGTCATGGCCCGCTGTTCTAAATTGCCGCGTTGCCCAGTGGCTCTGAGTGCAAAAATGAGGTTGTCTAAACTGCTCATATGATCTAGTAAACGGTGGTCTTGAAAGACCATGCCAATTTTGCGGCGCACGAGCGGAAGTTTACTTTGGCGAATCTGGCTGACGTCTTGTCCAAGCAATTGTACGGTGCCTTCACTGGGCAAAATGCGCCGCAAAATAAGCGACAACAAGGTGGATTTACCCGCGCCAGAATGCCCAGTGATGTAGATAAACTCACCTTTTTCAATGCGAAAGGTGACGTCTTTGAGCGCGTGCGTGTGGGTACGCGAATAAGTTTTGGTGACGTGTTGAAAGCGAATTACGTCGGATGTGCGTTGAGATAACATCAATAAGCCTCGAGCGTCTGGCGAAGTAACGCTAATGCGCCACTGCGGTTGATGGTGGTAGCCACTTTGACGTTGGGCGGCGGCCCGCTGCGGAGACCGCGTTGAACCCCGCGTTGGTCGACTACGGTCATGCCGCGGGTGTGTTCGCCGTGCAGTTCAATAACCACGTACAAGTCTTCAAATTCAAATAACTCCGGATGGGTTACGGTCATGACCGCACAAGGGTCGTGTAAAGGCGCGCGCACGTCACCAAAAAAGACTCGAGCGTATTCTTGCGAGAAAAACTCGAGCAATTCCACAGTAAATCCCGCCACGCGATTATCAATTCCGCGCAAGGTGTCAATGTCTTCTTTGTAAAGCATAAACTGATGGGTTAAATCGAGGCCGCACATTATGAGCGGCACGCCTGAGCGAAACACAATATCAGCAGCTTCGGGGTCATAAAAAATATTAAACTCAGCAGCAATTTTCACGTTGCCGTAACTGCGGCTACCGCCCATAAGGGCAATACCAGCTAACCGGCTGGCAATGTCTGGCGCTTGGCGCAGGGCTAGGGCAATGTTAGTAAGTGGCCCGGTAGGCACCAACCACACGTCGTCTGTTGTGCGCACAGTATCAACAATAAAATCTACTGCATGTTGCGGGTTAACTTGGCGTGTAAGTTCAGGTAGTACCGGGCCGCCCAGACCCGTTTCGCCGTGTATAAACTCAGCGTGAACGGCATCAACAACAAGTGGACGGTCAGCACCTGCATAAACGGCTACGTCAAGGTCTAAAATTTGCGCAACAGCGAGCGCGTTGTGAGTTATTGAGCTAAGGGCAACGTTGCCACTTACTGTAGTAATGCCAAGTAAGTTGCTGTGCTTGGCAGCTAAGATCATAGCTATGGCATCATCGTGCCCTGGATCACAGTCTAGGATAATGCGAGGCGTAGGCATATGTGCATTATTGTACAGGGTTTGCGGTAAAAATAACCGATACGGGAATGAATTATTTATTAATTCGAAAGTTTAGTAAAGTGCCAGTTGATTGCGAAGCTATTACAAGATGCTCAACGTAAGGCAGTTTATACAAGATGCCGAACACAAGACAACATAAGTGTCACCTTACAATACTTCGGATGCTTACTAATACCAAATTGACTCTTAAATGTCACCGTCTGAATCATCTAAGGGTATGCTCGAGCTGCGCTGTAC
>CAZMCW010000406.1:0-275 GCA_964564405.1 uncultured bacterium
TGATGAAAACATCAATCTGGCATCAAGTTAAGTATCAAACCAACCTCAAATCGTGGTGATGCCACCATCAACTGCCAACGCGTGTCCGGTGACAAAACTAGCCGCAGGCGAGCACAACCAAGTGACAGCCTCAGCAACTTCCTCTGCTGTTCCCAATCTGCCGATAGGGTGCGCGCGGGCGAGTTGCTCAGCAAGTTGGGGTTGACCAACTGCCTCGAGCGTGCGCTGGGTCGCGGGGGTATCAATAACCCCCGGACAAACTGCATTTACGCGAA
>CAZMCW010000406.1:285-4328 GCA_964564405.1 uncultured bacterium
AATGCCCTGATCAGCATACTCGGCGGCGGCTGCTTTGGTAAGCCCAAGCACCGCGTGCTTGCTGGTGACGTAGGCGGCTGCACCACGCATCGCCCGCAGTCCTGCAATCGACGCAACATTGACAATATTCCCCGTTTGTTGCGTGAGCATCTGCTGCAAACCTGCCTGCAAACACCAAAACACCCCGTTGAGGTTGATGTTTATAACCTCCTGCCACTGCTCACTGGGATAAGCAGCAGTTAGGGTCATGCCAGGTCCGGTAATGCCCGCGTTGTTAACCAAAATGTCCAATCGTTGATGTTCTTGATGGATGTGGTCGAAAGCATTTTGCACGCTTGTTTCAGAAGCAACGTTTAGCTCGAGCGCTACTGCCTTTTCTTGTTGCACGCAAATCTCACCAGCAACGTTGTTGGCAGCGTCTAGCGATACATCTGAGACAATAACAAACGCACCTTTAACTGCCAAAGCATGTGAAACTGCCCGACCAATGCCTGATCCTGCGCCCGTGACAAGCGCAATCTTATCTGTAAAGTATTGAGGGCCCTCAAATTGTCCTGTCATGATGACACCTTTTATGGTGACACCCTTTGTACTTGAACCTTGGCAAGTAACACATTGAGGAGTTTGCGCTCGAGCCGCTGCTTCGCTGCTTCATCAGCAGGATTAGCCCAATCCCAAGCAATCTGCGCCCAGTTGGCATCATCTGGGTCAAGTCCCAGTACGCAAATGTACTCCCGCATGCATACAAAATAATGCCGCTTATAGGTGAGTAAATAGCCGCCTACGCGCATGTGAGCATCCTTGGCAGTCTCATACTGAGCGTGCCATTCGTTCAAGAAGCCGTGACATTGAGACGGATACAACCAAGTCGCGTGCAAGTTGTTAATGCAGTCTTGCTCGAGTCCGTGTTTAAGCACCGCCCAATCTGCGTGCCCTTGTTCTAGAGCAACGACATTGAGTGCATGTTTGTGTTGCACACGGGTTTCTTGGGTAGCTAAGACTTGGGGTGTGAGCGCGGCAAACTGCGGTAGTTTGCGCACGCGCAACGCAGCAGCTCGAGTACGTTCAGGGTCATCTGACCGTAAGCCCTTGATAAGGAGGGAGGCTCGAGTTTTATACAAACTCAAGGTCTCTACAAGTTGAATTGTTGGGTGGGTGCGGGTTCGCGTCATAACCATGGCTGTCACAACGTCCTTTCTGAACACCGTGTACCCACGTGATTGGTGTCAAACGCTTTGTGACAAGCGATGATTTAAGTTGTGTAGCAACTACTTCTGGAGGGTGATGTACTCTTTTGTGGGTGCGGGCTGCCCTGACAACCCTCACCGACTATAAAAGATGCCTCACAAAAATGCAAGGGTTTTGTGACATAGTAAGTACCTCCTGTCTGGAAACCGCCTTCGTGACCTACGCTTAGCGGTTAAGGATGGGCGCTGCTGAGTTTGGTAAGTGTCACTTTTCAACTTAGAGGTGCTTATAGCGTTTCCACAAGTAACTGCCACAGGCAGTTGCACCTGCGACCCAGGGGAGTGGAAATCGACCTACTTAGTGTGGGGGAACTAATCCTGGAACTGCTATTAGTTCAATCACCTAACATGTGATGACGTCAACACGCTTATTGAGATAGCATCTGCTGGTCTGTGAACTTCTCAGTTGGTCTCACGAGGAGCTTTTTTACCAAGAGCTGTATGTGTTGATACGTTCGTTTTAAACGATACTCAAACGTTGACGTAAAGTTTCATTACAACGCTTAGAAAGTACGTAGTGATTACTCTTTTTGCCAAGGCATCACTTTAGCCTCGAGCCACTGCAAACCATAAGTAAGTAACGCACCCAGAGCCATCACCGTAATGAGTCCTGCATACATCTTGTCAACCGCCAAAATTTGCCAATGATAATAAATCACAAAGCCCACGCCCACCTGCGCGCGAATAAACTCCACGGCGACAATTACAATAAGCGCCGTACCTAGCGCTAACCGCAACCCTGCAAAGATAATCGGCAGTGCCGCTGGAATAATGACATGCCAAAAGAGCTTTAGCCCGCGCGCGCCAAAGTTGTGGGCAGCTTCTAAGTAGATACTATCAATATCCCGCACGCCTGCCGCCGTGCTAATTGCCACGAGAAAAAAGGCTGAGATCGCAACAACTGCCACTTTGGGGCCTTCCCCAAAAGGGTCAGGGAACATCAGCATAAGCAGCGGAAAAATAGCAATTTTAGGGAGCACATACAGCGCCGACAAGGTGCCGTCTAACATTGTACGTACCGTTTTGTTTAGCCCCATGACAATGCCAATAATTAAGCCCGGCAGCATACCAATCACAAAACCAATAAAAACCCGCCCCAGTGTTGCCAACACGTGACTTTCACGGAAAAGTTCAGCCACTGCAGCAAAACCGCCTTCGTTGAACGCACTTATAGCAAGCCACGGACGCCCCAGCAAACTTGTTTGGTTAAACCGGTCATAAGTTACCGTTAAATCCCACAGCGCCACCGCCACTCGACTTGGCGGCGAAAACCAAGTGGCACTCAAAATACCCACGCGCACGATTACCTCTGCCACAAGCAAAAGCAAGACTGGAAACCCCCAAGCTAGGACGCGTTCAAAGCGCTGCCGCTGTTGCACGTTGAGCCGCTTTTGCAATGCGTCAACGAGCATGGTTACAAACACAAACTGGCTGGCAATCAATAACCACCAATAAGATTCCCATAAGTCCAATAGTGCCGCACCGCCGTTAATGGCAACAAAGCCTAATAGGACGGTCATTACACTTAGCCACATTGACATTGTTCGAGTTGAGGTACTCGCAAGGCGGCGTGTTGTCATGCTGCCACCCTATCTGTGACCTTGTGAACTTCATCTTTGAGCGCATCCCAAACTGCCTCAGCAAGTTCGTTGAACGCTTTGGTGCGGGTTGTAGCTAGGCTGCGCGGACGGGGAATATCTACTTTAAAGGTTGTTTTGAGGGTTCCTGGGTGCGCTGTCATGACAATGACGCGGTCACCCAGCAAAATAGCTTCTTCAATACTATGGGTAATGTACACCACGGTTTTGCGATTAGCTTCCCACAGGTTTAACAGTTCTTCTTGCAAAACTGCTTTTGTTTGGGCGTCTAGCGCACCAAGCGGTTCGTCCATAAGCAGGACATCTGGGTCGTTAGCAAGTGCCCTGGCAATGGCCACGCGCTGTTTCATACCACCCGAAAGCTGGCTGGGGTAGTAATCGGCAAACTTGCTGAGGCCGACGCGGTTGAGCCACGTGTTTGCTGTTTCTAAACGCTCACGTTTAGCTACGCCACGCATTTCTAACCCAAACGCAACATTGTGCAAAACGGTCTTCCACGGAAAAATAGCATACTCCTGAAAGACAACACTGGTAAGCGGTTTGCTAGGTTTTTGGGAAGTTTGCTGGTCGTCTGGTGTGATGGTTAGTGTGCCCGAGCTGACCTCACTGAGGCCAGCAATCATCCGTAAAAAGGTTGACTTACCGCAACCGGACGGCCCTACAACACACACAAATTCACCTTCGGCAACCTCGAGACTCATGTCAACTAGCGCGTCTACCGTGCCTCGAGCCGTATCGAAGCACTTACCTACATGCGACGCCACAATTTTGGGGTTCATAGCCTCAGGTTTTACCGTACTTACTTGTGACTTGCAAGATGGACGCCTACGGTTGATAGCAAACGTTTACATCCAGCTAGCACATCTTATACTAAAGTGATGTTTTGATGTCGCTTTGCAGCATCAAAATCGCTCGTGAGAGCCTACCCTTAGATGATTCAGACTATGACATTTAAGAGTCAATTTGGTATTACTAGCAGTTCCAGGATTAGTTCCCCCACACTAAGTAGGTCGATTTCTACTCCCCTGGGTCACAGGCGCAACCGCCTGTGGCAGTTACTTGTGGAAACGCTATTACGTTTAACTACTGAGCTATGTTACTGAGCTATGTTACTGAGCTATGTTGACGTTAACGCATAAGTTAACTAGACCTCTTGCAAAAGTCATAGCTCAAGACCAGCATTGAAAAGACCAGCGAT
>CAZMCW010000407.1:0-4289 GCA_964564405.1 uncultured bacterium
CAGCATCTTTAGAGTTGACATAAGTGAATAGAAACTTGCAGTTAGGCTCGTCTGTGTCTGCTTTTTTAGCTTCTTCAAAAAACATTCGGCGAGTCTTGACGGCTGCGTTCAAATCGCTGTCCTTCAACGTTGAGCAGATGATGATGAGGTCAGATGCTACTAGGTCAGCAATCTTGTCACGCATAATCTGAGCACCTTGTGTATCAATAAAAATATCTTTGTGAGCTTTCATGACTGGCGCTAGGTCTTCAACCACAGGATGAAGTACGTACTTAGGCTCTACTCGAGCTTTTGCAAAAATGTTATTGAGAGCGCGTTCACCTTTGAGGTCGTCAAAATCAATTAGTGCGATCAATTCATCAGTTTGCGCTTCCGTCGCCGCCTTTGTCGCTAGATGATTTGCTGCCGTTGACTTTCCCTGATTCGTCGCTTCTGTCGCTAATGTCGTTAACACCGTTACCTCCGTAAGTGTATGAGACGCCGCTAGTGGTGCTAACGGCAGTAACGACATTCTATGTACTGTTGTCTATAATCGCAAGGGTTATTATTAACATTTATTTTAAGCTAAGTAAAATACCTATACTAGCTAAAATATGCTAAATTTGCGTCGTGGGCATCAATCGTTGGATACGCGAGCAAGTACGGGCTGAGCTGGCAGATAAAAACATCACACAGGCTCAGCTAGCAGAGATGCTCGAGGTCTCACAGCCACGCATAGGCAGGTTGCTAAGTCAACCAAGTGCCGTCCAACTAGACAAAAACCTAGATGAACAACTCAACATCTTAGGATTGGCTTTTGAGCTTCGACCGAAAGGCTCAGGGCTACCTAAACTAATCATCCTGCCCGTGATATGGGGCAGGATCTTGGATGTACTTGGGTTGGAAGTTGTGTTGGTGAAGCGTTCAAAAAAGGGCTAGTCAGCTATCTCATTAACCCGATCAAATGCCCACGTCCTACGCAAGCGCTGCTCAACTGCTTGCAATGCACACCTGTAGTCGTGTTCATCCTCAAAAAAGCCACTTAGCTTAATACTTACCTCACAACTAATCCTAGCGACATCAGCAAACTTTTCACGGCTAGCTTCTTCGCGGATGTGGTTAACCAGTGGAAGTACGGCAAAAGGTTCAGCCGTTCTGGTGACAAACTCAACAGTGCGGTAAATGGGTTGCTTAGCCTCGCACTTAATCGTCATAGTGCACCTCCCCATTTCTCAAGTCTCGCAGTGTACAGGCCACCATCTCAGCAGCATCATGGTGCTCAAAGACCAGCATGTCACTGGGTTGTTCACCTCGGTTCCTAGCACCGTACATCTCAATTGAGGTACGTTCAAATTCGTCTAAGACATCCGCAAGGATGGGGTGAAGGTCGCAGAGTTGTTGTTGTAGGTGCTTGAGGCGTTGGGTGGTTTTTTGGTACTCACGTGCTCGAGCAGCCTGATGACAAGCGTGAACAAACGGCAGATGGCAACGCAGCCCAGGTGTCGGCATGCTCATGCTGGACCATCTCCCAACAAGGTTAAACACACCGATTGAAGCTGAGCAGCTTCTTTGGCGCGGTTTTCTTGTTCAAACGTGCGGTTGGCTTCAATGACGGTGAGTAGATTAACCAGTTCTTGGTTGACGTTGACATGCTCACGGGGTGTGGGGCTGTGAGGTTGGGTGTCAACGTAGTGAACATCAACTAGCTCGTTTGCTCCGTATGAGGTTGAGGGTGAGCTAGCTGCATAGTGTGCGCGGACTAAGCGGGAGACGAATAGCGCAAAGGTGGGGTCAAGCCATTGCGCTAGCTGGACAGCGAGGTCGGGGTGGATGTAGGTGCCTTGTTTGGTGATGTTGCCACCCCTCACACTTTGGATTAAGTTCGATATGGGAATTCCCATATCGAAAGATAGAGCCTCGGTAAGCGTTTTTGTAGACTTGAGTCTGTACCAATCTGCAAAAAGTTTGTCATAAGCCTTGCACATCAAAGTCGCATGAAGGTAACCATCTGCGCGGGGTTTAAGTAGCTGCCGTATACTTTGACGATCTATTTCAGATGATGGTGTGTCTATCAGCACCTGAGGTTGATAGTGGGGCAACTTGCCTAGTAGGCGGTAACGATTAGACATGCGTCCTAGAGGCGAAAACACAGGATAACGCTCAATCCAGCCATTTTCTCTGAAGAACTTCAATGCGCGTAGCACTGTGCGCTTACAAAAGCCTGTTTCATCGGCAATGGTATCGACTGGAACAGTAGAAATAAGATTTTCGTCAGCATAGTCGTAGAGTATTTTGAGGACGTGTTTTTGGGTACTGGTGAGGGGAGGTGCTATCATTCGGCTAATCCTTTCAACAGATGGATTCAAGTGAGGCGATGCTTTCTAGGGCTATCACGCCTTACTTGCCTTCAATATAGCAAGTCTATTGATATATGTCAACGCACTTGCTATAGTAAGTCTATGATAAGTTCTATGGCAGTCAGTTTTAGACTACGTGCTTATTTAGAAGCGCACGGCGTAACGCCCTATCGGCTAGCAAAAGAAGCCGGGGTAAGTACGACTACGATCTATAATCTTGTTGATGTAGATGAACCACCTACGGGAATTAAATTTGAGACGCTTGATGTCCTCCTGAAGGGACTAATTAACATTACTGGGAAGCCAGTTGAAGTATCGGACATAATAGGATTCAACAATGACTAGCTGAAGCAATTTTATTTTGCCCACCTTTAGCGGTAAGTGTATAATTTACACCTCACCTCCTCCAGCAGGTAGCTGTACGAACAAAAAGCGCGCCCTACTCCTATAAGGCGCGCTTACTTTATGGCGTCAGAGACTTAAACTAAGGACGTGACTCACAAGCTACGCCGTCATTGTTGTTATCTAGTCTGTGCCTATCATTTGCCGGCCCACCCGCAGCCTCAAAAAACGCTTGAGCTTCACGCTGTGTCGCAAACTCTCCACAATCCCTATCTGGCCCAAACGGGTCATAGCGAAGGCTAGCAGCCGGTGCGGCTTGCGGTACAGGTGTTGCCCGTGGTGGCTCAGGAGCTGGTTGCGGTGCAGGTGCGGGAGGTGCGGGAGTAGCTGTAGGCGCAGTCTGCTGAGCGGGCGCTGGACGCTGTCTAGGGGCTTGCTGTTGAACTGGCGCTGGTTGTGGCGTAGACACCTGCTGCTGAACCTGTGCTGGCGCAGAAGTTGGCTGAGGCGCAGGTATCGCCATAGTTGGCACACCATGAAACCCTATGTGAATCTCGCGGTAGAACGCAAAGGGCGCGTACGCCACCATCAACATGCCACCGTGGAAGCTGTATGTCCTTGCGTAATATCCTAGTAGCCCGTTGGGTACATAGTATGCTTGCCAGTCGCTAGTTGGCACGATGTTGTAGCTGCCCTGAACAATCCCGCTAGCAATAACAGCGTCCCAGTTGGGAATAAACGTCTCATAGCCCCAGTTAAACTGAGCGCACATCCACTCTACGTTTGGGTCTTGAGCAGCAAACGAATCACACTGTGTCGGGACAGTGCCAAGCTGGTTAATCGTGTAGAGCGCAAGGTTGTAGTGAAAAGCTTGCGACGTCATTGGCTTTGCTTGACTGAAGCCCAAGATGCTCACGAAGCCAATACAAAGAATGAGATTTTTCATAGATAGATTCTACGTAAATTGCACTAGGTTGTGCAACTTTACAAAACTTTAACAACTCAAGTTTTAGCGGTAAGTGTATAGAATTAGCCCTCAAAACCCAATTAGCAAAGTGACTCTCAGTACCTAGCAAGGTGACTCTCAGTACCTAGCAAGGTGACTCTCAGTACCTGCAAGGTGACTGAGAGTCACCCGAAGTATATAAAACATAAGGGGCCAGTATTAAGGGGCCAGTAAGAAGATAGGCCTTTTGCCTTTTCTTGGGAAAAAGAAACGAGTAAAAAACAAAAGCTGGGTAAGCAACAGGTTGAGTGCTTGACCACATTTAATTTGGTGCGCGGCGTTTCAAAATTTGTAAAGTTATAATTTATTGCCGTGTTGATACTATCTGCACCGCCACTACTGATATTCTTCGCAACCCTAAAGTAGGCTTACAATGTTGAGTGCATTGGTACTAAGCCAAGCTTGCGTAACAAATCTACCCTAACAAAGGAGTCATAACCTGTTATCGTAGGGGAGTGTGTGAGCAAGCAGTGGTAGGTATAGCGGTGGGAAGACTACAGATTACCCACTATTTACACTGTTTAGGAGCGAAGCCTTCTACAAGGTATATATTATGAGTGCTAATTCTGCGTACTTAAGATACCTATTAGAGGCTGCTAGATTAC
>CAZMCW010000408.1:0-2629 GCA_964564405.1 uncultured bacterium
TCCTTAACCGCTAAACGCTATCTGAAAACTGCGGTTTCCAGATAAGAGGTACTTAGCTCAAAGCTAGACGAGTACCCGTAAACCCACTCAATTTGCAGCTCAATGCTTGTTAACACCACCACAATGTCGTGATACATGTCAAGCACCTGATGTCCTCTCCTCATCCCCCTTTCTCCCCTTCTCCCTTTCCCAAACACGCTATTCAACGTCGGTCATCCATAACAGCACCTCATGAACCCGCGACGAATATCGTCATAAAGACATCTTTTGCTTACTTCTGCACATTTTGGTGATCTAGACTGACTTCTTTTGCACATTTGTGTTACATAATCAAATGACAAGTTAACAACTGAAATGCAATTCACCTTTGAGCAAACGGCTGTGCGCACATAGTTGTCTGTAAAAGATGTGCGTGAGTAGCTGCGAGGGGATAGCTGTGACGGTAACGTCTCAAACGACTCAAGATGTCTTGCCAGCGCAGCGCCGGGCCAAAATTTTGGACATGGTGCGGCAGCGTGGGGCGGCGTCCATTCAAGAATTAAGTCAAGATATTAACGTGTCTGCGGCAACCATTCGCCGGGATCTTAATTACTTGAGCGACCAAAATTATATTGAGCGTACCCACGGTGGCGCGGTCATGGTGCAGCTTAGTGCCTTTGAACCTGCCCACGACATTAGCGCGGCATCTGCCAAAGCTCAAAAGCAGGCCATTGGCCAGCTAGCTGCAACGCGCCTGAAACGGGGTCAAAGCGTTATTTTTGACTTCAGTTCAACCGTGCTCGAGGCCGCCAAAGTTGTCGCTCAGCAAAATTTAGCCATTCAGGCCGTCACCAACGACCTCACTATTGCTAGCGTGTTAGCCACCGCACCGCAAGTTAAGTTGATTGTGCCCGGCGGCAGTTTGCGCCCCAATTCATATACGTTATTAGGTGAACCGGGGCTTAGTTTTTTGCAGCGTTTAAATGCTGATGTTGCCCTGTTGGGCATTCACGCGCTGGCAGATGATTACCTGAGCGATAGCTCGGTTGAGGTTACCAGCAGCAAACAAGCTGTGGTGGACGCAGCTCACACGCGCATCTTGCTAGCAGATGCATCCAAGATTGACAGCCGCGCGTTTTGTAAAGTGTGTCCATTAAGTGCAGTTGAAGAAGTCATCACCGACGACAGTGCGCCACAAGCTTGGTGTGACCGTGTGCGTGAACTAGGTGTTCAGGTGACGCAAACTTATCCCCAAACTTTTTCAGAGGTGGCGTTGTGACTGCCCATCCGACATCCGCCCATCCAATATCTACTTCGTCAATATCTTCTTCGTCAATATCTTCTTCGTCAATATCTACTCCACCAGTGTTACGCGTCATTGCCGATGACCTCACCGGCGCACTTGACAGTGGGGTGGCGTTTGCATCGCTAGCACAGCCTTTAGCAACCTTGCCAAACCCTGCGGGGTGGCAAACGTTAGAAGCTCATCAACGTGCTGCAGTTAGCCTCAACACTCGAGATTTAGTACGTCCTGTAAGTAATTTGGGGGATGCTCGAGGCTTTTACGCTGATGCTGACCTGCGCTACTGCAAACTTGACTCACTTTTACGCGGGTTTGCTGCGGACCACGTACACATCTGCCAGCAAGATTGTCAAGCACCTTACGTGGCAATTGCGCCAGCCTTTCCAGCCCAAGACAGGGTGATGGTTAACGGCATCCAACACGCGCAAGGTCAACCGCTTCGCCAAGCGAGTTCGCGCTTTGTAAAGCGTCTAAAAGAGTTGGGGTACAACGTCCAGCTTTGGCGCGTTAGCAGCTCACTACCTGACCTCGCCAGTGACTCAGATCAACCTTCTGCCTTGCTTTGTGACGCCCAGACGAACGCTGATTTAGTACAACTTGTGCAAAATATGTTAGCTCAGGCACGTTTGCAAGATGTGTTGTGGGTGGGGAGTGGCGGTTTAGCCAGGGTTCTTGCTGACGTCCTACTGAAGACGCCAACCCAACCCAGTCCCAGACTCAAAACACCCTTATTGTTACTGGTGGCTAGCCATCATCCGGTAAGTGAGCGGCAGCTCGAGCATCTGCAAACACACACGGACATCCCCATCCTGACCTTAAGTGAACGGAGGCTCGAGCCCACAACTTGGCAAAACGCCACCTCACCGTTACTCCTTGCACACCTTCAGTTAGAAGATGTCACCCTAGAACAAGCCCAAAGCATCTTAACCATGCACCTAGCTGACCTTGTCCACCACGCCCACGCGCCCGAACAGGTGGTGGTTAGTGGTGGGGATACTCTCTCGTTACTATGTGAAGTGGCTAGGGTGGAGCAGCTCGAGCTCACCGGCGAATATCAACCGGGCATGCCCATGTTCATATTGCGTGGTGGCGCTTGGCACGGCACTACAGGCATCAGCAAATCGGGTGCTTTTGGTGAACCGTCATGTTACAGCGACCTTGTTAATGCGTTACTGACGCCATCCTCTGCTCATCGACTGGCGCTATCTGCTGGTCAATTGGCAACGTCACCGCAACTAACACCGCAACTAACACCGCAACTAACACCCTCACACCCTCAGTCTTTACGCGCCTCTCAAACCTTACGCAACACGGGTCATCTTACCGAAGGTAATCCTCAACCGGATG
>CAZMCW010000408.1:2655-4286 GCA_964564405.1 uncultured bacterium
CAACACAAGCAGACCCCACACATACAGATAAGGACGCTCTATGACTGAACAGCGTGTACCCACCACCCCAACGCGACCCCGCCGCCTTGCCCTCACGCTTGGCGACCCGGCTGGCATCGGCCCGGAAATTATTTGCAAAATGATTGCCAACCACAGCCACACAGTTGATGCAGACCTACTTGTCATCGGTAGCCCGTCTTGCATAAGGGATGCCGCTAAAAAATGGGGCAACTTGGCTGTCAACGTGCTTGATGACAGTCAACTTGACGCCACCACCCACCTTGCCAAAGGCGCCGTCAACGTTATTCCATTGGTCGAGCCCAGCGCGCCCATTGCGCCCGGGCAACTCAGTGCTGAGGCCGGCAAGCTTGCTTATTTGGCCATTGAACGCGCCGTTGAACTGGCGATGCAAGGTGCGGTGGATGCTATTGTCACCGCGCCGATTAACAAAGAAGCGTTATCACTCGCGGGCTACCCGTATCCAGGTCACACGGAGATTTTAGCCAAACTCAGCGGCAGTGCTGATTCGTGCATGCTACTGGTACACGAACGTTTGCGGGTGTCTCATGTGACTACCCACACAGCGCTACGCAACGTCCCTGACAAGCTTACGCCAGAGCGGCTCGAGCGGGTCATTATCCTCACGCACGACGCCATGCAAGAACTGTTAGCTATTGAAAAACCGCGTATAGCTGTGGCCGCGCTTAACCCACACGCCGGTGAAGAGGGCCTTTTTGGTGAAGAAGACACCAAAATTAGCGCGCCCGTTGTCGCCAAATTTGCCGCCCAAGGTATGAACATAGTCGGCCCTATTCCGGGCGACACGGTGTTTGTCAAAGCGTGCGCCGGGCAGTACGACGCGGTCATTGCCATGTATCACGATCAAGGGCACATTCCTATCAAACTTTTAGGGTTTTCAGTCGGTACAGACGGCGTGTGGCAAGACATTAGTGGGGTCAATGTCACCTTGGGCTTACCCATTATTCGCACCTCGGTTGATCACGGCACCGCCTTTGATATTGCCGGCAGGGGTGTTGCCAACGAACAAAGTCTGTTAGAAGCCAGTGAGCTCGCTTTGCGCTTAGCAGACGGGCGCAGCAAGCAAACTTCGGTAGGTGATACTTGATAGATACACTTCTCTGCGAATCTTACTTTATGAATCTCAACACTTGTAAATCTTGATACCACTACAAATCTTGACACAATTACAATTTTTGATGCCGTTACAGTCTACTGCCTAGCACGCCATCTTATGAAAGTACCTCTATTTAGGCATCTACATAGAAAAGTTAGGTAGAAAAGTGCAGCTATACGCAACTTATTAAGGATTCACTCGCACTTATTCAAAGGAGGAAACACCACTGTGGACACACCTACAATGGACTTTTCAAACTTTTACGCCAATGGTCAGTGGCACGCTGGTCACGCTGACCCGCGCCCGGTAGACAACCCCACCACAGGTGAGGTGTTTAGCCATGCCGCCGAAGCTAGCCCTGACCAAGCGCTAGCTGCCCTTGCCGCAGCTCGCAGGGCCCAACCAGCTTGGGCCGCCCACTCAACGCTCGAGCGTGCAGAAATTATGAAACGTATTGCTGTCAAGATTCGCGAGCACAGCGAGGAGCTTGCGCACC
>CAZMCW010000409.1:0-4283 GCA_964564405.1 uncultured bacterium
CCATTTGCTATTTTTACACTGGCAGAGTCCGGCATCGATAGCCCCGATAAACTGCCCGGTAATACTTTAGGTGCACCCGTGTTTGACGCACCGTTTCGCCTTTTCCCGCTGTTTGCGGCTGCTAACGGTATCGACCCAGAAACTGTGGACTGGTTAGCGATGGACCCTGCGCTGCGTGAACCCAGCTTGATTCGCGGCGAAGTTGAAGGTATTTCTGGGTTTTACTTTACAGCACTTTTGAACCTCGAGGCAGCCGGTGTAAGCCGCGACGAGGTGAACGCATTTTTATTTAGCGACAGCGGCGTAGACGTGTACGGCAACGCCATCATGGCACCCACAAGCTACGTTGAAGAAAACCCTGAGGTTATTGAAGCTGTCTTGCGAGCGCTCACGCGCGGTTGGCAAGATGTACTCGCCAATCCCGAAGCAGGCATTATGGCTGTCCAAACCGCTGACCCGCTCATCGACCCAGCTATAGAATTACAGCGTTTACAACTTGCTATCGATACCAATATGATTACGCCCGAAGTTATGGAATTGGGCTTTGGTGCAGTGGATGAAGCACGCCTAGCACGTTCTATTGAACAAGTCGTTGAGGTTTTTAACCTACCCATGACACCAACTGTAGACGAGGTTTTCAACGGCTCATTTTTACCGCCTTTAGAGATGCGTCTGCCCCCAAGCGAGTAAGTATTAGCTGCTTTAGCAATGGATTAATGACAAGGCTCTACTTTCTAAGAGCCTTGTTTATTTATGACGTTGAGTGGTTATCGTATCAATCATGCTGGTCAAGATATGCTAGCGAGGACTTATCTATGACGCAAATTTCTGCGACACAAATTCCTGCGACACAAATTCCTGCGACACAAAGTTACCAACTCATGTCACAGCATCGTAAAAATGATGATGTCATCAAAATAGCAAGTCAGGTTGCCAATAAATCAGGGCTAGCGTGAGTCATTCAGCAGATCTTTTGGTAGATGTTCAAGGTGTGTCACTTCGGTATGGACAGGGAGCAAGTTCTACACTTGCCCTCGAGCACGTCTCGTTAACGGTTCACAGAGGCGAGTTTGTTGCCGTCGTGGGGCGCAGTGGTTGCGGCAAGTCATCACTGGTAAAGCTTATCTCTGGGTTACTGCCTCCCAGCACCGGACAAGTTTTAGTGGACGGCACGCGCATTACCAAACCCCTCGGTAACGCCGGCATGGCCTTTCAAAACTCGAGCCTCCTACCCTGGCGCACGGTGCTTAAAAATGTCCTTTTGCCGCTCGAGGTTGTGCGCAGCAAACGCAACGCCTACAGGCGCAACCCGCGCCCTTTTGTTGAACACGCCGAAGAACTCTTGGCAACTGTAGGACTAGCCGGGTTTGAAGACCGCTATCCGTGGCAACTTTCTGGCGGCATGCGCCAACGTGTGTCACTGTGTCGGGCACTGGTACATGAACCCGAACTGCTTTTGCTAGACGAACCCTTTGGCGCGCTAGACGCGTTCACCAAAGAAGAGCTGTGGCAGGTCTTGCAGCAACTTCGTAATAGTACGGGCTGCTCCATCGTGCTCATCACCCACGATTTAGCTGAGGCTGTCTTTCTAGCCGACCGGGTCTATGCGATGACGGCTCGCCCGGGCCAGATTGCTGCTGTTACCTCTGTGCATTTACCCGGTAACCGCCATGATCTGGATATTCGCTTTACAACGCCTTTTAGCGAATTAGTTGCTAAAATTCGCCACGATATTAGCGGTGCAGCTGTGCAGGTTGCTGCGTGAGTACGTCAGATCTATCAACACCATCCACATGGCAAACTCGTTTAATGACCCGTAAGACGCTCGAGCAACTCCTCCCATGGTTTGTGATCATCGTCTTTTTTGTGCTCTGGGAAGTCATTTGCCGTGTGTTTGACATCGACACGTTTATTTTGCCTAAACCCAGCGACATTGCCGTCTCACTGGTGCGCTGGCGGGTGGGCATCTGGCAAAATGCTATTCGCACGCTGTACACCACGCTGGTAGGGTTTGGTTTTGCCGTACTTGCAGGGTTACTGTTAGGGCTTATTCTTGGCTATTCCAAGTTAGCCTACAAAGCGTTTTACCCTATTCTGATTGGTTTCAACAGCGTGCCTAAAGTGGCACTTGTGCCCATCCTCATTATTTGGTTTGGCATTGGCATCGTACCTGCTATGATTACGGCGTTTTTGATTTCGTTTTTCCCAATTGTGGTAAACGTGGCAACAGGACTCGCGACTGTTGAACCTGAACTAGAAGACGTGTTGCGTAGTCTTGGCGCAAGCAAGCCAGAAATTTTTATCAAGGTGGGTTTACCTAGTTCCATGCCTTACTTTTTTGCCTCACTTAAAGTGGCGGTAACGCTAGCGTTTGTAGGCTCGGTAATTGCCGAGACAGTTGCTTCCAACCGGGGCATTGGCTATTTGATGATTGCAGCGTCCTCGAGGTTTGACGTGCCCCTTGTCTTTGCTGGGCTAACGGTCATTGCTGCGATGGGCATTGTGCTTTATGAGCTTTTTGCTGTGATTGAACGACGCGTGACGAGCTGGGCGTATCAGGATGTTTCATAAGATTCTTGTAAAGTTGTAATTTATTATACAATTAGTAAATGAAGAGCTTGTTTCCAGAATTTTATACGCCTACTGAAGAGGAGTTTCAATCCCTTTGGAATAATTGCATTTTTATCTTTGATACAAATGTTTTATTAGATTTGTATAGATTTTCAAAAAGTACCTGCGATGACATTCTAAAGGTTTTAAAAAACGATGCAATCAAGTCTAGAATCTGGTTGCCCTATCACGCTGCGTATGAATTTCAAAAAAACAGACTAAAAGTTCTCATTGGCAAAGAAAATGACTTTGCAAGATTTCGTGTGTCTCTGTTGAATAGTTTCACAGATGCAGTTCAAGAATTTCGAGATAAGCTTGATCAGCTCAATAAAGAAAGCAAACTGCATCAAGAATACTTTTTGGATTCAAATAAGTTCTTTCTTGCTCTAGAAACAGAAATCGAGAAATTACAAAACGAGCTGGGTAAACAGGAAGATTCGCTCCTTAGTCACACGGAACATGATTATATAAGGGAAGAAATAGACGCTTTATTTGAGGACAAAGTTGGAGGTTCTTATACAATTGAAGAGATACGGACACTTTGCACAGAAGCTAAAGAAAGGTTTAAAGAAGATATTCCTCCAGGATACGTCGATTACAAAGAAAAAATTAAAAAGAGTAAAGACACAGAAGATGTTACTAACAAGCATAACCAATTTGGGGATTTCATTATCTGGAAGCAACTTCTTGAAAAATCAAATGAAGACAACAAAAACGTTGTGTTTGTAACAAGCGACAAAAAAGAAGATTGGTATCAAGAAGTAAAAGGCAGAACTATTGGACCGAGATTTGAGATTTTGCGAGAATTTACAAATTTTACGGGACAAGTCATTCATGTGTATTCAACAATATCTTTTTATGAGCACGCCAAAAACTATTTAAATGAGGCGATTCAAGAAGAAACCGTTCAAGAAGTAACATCGCTTACAGAGAGTCGCCAAAGAAACACTCCACATTTAAGAACTCTCATACGAGAGTCAGCAGGTGTTAGATTTAGGGCTCTGCTTCAACCTGCAGAGATTAGTTATAACCCTTCAAACCACACGATAACTTTTGGCTTCGGTAGCAAACATGGATTTCATAAAGAGCAGCTTATTAAGCATGTAAGAGCTTTACTAAGCTTATGTCAATCTGTCCTTGATGATAACGTCACGATTGAGATAGGTTCAATTTCTGATATAGTAGATGGTTTTACGGATTTAGATACTCGTGCGTCTGATCAAGGAATTGAACATTTTGTGACTGCAAAATCTGAAGCTTCTAGCGAGGGCTCAGCAATTGGAGAAGTGGTACCTCAATTTAAAGTCGATGATTTAGTCACACATCCAAAATTTGGATACGGTATTATCAAATACATAGATACAAGCGATTCGCGGGGAGAAGAGATTATAATTGAGTTTGACAATGCTGGGGTTAAAAGGCTAGCTAAGAGATACGCAAATCTACAACGTGTGTAAGCCTTTTCATTTAGGAGTATTTAACGCTCACCAATGACTTTGCTAAAGGTAGTCCAAGACAAACACGTTACCAAGAGGATAAACGCCTAGCTCAAGCACGTCATCACTAAAAACGGCTAGGTGACTTGCCTCAACTGAGTCATAACAGAACAATACTGTGCGATAATTTTAAGGTGTTTACCACCCTACTGCTTACCAATGTCGTGAGCACTCTCT
>CAZMCW010000410.1:0-3919 GCA_964564405.1 uncultured bacterium
TTCTGCTCGCTCCGCTTGGGTTACTTTGTTACCAAAATAACCGGAAAGGGTATCAGTATGCATTATTTCTTCCGGTGGATTTTCCATACGGTACGGCAAAATTTATTGAGCTAATGCGAACGTATACAACTTACCGTAGACAATGTTCACAAAATCCTAAACGCCATTCGGTATGATGGTTCTAGACATCACACCGGTAATGTAGTTTTGTAAAAATACACTCCTAATTAATCAACACATCACAACACGGTTAACCGTGTAGCAAAGGAGACTTTATGGCGTCAACCTCTATGTCGCGCCCGCAAACACCCTCGACTCGAGCAGTCTGGCAGCAGCGGCTTAACAACCCTAAAATGCTGGCAATTATTCTGATTGTGCCAGCGATGCTTTTTTTCTTTATTTGGAACGTGATTCCTGTACTGTGGCTGGTAGGGCTTAGTTTCTACCGCTATTCACTTCAACTTGGACAGCCACCTCAATTTACAGGTTTGGGTAACTACGAAGACCTATTTTTTGACTTTCGCATCTGGGAAAGTTTGTCGCGCACGTTTGTTTGGGTCGCGCTTAGCGTAGGGGTTGAAACCATTTTGGGTATTGTGTTGGGCATTTTGTTTTGGGGCAGCGATAAGCTTCCGGGGCGGCGTTTTGCGCTCACCATGCTCTTTACACCCATGCTGCTTACGCCTGTGTCAGTAGGTGCGTTTTACCAGTACATCTATGAGCCAACCTTTGGCATTGTTAACTATTTCTTAGGGTTTTTTGGCAGCAATATCGACTTTTTGGGGAATCGCCAGTGGGCGTTTGCGTCGGTGCTTGCGGTTGACGTATGGATGTGGACACCGTTTATGATTTTGATTACGCTAGCCGCCCTTGGGTCTGTGCCCAAAGCTGAACTAGAAGCAGCTGCTATTGACCGCTTGCCGTGGTTACAACGTTTCCAGCACATTATTTTGCCAAGGGCTAAATTTATTTTGATGTTGGGCATTTTGCTGCGCACCATTGAGTCATTTAAGACGATGGACCTCATTTATCTGATGACCCAAGGCGGGCCAGGGAATGCCACCGATCTTATTGCTATTTCACTTTACAGAACGGCGTTTGATAGTTTGCAAATGGGTGAATCTGCCACTTTGGCACTCATTCTGTTGCTCACGGCCATTGCATTTACGTCTATTTATTTGTACATCCTCAATTTAAGTAAACGTGAACAGGAGATTGCCCTGTGAACGGTCAAGCTGCTTGGAAAAAACACGCGTACCATGCCGTGTTGTGGTTGGTCGCGTTTATCTTTTTTGCGCCCGTACTGTGGATTATCCTGAGCTCGTTTAAAGACTTAAACGGTATTTTGGCACGTCCGCCGCAGTTTTTCTTTATACCGTCGTTAGATAACTATAGAGATTTGTTTAGCATTCCTGAGATGGTACGCGACCTGCGTAACAGCGTCATTATTTCGCTTTCAGCATTGGTGATTGCGCTGGCGGTAGCCTATTTGTCCGCCTACAGCTTTTCGCGCTTTCGCCCGGTAGGAACTGATTTATTTATGTTTTTGCTGTTGTCTATTCGCATGGTGCCGGCAGCAGCAGTCATTGTGCCGGTGAGTCTCATGTACACGGCGTTTGGTTGGAAAGGCACCTGGGGCGGGGTGATTTTGTACTACGCCATGTTTAGTATTCCGTTTTCAGTGTGGATTCTCAAAGGCTTTATTGACGGGGTATCACCTAGGTTTGATGAGACGGCGCTGGTGAATGGTGGCTCGAGGTGGCATGTGATCTTCAACGTCATCTTGCCGCAAGTACGCCCTGGACTCATTGCCGCGTTTATCTTTAACCTCATTTTTGTGTGGAATGAGTTTTTGTTCAACTTTATTGTCAGCAACGCTAGAACCGAAACCATTCCGGTGCTGCTAGCCGTCAACTTATACTCCGACGGTGGGCTTAACTGGCCGTTTATGACCGCACTGACAGCGTTATATATGATTCCACCTATTATCGTCATCTTTTTCTTCCAGCGCTACCTGCTGGTGGGCATGACCTTTGGCACTGTACGAGGTGAAGTGTGAGCGAGTTAGGCACTGTTCCAGACACAATCTCAACTGAACCTCAAGCTAAGCGTAAAAAACGCACCTTTGCATCTGTTACGCAAACAGTTTTAGTTTTTGTGATGCTCGCTAGTTTTGTGATGATTGGGCAGCAGCTCGAGGTTTTCTTTAATGTCGGCGAAGTTGAAATTGACCTCGGCTTACTGCTTTACCAAATTGGCTTAGGCACGCTCATCGTTTCAGCACTTTTACAAATTGCCTTCGGCAACATTCCACCGGGTGCCAACTTTGGCAAAACGATGCGTATTTTGGGCATTGCCATCCTGATTATTGCGGCTGTGTTTGGGGTAGGCATTTTGATTGCTGGCCCTCTCACCAGATTAGGAAGCTAGATGACCCTTACTTCACCTACTAATTCAGCACCTACCAGTTCAGCACCTATTAGTTCAGCAGCGGCCGTCAGCTTGGAGCACGTGAGTAAATCGTTTGGGCGTAACATTCTCTTTGACAACCTCAACCTCAAGATTCATCCGGGGCAGTTTAATGTCATTTTGGGCGCACCAGCTTCGGGTAAGTCCACGTTGTTACGCTTATTAATTGGCTTGGACAAGCCGTCTTCAGGACGCATCATCTTACGCGGTGAGGACGTTACCGAAATGCCCGCTGGGCAGCGCAACATTGGCTACGTGCCGCAGACCTTTGCGCTTTACCCGCACTACAGTGTCTATGACAACATCGCTTACCCGTTGCGCTTAAACCGTATGCCAGCTAAAGAGATACGGCCTATCGTGGAGCAAGCTGCTGAGCGTTTAAGCATTGCCGACTTACTGACCAAACGCCCTGACCAAGTGAGTGGGGGGCAAAAACAGCGCGTGGCGATTGCCAGGGGCATCGTTAAAAATACCGACGTTTTTGTGCTAGACGATCCCCTCACCGGGCTAGACTTTAAGCTCCGTGAGCAGCTTTTTGATGACTTGCAGCAAATGCAAGCTGAACTGGCCGCAAGTTTTATTTACACAACCTCAGATACGCTAGAGGCACAAATGCTAGCGCAGGACATTTATGTCTTAGACGATGGGCATATAGTTGAAACAGGTGCGTTTGAGACAGTGTTTACACAACCTCAACAGCGCAGCACCATGGCCTTACTAGGCTTTCCGAGAACCAATATGATCGTTGGTGAGTTAGCAGCACAGCACGTTAGCTGCCCTCTTTTTAACCTCACAGTTCAGCTGGATGAGGACGTTAGCGCGCAAGCGTCCTCCAAGGTTGACTTAGCTATTCGCCCGCAACACGTTGTAATTCATCCAAATGTGACTACAGGTGGTGCTTGGCTTATGTCACCCGCAACCGTGACACTAATTGACAACTTGGGAGGTGAGGTGGTGGTGTACCTCGAGACTGAAGGAGGTTCCCTACTTGCAGCCCTCCCGCAAGCAGCCGCAACCAACCTGAGTGAAGGTGAAGTTAGTATTGGCGTTCGCCCCGAGCATGTAATTGTCTATGCCCAACAAACAGGGAAACGCCTTGGGCAAGGTACGTCCCAGACATCTTCAAAACAAGCATCTCCAAAACAAGCATCTTTAGAAGAGGTAGACCGTGGCTGAGATTCGCTTAGCAGGCCTCACCAAACGATTTGGCGTGCGTGACCTTACAATTACCTTTCCAGGTTCAACAGTGACGTGTTTACTTGGGCCGTCTGGCTGTGGCAAAACAACCCTCATGCGGATGATTGCAGGTTTAGAACCAGCTACATCTGGCAACATCTTTTTTGGGGATACGAACGTTACTGAGCTGTCACCAAGCCAGCGCAACATTGGCATGGTGTTTCAGTACCCGGTGGTGTACCGGGGTATGAACGTGTACAAAAATGTGGAGTTA
>CAZMCW010000410.1:3934-4282 GCA_964564405.1 uncultured bacterium
GAACGGGTGGAGAGTGTTTTAGAGACGCTCGAGCTCGCTAGCAGCGCTCGCAAACGCCTTGACCAACTCGATAATGGCACCTTACAAAAAGTAGCTGTAGCCCGCGAAGTGGCCCGCCGCCCGCGCATTATTTTGTTTGATGAACCCATTACCAACGTGGATGTAAGCGCTAAAACGCAGCTTAAACTTGCCTTAAAACGCCTTAGCAAGCAGCACAACCAGACCATTATTTACGTAACTCACGACCAAACTGAGGCGATGACCTTAGCTGATGAAATTGCCTTGATGCGCGACGGTGAAATTGTCCAGCGCGACACACCGCAAAATCTTTATGACAACCCCAATGAC
>CAZMCW010000411.1:0-3994 GCA_964564405.1 uncultured bacterium
ATAGATATTGGTAAAATTGCTCTAACCATATTCGAGTATCGGTTCCAGAATAAGTTTTTCACACATAGTAGAGCTTTTTTAACTGGCTCAGCTCGCACGACTAAATTGCCTTAGCAACTTCAAATGGAAATGCTAAAGCTACAGTACTTTGATAATTACAAGATGTCTACTACCATTTGTCACCAACACCTGAAGAGATATACCAAGATTATTTGATAGCTATCAGCATTTCACGCTTGCCACCTAGCGGTCCCGGTCGTTTTTCAACTTGGCAACCTAGGGCAGTAAGATGTCGCCGCACGATACCTTTAACCGAATAGGTTGTCAGCACGCCACCGGGTTTAAGCAGCGCGTAGAGATGTTCCAAAAAAGACTCGAGCCACAGTTCGCTGTTGGCATCGTAACTAAACGCATCGTGATAGACAATATCTACCGTGCCTAGCATCGTAGCTGGGTCATCATCAAAGATAGTAGTCTTGGGTGACGCCAAGTCAAGGATGCGTTCGTGTGCTTGACCCAAAACTAGCGCCAAATTGCTATTTTGCCACTGAAAATGAGGCGTTTTATGAGGTATCGACGTCAACGTCGTAGAGTGAATATCTACAGTCGGTCGCCACTCAAGGTAGCTGTGCCAGACATCTGGTTTGGTGAGGAACTGGTGGTACTCGAGCCCTTCAAGTACATCAGCCGACAGCAAATCTTTTTCGAGAGCAATGTACTCGAGCTTAGACGGATGCATAGCGGCTAGCGACGCACTCAAAAAAAAGTTTAAGCCTGTACCAAAGCCAACCTCTAATACCCGCACTTTGTCTTGCGACATGAGCCGAAACGGCAGTGCGCCCCCTTCAATAAAGACATGCTGCGACTCGCTGAGCGCACCTTTTTCGGAGTGAAAGGTTTGCCCGTAAGTAGAGCTGTAGAGGGTTTTACTGCCGTCCCCCGTTGTGCGTATTTCCAGATCACCAGCCATAAATATGTCAGCTTAGCATTTACCAAGCTGACATAGATCACTCGACCTTTTATGATGCTAATGCGTACATGGGCTGATGATTACATAGGCGGCATGCCGGGAAACCCACCGCGCCCTTTGCGACCACCACGCATCATTTTCTTCATCATCTTTTTCATTTGCTCGTAGTTTTTCATGAGCCGGTTCACGTCTTGCACGCTGGTGCCAGACCCAGCCGCGATACGCTTGCGGCGACTGGCGTTCAAAAGCCGTGGCCTAACCCGCTCTTGTTCCGTCATAGACGAAATAATCGCCTCAATGCGAGCAATTTGTCCGTCATCAACATCTGCTCCGGGCGGTAACATTTTGTTTGCTCCAGGAATCATTTTGAGGATGTCACTAAACGAACCCATCTGCTTAATGCGCTGCATTTGGGTGAGCATGTCTTGCAAGCTAAAGTCGTCCAGTTTGCCGGGCGCTTCTTCTTCGGCCTCGAGCACTTTAGCTTTTTCAATAAGCGTAAGCACGTCGCCCATGCCCAAAATGCGCCCAGCCACCCGGTCAGGATAGAACGGCTCGAGCCCGTCCAACTTCTCGCTCATGCCGCCAAAATAAATAGGTTTACCGGTAATGTGCTTAGCAGACAGCGCCGCCCCACCGCGCGCGTCACCATCCAACTTGGTCATCACTAGCCCGGTGATGCCGATGCGAGCATCAAACGCTTCAGCCACGTTTAACGACTGCTGCCCAGTCATGGAGTCAATCACCAGCATGGTTTCCGATGGTGCTACCAGCCCGTGCAACGTAGCCAGTTCATCCATAAGCTGCTCATCAATTTGCAAGCGCCCGGCGGTATCGACAATGACCAAATCACGAAAATCTTGTTTGATGTAGTCATTAATGCGCTGGCGCGTGACCTCGGGAGCTTCGTTGTCTTCCACTTTGAGGACTGGCACACCCACTTGGTCAGCAATAATCGCCAGTTGCTCACGCGCGGCTGGGCGCTGGGTATCGGCTGCCACCAGTAACGGACGCCGCCCTTGACCTTTGTACTTATACGCAAGTTTGCCTGCCGTGGTCGTCTTACCTGACCCCTGCAACCCCACCAGCATCCACATATTGGTGTCTTTAAGTTGAGGTTGCTGCGCACTGCCACCGAGGGTTTCCACCAGTTCGTCGTGAACAATGGACACAACCCGCTCGTCTGGGCGCAGTGACATGAGGACGTCTGAACCCACCGCTTGTTCTTGTACGCGCTTGGTGAAGTCTTTGGCAACTTGTAGATTAACGTCTGCTTCAAGTAGCGCCACGCGAACTTCGCGTAGGGCGGCTTTAACATCTGCCTCGGTAAGCTTACCGCGCCCTTTGAGGCTTTCAAATACATTTTGGAGTCTGTCTCCTAGACCTTGGAACATGTGTCTAGCCTAGCTGAAACAGACTCAAATGGACGTTAGGTAGGACAAATGTTGGTTAATTACAGATGCCAACAACGGTAAACTGCAAACTTTGCGCAGCGCAGTCGAGACTGCCGTTGTCGAAGATACGTGCTTGTCCACCAATGTCTTCATCCGTAAGGGAAGCGATAGCTGAAAGTGAGGTTAGCGAAAAATTGAAATTAATCAACAGGTCTCCGCCGATGGATTGGATATTGTCTAAGCCATCCAGCGAGGCTAGCGTTTCGTTAAAGGAAACCAAAAAGCCACCTCCAATAGCTCCGAGTGATTCTAAACCAGTTAGAGACATAAGTGCATTATTACGAAATATCTCGAGTCTGTCACCAACTTCTATGATTGCATTTAAACCTGTCAGTGTCTCTAATGCTGCATTGTCATATATAAAAATATTGCCTTCTACAGACGTAAGTGCACTCAAGCCCGCAAGTGAGGTAAGTGATAGACTTTCAAATATGTCAAGCCTACCACCAACTGTTTTCAAGCTCTCTAGTCCTGCAAGCGAAATTAGTGCATCATTAAAACCAATTGCCAGATCGCCACCAACACGCTCTAAGTTATTCAAACCCTGCAATGACTCAAGTAAATTGTTGCCTAAAAAAGGTTTTTGTTCAACAGCAGAAAGTCCGACAATATCTTGCTGCTCACCAATGATAAGATCATTGGTGACAGTCATTAAATTTTCAAGACCCGCTAGTGAAATGAGGGCATCATTTTTAAGAACATTTAGGTTGTCAACTTGCTCGAGATTCGCTAGCGCCATTAAATCCACAATGTCGTCACTTTGGTCAATCGTGAGTGTGCCAGTAATCACGCGGCAGGTTGTGAGGGTGGCCAGTTCAAACTGACTGTTGACGAGGTAATCGCCTTCACACATATCTGGAGCTATGGGAGCAATAGTATTAACAACCCTAACTGTCACACTAACTTGGTCACTGCCTGCCCCATTGCTTGCTGTTAACGTGTAGGTTGTTGTCTCGAGCGGGCTAACCTCGATACTTGTTACATTCCCCAAGTCGCCCACATCTGGCTGCAGCGAAACCTCAACATCCTCACCTAAAACTTCCCAAGACAGCGTGGCTGTATCACCCACTTCTATTGTTGGAGGTGACGCTGTAAACGAGGTGATCGTTGCCAAGGGTGATGTTCCAGTAACCGTGATAAGGCTTATTACAAATAGGCTAGGTTCGGCTTCTGAAGTTGCTGTAATACCGACTATACCGGGGCGTAACGCCGTCACTAAACCTTCAGCGTTCACCGTGGCAATGCGGGGGGCGCTCGAGCTGTAAAGCACGTTTCTATTGCCAAATCCCGTCACAGTTGTTTGTAGAGGGGCACTTTCACCTGCAGCAAGCTCGAGCTGAGTTGGTTCGACAAAGATACCCTCAACTTCTGCTCCAGGTTCTTCGATAGGGTCACTACCACATGCAATCAATAGCAGCGCCAAAAGCGCTACAGCACCTACAATTTTGTGTCTCATAATGCAAAGTATAGACGGTAAAAGTTGTTTTGTGTGAAATGCAATGTGAATGATGTCGCAATAGTTTTTACAGTCAATGGAAGTGCAGAGTTCGTGTTAATTTAGCACTAATTT
>CAZMCW010000411.1:4004-4269 GCA_964564405.1 uncultured bacterium
CAGTTCTATCTCTGTGTCAACGCACGCGCAAAAACCCCCACCGCCTCATCAATCTCTGCCTCACTCACAATCAACGGCGGAATCCAGCGGATGACATTTTGATAGCTGCCGCAATTGAGGAGGAGTAGGTTGTGCTCGAGGCAGTACTTCAAAACTTGGCTAGCTGCGTTGGCATCTGGCTGCCTATGTTCATCTGCAAACTTCACACCAACCGTCAACACCTAGAAGGGGTAGAAACAGCATCCGCTTCCGATGGAGACAAAGT
>CAZMCW010000412.1:0-1829 GCA_964564405.1 uncultured bacterium
CGCCATCGCCCAGTGTGGTGCGCCGATTGAAGAACACCACGCAGGCGGCGACACTCGCTGGGAGTACTTGCCAGCGGGTGAAACTTATGACATCCCGTTTCGCTGTTTAGTGCCACAAGGTTTGACAAGTTTAGTTGTGGCTGGGCGTTGTTTGTCTGCCTCCCACGACGCGCACGCATCCGTTAGGTCGATTGGGCAGTGTTTGGCAATGGGACAAGCGGCTGGACTAGCAGCTGCACTTAGTAGTCAGCATGATTATGCAGATGTTCGCGACCTAGACACAGATGTATTACGGACACAGCTTAAAGAACTTGGGGCAGTCCTATGAGCATTATCCGTACCGTGTTGGGGGATATTGCGCCCGATGAGCTTGGCTTTACGCTGGGTCACGAGCACTTAATTGGTCATCCGCCCCAAGAATTTGCTGAAGATGACCTCACGCTAGATTCTGAAGATGCTGCCGTTCGAGAGCTGGATTATCTCAATAAAGCAGGTGGACGTGCCCTCATCGAAATGTCTACGGGCGATTATGCCCGCGATGTTTACGCGCTTGCACGTGTTTCTAAAGCAGCCAATGTCCATGTAGTCGCAGCAACGGGGTTTAACAAAGCCAAATTTGCAGACCGCTACAGTAACACCCTCAGTGAAGATGAGCTAACTCAATGGATGATTGACGAGGTCACGGTGGGTATTACTGAACCGCCGGATTTTGTGAGTGACGCGCCTCAAACCTCACAACAAACTGTCAAAGCAGGCTTACTTAAAGGTGCCACCAGCCTCAACGGGCCAACTGAAGCTGAAACAAAAGTGTTGCAGGCAGTGACGAGGGGCCATCAGGCAACAGGTGCACCTGTGAGTACTCACACCGAAAAAGCAACCTGGGCGCTCGAGCAAGCCACATTTTTACTTGACCACGGCGTGACAGCCAACAAACTCCTCATCGGTCACTTGGATTTCCGACCCGACCTAGACTACCTTGCTGAAGTTGCTAGCCTCGGCGTGTACATTGGGCTAGACCAGTTTGGTAAAGCTAAGTATCTGTCGGATGAAGCTCGAGTAGACCTTGTCATTGGGCTTTTAGAACGCGGTCACACGAACATCTTGCTTTCTGGCGACATGGCCCGGCATTCGTATTGGCAGGTGTTTGGCGGCCCGGGCTTAGCCCATATTCCCAAGGTCATTGTGCCGATGTTACGTGCTGCTGGGGTAGGTGAGGAAGTGCTCGAGCACTTGTTCATCTACAACCCGCGCAACTTGCTGCAATTCACACCTTCTACGTAAACGTCAGCGAATCATTTTCTACATCTGTCACATGGTGAAGTGATAGCATAAAACCATCAAGTAAGGCGTACTAGCTTTGTTATCTCTATTGTTTGATGGCTCGAGAATTACATCACTATCAAGATTGTCTACATTTAACATTAGCTGTTTACCATCGTTGTGCTTACACAAAAAATAGATACTATCAACCTAATCACAAGATTTATACGCAAGGAGGTTGGATGCTCGAGGCAAACCACATCACAAAGTCCTATGGTGCTGTTCAAGCACTGACAGACGGGCATCTTCAAGTTCGGGCGGGTGAGGTGTTGGCACTATTGGGGGCCAATGGCAGCGGTAAAAGCACCCTTGGCAAGGTCATCACGGGTGTGGTTGCGCCAAGTTCGGGCGAGCTTAAGTTAGACGGCAACCCAGTCAGTTTTGCGTCACCTTACGCAGCCCGGCAGCAGGGCATTACGGCGGTATACCAAGAACTCAGCCTCATTCCAGACATGACGGTTGCGGAAAATATCTTTTTGGGTCATGAACCATTGGGTGCCTTGGGGCAG
>CAZMCW010000412.1:1839-4011 GCA_964564405.1 uncultured bacterium
GTTCAAAGGTGATGAAGCAGGACGCTGAAAGTTTGCTCGAGCTGTTTGCAGGTACGATTCATGCAACACCAGACGATTTGGTGATGAATCTGGGGCCAAGCGAGCGGCAAGTGGTTGAGATTCTCAAAGCCATTAGCCAACAGCCGCGCTTACTCATTTTAGATGAAGCCACGGCTAGCCTCGATTCCCAGCAAGTTGATAGATTGTTTGAACTTGTAGCGCAGTGGAAGTCTGAGAGCATGGCCATTATCACCATCACTCACAGGATGGACGAAATTTTCCGCAGTGCTGACCGCGCTGTGGTCTTGCGCAATGGTAAAACAGTAGGTAACGTGGCCATTGCAGACAGTGATGAAGCCAGCCTCGTCACCATGATGATTGGCGACGCTGCTGCCCCCGAACGGGCAACTGCCACAACCCTTGGTGATGTCACATTAACCGTCAGTGAGCTTACAACACGTCAACTCGAGGGCATCACCTTAAGTGTGCGCGCAGGTGAATTACTTGGTTTGGGCGGCTTGCAAGGACAAGGGCAAGAAGATGTTTTGAGTGCGCTGTTTGGTGCGTTGCCATTTACGGGAGAGGTGACGTTAGCAGGCACGGCTGTTCACTTTAACCACCCTAAAGAGGCTATGAACGCCGGCCTAGCTTATGTTCCGGGGGATAGAGGTAACGAAGGTTTGCTGATGATTCGTAGCATCTTAGAAAACTTACAATTGCCGTCATGGACAAAATATGGCTGGCCGATTCAACAGTCTGATGCGTGGCAAGATGGAATGAACGTGGCAGACCAACTTAGCCTCAAAATGGATTCGCTGGCAGCACCCGTGAGCAGTTTAAGTGGCGGCAACGCCCAAAAAGTGGTGATTGGCAAATGGCTCTTGCGCCAGCCCAAAGTGCTGCTTCTCAACGACCCCACCAAGGGAATTGATGTGGGTTCGAAGGCTGAGTTTTACGCGCTCCTGAACCACTTGCGCCAGGAAGGAACGGCCATTTTGTTTTATAGCAGCGACGACGAAGAACTTTTGGGTTTGTGTGACCGGGTGCTGGTGCTACAAGACGGCCGGGTAAGCGCGGAACTGTCCGGGGAGATGTTAACGCGGGCAGGGCTGGTAGCCGCCAGTATGGGCTCAGAGGTTGCCGCGTGAGGTGGGTGGTTGAAGGTTCGTCGGTTGATATGAGGTATTCAGGTCAGCGTGAGGTGTGGCTCGAGGACGCTCATTCATCAGATCATTTACAAAGCCATCAACTAGGTATTTACGAAGATGCTGATGCTACCTCAGCACCGGACAAATCAACATTCACAAGCTTGATGTTTACAAGCTTGACATTTACAAGCTTGATATTGCACAAACCAACGTTAGGCCCATCAAAAACTACATCTACACATCACCTGATGCCATCACCCAACACTTATAAATATCATGCCGGAGTTTTAAACTGATGTGGCAGCGCTTCCTCAGGAAAAACCCTTATCTGTTTGCACTGCTTTTGCTCGTTGTCTTGATTGCCATCAACGCCAACTTGCAGAGCAACTTTTTTTCCCTCAGAGCTATTAACGGCAACTTCCGCGTGCTCTTACCGCTGATGATTTTAGCCGTTGGGCAAAGCATTGTGATTATCGGCGGCGGCATCGACCTGTCGGTAGGTGCCATTGTCTCATTGGTAAATGTGATTTTGGTGACGCGTATTAGTCCAGAATCTGGCGTGCTGGGCGTGAGTTTGGCGATATTGCTGGGCTGTGTGAGTGGGATGCTCGCAGGTGCGCTTAACGGGGTGTGTGTGGCCCTGTTGCGCTTGCAGCCTATTGTGACAACCTACGCGACTAGTTTTATCTTTTCTGGGTTGGCGCTACTTATTTTGCCGCGTCCTGGTGGGCAATTGCCTCGAGCCATGACCCGTTTCTACCGTTCAACACCTCTTAACATTCCCGTGGCGGTGTACGTCATCATCGTCTTACTACTACTTTGGGCGCTTGTGCGAGGAAGCCGTTACGGACAGTATTTATTTGCAACTGGCAGTCGGGCAGATGCCGCTTACACCACAGGTATTCCTGTTTTGCGCGTAAAGTTCGCGAGTTATGTTGTGGCTGGGCTATTTGCAGCACTGGCAGCGCTAGCGCTTACCTTGGGGATTGGCAGTGGCAACGCCCGCATTGGTGATGCGATGACG
>CAZMCW010000412.1:4073-4223 GCA_964564405.1 uncultured bacterium
CATCTCCTTTGCAGATGTGCCTACCTGGTATCAAACCTTAGTCAACGCCAGCATCATCGTTCTAGCGCTCGCTGGACCGGGCGCGTGGCGGCTTATTAGCCAGCAAGTTGGCAAGCAGCGCAAGCTACAACGCAGGAGACCCGCATGACA
>CAZMCW010000413.1:0-4218 GCA_964564405.1 uncultured bacterium
ATGGGGAGTCTCCAGTGGTACGTACCTTCCTAATATAGGTACTTTTCATAAGGGATTTACTTGGCTCACGCCTGAACCTATCTACATTGCGTTGGTGAGAACAGATGGGGGTTTCTTCTGTACTGGGAGTGAATGTGGTGAAACTCCGTAACTTTTAGCTAACTGGTGGTCCGGCGTTGGCAATATCCGCTGAAACCGTCTCCGCAAAGGTTTTGAAGTTGTCTTGAAACATCACTGCTAGCTTGCGGGCTTGCTCGTCGTAGGCATCTTTGTCTTGCCACGTTTGGCGCGGGTCAAGCACGCGGTCGGGTACGCCGGGGCATTTGACGGGAATGGCTAAGCCAAACGCTTTTTCGGTCACGGTGTCAATTTTCGCAAGGCGCGACTCTAAAATAGCGCGCACAATTTCCCGCGTGTACGAAATCGGCATCCGCTCGCCAACGCCGTAGGGGCCGCCTGTCCAACCTGTGTTGACTAACCACACGTTGACGTTGTGTTCTTCCATCTTGCGAGCTAGTAAATCTGCATATACTCCCGGGCGCAGGGGCATAAACGGCGCACCAAAACATACACTGAAGGTGGCTTGTGGTTCGGTCACGCCGCGTTCGGTGCCAGCCAATTTTGCGGTGTAGCCGCTAATAAAATAATACTGTGCTTGGTCGTAGGTAAGCTTGGCAATCGGGGGCAGCACGCCGAAGGCATCCGCCGTTAAAAAGATGACCTCATGCGCTTGCCCAGCGTAGCCGGTAAGGCTAGCATTGGGAATTTGGGTGATGGGGTAGGCGGCCCTAGTATTCTCTGTTTTGCTGGTGTCAGTTAGGTCAACGCGGTTGTTTTCTGGGTCGAGCACAACATTTTCCAGAATCGTGCCAAAGGTGCGCGTGGCCGCATAAATCTCTGGCTCAGCCGACGCACTTAGGTTAACAATCTTGGCGTAGCAACCGCCCTCAAAGTTAAAGACGCCTGTGTCTGACCAACCGTGCTCATCATCGCCAATGAGCGTGCGGTCAGGCGTGGCAGACAGAGTTGTTTTACCTGTACCAGAAAGCCCAAAAAAGAGCGCCACGTCGTCATCTGGCCCGACATTGGCAGAGCAGTGCATGGGCATGACATCCCGGAAAGGTAATTCATAGTTCATGAGTGAAAAGACAGATTTTTTGATTTCGCCTGCGTACTCGGTATCTGCAATGAGGACTAGCTTTTTCTTTAAGTTCATGGCGATGAGTGTTTCGCCACGGCTGCCCATCGTTTCTGGATTGGCTGTAAAACTGGGCAGGTTGAGGACGGTATAAACCGGGCTGTGCATTTTGCGGGTTTTGGTTGTGGGGCGCACAAACATGCTGTGGGTAAACAAACTGTGCCACGCGTACTCGGTAATGACCCGCACAGCGACGCGGTAGTTTGGGTGCGCGCCTACGAACATGTCTTGTACAAATAAATCTTTGCCAACAGTTGCGGCGAGCATTTCTTTTTCAAACACGGCAAAGTCATCCGTCGTCATAGGTTGGTTGACCTCGCCCCAATCCACATGTTCGTCGGTCATACTATCGCGGACAATGAACTTATCTTGTGGAGAGCGCCCCGTGTAGCGCCCAGTATCAACAACAAGCGGCCCTTTGTGAGCAATTTCAGCTTCGTGACGGCGTAGTGCCTCAGCGTAAAGTTCAGGTGTAGTGAGGTTCCAGTAGATGTTGTTGGCGTCTTCAATGCCAAATTCATGGAGGCTTTCGGCTTTGATGTAGTGTCCAAAGTGTTGCATGATGACCCTCTCTAACGTTGTTCTTGATAATTGTGTTTGAGCTTGACGCCAACACATTACCTTGTCACACAGCAGGTTATTGGTATGGCTATCAAGCTGATGTAGAAATATGTATGAATGTAACACGACGTGGTGCCGCCTCGAGCATTACCTAACTCCAAAAACCGCGTATTACGGATGATATTCTCACGCGGCAAATACTGAAGCTAGCGCCCAACCACAAACCTGCTGTACGCTAAATTAATCATGAATATTGTCACCTGGAACGTAAACTCCATCCGCGCCCGCGAAGAACGGGTCCTGGCTTGGCTAGATGCCAACAGCCCTGACGTCCTTTGCTTGCAAGAACTTAAAGGCACCGAAGATGTATTTCCGCTGGACGCCGTGCAAGAACGCGGCTACGAGGTTGCTATTTTTGGACAACCCACCTACAACGGCGTGGCCATTCTCTCTAAACATCCTCTTGAAGATGTCCACCGGAGTTTTGGGGATGATGTCGAAGACAGTCACTCGAGGTTCATTGCTGCAACTATTCGAGACATTCGGGTGATGAACGGCTATTTTCCTAACGGCGGGGAGATTGAATCCGATAAGTACGTGTATAAACTAGCGTGGCTCGAGCGCCTCAATTCCTACCTCAACCAATACGACATGAATGACCCGCTGCTCCTCTGCGGCGATTTCAACATCGCCCCAACTGAGCTAGATACCGCCCTTGCTGACGAACGCGAAGGCTCTGTGCTGTTTAATGACACGGTGCGCGGTTGGTTTGACAAGATGCTGGCTCGAGGGTTCACCGACACCTTCCGCCACCTTCACCCTGACGAGATGCAGTACTCCTGGTGGGATTACCGCAATCTATCGTTTCCCAAAAATACGGGGATGCGCATTGACCATATTTTGGTGACTGATGTTCTTAAAGACCGCCTACAACGCGTGTGGATTGACCGCAACGAACGCAAAGGTAAACGCCCGTCTGACCATGTGCCCGTTCTCGCTGAGTTCTCAGATTAGTCTCGTTTATTGACGCGCCACGGGGGGTTGAGGCGGTTGTCGCCTGCCCAGTAGAGTTTAATGGCGTTGCCAGATGGGTCGTGCAAAATAGCCTCCCGCCATAAATAGCGCATATCGGTAGGAAGTTGTTCAAACACAAACCCTTTATTGACAAGTTCAGCCACCCAGTCATCAAGCGCCTCGTGTTCAAAGTAGATGACAGCACTATTGTGGATAGGCTCATCTTGAAGATGGAGTGAAAAACTTGCCTCGTTGGCAGCTACAAAGCGGGCGTAATGGGGTGAATCTACAATTTGGGTGAAACCCAGCTTGCGGTAAAACGCTGTAGCGAGTTCCATGTCGTGTACGGGGAGCGTGACTTGGTTAAGGTTCATATGTTGAGGTTCATGCGCTGACACGTTGATAGTGAGATTGGACGAGACCGTTGTCATAGGCTTTGGTTTCTAGATGTGTGAGGGGGATGTCCTGCTCGAGCGCCCCAAATAACGGCAACCCACGCCCCAGCAAAATTGGCAAGCGCGTGAGGATAAGCTCATCAATGAAGCCTGCTACCAAAAATGACTGCACCGTTTTACCGCCATCAACATAAATGTGCTTAAACCCGCGCGCTGCCAGGTCGTCCACAAGTTTCGTCACCGGACCGGGGTGCACTTCAGCCTTATCTTGAAGGTCTGCTGGCACCTCACGCAACGTCGATGACAGCACAATAGTGTGTTTGTTTTTGTAAGGATACTCAGCAAAACCTGCCACCGCCTCAAAGCTGCTGCGCCCAATGACCAGACAGTCGATGCTTTCCATAAACGCCTCGTAGCCGTAATCTTCGTTGGGAATGGGTTTAGCTGTATTGTCTAGCCAAGCGATGTCGCCGTCTTCCCGAGCAATGAAGCCGTCTAAACTGGTTGCAATGTACACAGAGCATTTCATAGTCGTACATTAACGTGTCTGCTTATGCAATTATGCGCGAGTTGATACATCCTCTGCTATGGGTTGATGGATGTAGTCTCGAGCCACCCGTTTGCCTACGCTCACCAGCAAATCATAGGAAATAGACCCGTACAGCCCTGCCAGCGTTTCTGCGTCTAAATCTTCCCCAAACAAGGTGACAGCATCGCCAACCTGAACGTCATCTGCACCAACCTCAATCATAAATTGATCCATGCATACGCGTCCGCGGATAGGATGCGTTTGACCGTTTATAACGACGTAGCCTTTGTTGCTCAGTAAACGCGGGTAGCCGTCGGCGTAGCCTATGCGCACGGTGGCGATGGTTGTGTCTGTAGGGGCTTGCCACAGAGCACTGTAGGAAATGTGCCGACCTTCAGCAAAGGGTTTGATGAAGGTAATGGGGGCTTTGACTGTCATGACAGGTTGAAGGTGAGGTTCAAGCGCTGCAATGAATGGGCTCGAGTGATAGCCATAGGCGGCAATCCCCGGCCGCACCATGT
>CAZMCW010000414.1:0-4196 GCA_964564405.1 uncultured bacterium
TTTACAAGATGTACAGACAGAACAGCAAGCACAACAACCCACGCCTCAACATGACTTACCCCAGCATGAATTACGGAGTGGACTTTTCTTGGATGTGGCAGATGCGGTTCGGCAACGTCGCCAGCTTGACATTCGCTATCAATCGCGCAGCAGTGGCTTTCGCTACCGCCAGCTTGACCCTTATGGGGTGGTGCAGGTAATGGAACGGTGGTACGTCGCAGGCTATTGCCATTTGCGGGATGATATTCGGATGTTTCGTTTGGATAGGCTCGAGCTACTCAATACGCCAACATCCGGCCACGAAACCCATGAAACATTTACCATCCCAAAAGGCTTTAACGCGCTCGAGTTTGTCAGCACATCGTTGGCACAAACATGCTTTGAGGGCAGTGTGACTTGTCGGATTTGGTTTGCGGCAAGCCTTGAGGACATCACCCCACATGTACCAAGCTATGAGGCAACGCTCGAGGTTCAAGATGATGGCGTGCTGCTGACCATCGTGGTGCATCCTAAGTGGTTGCCGCGCATTGTGCTGTACTTGTTGGAGATTCCTGCGCCGATGAAAGTCTTGGAACCAGCAGGACTGCAAGCAGCATTTGCTGTGTTGAGTGAACGTAGTTTGCAGCTTAGTGAAGGTAAATGTGTCTAGGTTTTGTTTCAATTGAAAGACGTTTTAATTTAGTGCTGACGAATCATGTTCACCTTAAATTGAAGACCTCTGCCACCGTAGCGCCATCAGCATAGTGAAAAGTATGGGTGGTAAAAATGTGCATCCAGGCATTACCTAAGCTAAGGGTTGCTAGGGCTTTTAAGATGCCCCAGCCAAAGTCGCCAGCAGCAAGCGTGATGAGCGAGAGGCCTACTTTTTCAAGGCTGTCCCACTCGAGAAAATACTCATTGAGGTTGAATAGGGCATAAGCGGCACCAGCCAGTACAGTTCCAGCAATCCATGAGCGTGCCAGAATAGCCAGGCGTGGTGCTAACAATGACTGGGTGAAGATCATGACAGGAATCACAGCGCCCAGTGTGTAAAGAACAAAAGTAAGACCATGTGCGAGCAGTGGTGCGGTGAAAAATTCAGCATCAAAAAGCGGTGTAACACCCAACAAACCAGTAATAATGGCAAAGGGCACAAAAGCTTTGGGCTTGGGAAAGCGAAGTAGCAGGCTCGCCGCGTTGTACTTGCGAATACCCATAAAATAAATTAGCGGCAGTAGTGCGTAAACAACAAAGTTGTAGGCTGCCCATATTAAGGATGACAGGGCAGGCTCGAGCCCGAGTACCGACTGGGTGCCATCAGCAAAGGCGCTGAAATGAATGTGCGCGTGAATATTGAGTGCGTAACCAATCCCCATTGTCACAAACATATAGGCGAACAACCAAGTGGTTTCTAGCAGCGCACTTCGCTGTGAGATACCCAGATTACTGGTGTGGTCAATGGGTCTAATGCCCGCTCGACGTGCTAACACAAGCATTATAGGCATAAAAATAACGAACACCATCAGCTGCAACAAGCGGTTGATAATAGGTTCTTGCTCGCCGTAACGTAGTAGCGGTAAATTGGCGAACAACTGAAGATAAAGTGTCGCGATAAGCCAGACAATAGCAGCAGCAATGACAAAAGGATTGCGCCACCAACGTTGCTGAGTCAGTGATGTTGCGGAAAGTGTAGACATGTGAACCTCTTTCAGAAATAATCTTACCGTCGGTTAGATACTTACCAGTGGTAGAATAAAGTATAATCTTACCAATGTCAAGTTCCAAGCGGAAAACACCTATCGCTAAAAGCTATCATCACGGCGACCTTCGTACTGCGCTTGTTAAGGCAGCTCGAGAAGTATTGCTTGAAACGGGGGCAGGTAAGCTCTCTCTAAGGGCTGTTGCCCGCCATGCAGGTGTGAGCCATGCTGCTACCTACTATCATTTTGAGGATAAAACTAGTTTGATTGCTGCGGTTGCTATTGACGCTTTTGGGGAACTCAACCATGCGACGAGAGCGGCTTATGAGCAAGGGGGAAGTCTACTTGAACGAAGCAAGGCAATGTTTGCTGCCTATATCAACTTTGCGCTCGAGCACCCCCAAGCGTTTCGTATTATGTTTTTGCCCGAATTACGCAGTGATACAGTACGTACCGAAGTGGAAACTGCTGGACGCCAAGGACATAAGTTCACCATCAGTGTCGTTCAACAATTACAACAGTCAAAGCAGGTGATTAAAGATGACCCTGAACGCATTGCTATCAGCTTATGGGCTATGTTGCATGGGCTTGCTACCCTGATGATTGACGGACCGCTTTATCGCAATGCTAAGACTCAAGAAGGACGTGAGGCACTGATTCAAGCTGCATCTGATCATTTGCTGAACGGTATTTTGCGCACACCAAACATGCCAGAAGAAACGTCAGAATAGCTTTTAATGCATTTACTAGTTTCTTGTTGCTACGTTGGCGAAATCAAGATTTGTCCTGAACGGATAAATGTACCTAGCCATTAGACAAAAATATCGATAAGTATCTAAATCAACTACCTAAGATATCAAAGTAACAAGCAAGTAAATCGTGAAATATTTCTCTTAAAACTCCCCATTTAGTGTTGCGGCATCGTTCAAACGATAAACCACGGGAAGTACACAGCTTTTGATACCCTAAACATGCAACGCCATAAAATTCTAAGGATGATTTATGCAAATTTCTCTAATTGACTGGTACGTGCGCACACCTGACACAAAAATTGAGAACATGTTCAACAAAACGCTCAAGGCAAATGTTCCAGGTTGTGTTCACACGGACTTGCTGGCCCACAATCTTATTGAAGATCCTTACCTCGACCAAAATGAAAATGATGTTCAGTGGATTTCAGCAACAGATTGGGAGTACAGCACAACATTTGAACTTACTGCTGAGCACCTTGAGATGGATCGGCTCGAGCTTGTCTGCCTCGGCCTAGACACCATCGCTACACTGTCTGTCAACGGTCAAGAGATCGCCAAAACCTACAACATGCACCGGGCCTACCGTTTTGATGTTAAGCCTTATCTGCAACTTGGGCAGAATACCTTGACGGTTCACTTTGCTGCGCCGCAGACGTGGTCAGAAGCGCAACGCGATACGCTTGGTGATTTGCCAAACGCCTACTCAGTAGACAATGCGCCTTACAATTTTATTCGTAAAATGGCCTGTAACTACGGCTGGGACTGGGGTCCTAGGCTCACCACAGTGGGTATTTGGCAGCCGATCTACCTCGAGGCATGGAATATTGCGCGTATCGAGTCAGTGCGTCCGCTGATTAACCTCAACGAAGATTTGTCTAACGCACAAGTTGACATCAATATATCGCTGGACAAGGAAATTGAGGCTAGCGATGTGACGCTCGAGGTTCAACTTAGCTCACCAACAGGGGAGACCGTCTATGCTGGGTCAGCCCTCACGTTTGAGGTAGACAGTCCTGAGTTGTGGTTTCCGGTAGGTTACGGTGAGCAGCCGCTGTATACGCTGAAGCTCGAGCTAAAACAGGGCACGCAGCTTCTGGACAAATGGGAAACTCGAGTGGGTTTCCGCAAGGTCGTGTTAGATACAAGCCTAGATGACATAGGATCTGCGTTTTGCTTCATCATCAACAACAAACCTGTGTTCATCAAAGGTGCCAACTGGATTCCTGACGACTGCTTTCCAACTCGCATAGATAGGACACGCTATCATACCCGCATCACCCAAGCACGCGATGCCAACATGAACATGCTGCGAATTTGGGGCGGCGGCATCTACGAGCAACATGATTTTTACGACCTGTGCGATGAACTCGGGATTTTAGTGTGGCAAGACTTTTTGTTTGCCTGTGCGGCCTATCCTGAAGAGGAGCCGTACTGCTCAGAGGTTGCTGCTGAAGCGCGCTATCAGGTCACACGTTTATCACCTCATCCAAGTTTGGTGCTGTGGAATGGTAATAACGAAAACCTCTGGGGGTATGTCTCGTGGGATTGGCAGCGTCAACTTGAAACTCAGCCTGAAGATCAAAGTGAGCCCCATGAGCGCACGTGGGGAAGCGGTTATTATCTTGACTTGTTACCGAGTATTGTTACTGAGCTTGATCCTAGCCGACCGTACTGGCCAGGCAGTCCGTATTCGGGCAGTATGGACATTCATCCACTGGCGGATAATTTTGGCTGCAAACACGTGTGGGATGCTTGGAATCAGACG
>CAZMCW010000415.1:0-1649 GCA_964564405.1 uncultured bacterium
AGGCAAGCGGGCGTTGGCAGCCTCAGCTTCGGCTTGGGAGGTTGCTAGGGCGTCATCATCCACATAACGCGCGATGTGTTCACCCTCTACCACCTCATCCCCAACACTCACAAGCAGTCCACTGACACTTGGCAAGTTGGGTAGGGTCAGCACGTGGGCGGTTAAGGGTGGCGCGGTGAGGACAGGCGGGCTGGGCGTGACCGCCGGGTGATAGTAGGCCCGCACCACAGCTGATCCTTGGGTGATGAGCATGTCTGCCAGCGGCGCAAAATCACCGATGCTAGCGCTGCGAGCGTGCAAGGTGGTACCGCGCACGTCCAAACGGGCAAAACTGCCGACGACCGGCGGTAAGTTTACGGGGCGATCAAGCTCGAGCTCCGCATTCAGCAACACCTGCTGAGCATCACGCGGTAACGACGCCATAAGGTCACTGACCCGCCGCCCGGCGAGTTCTAAACGGTAGGTGGTCATGGTATGGGGTTCAGCGCGCCAGGCAGCGACCCGTTTGGCATGAATGTTGGTGTTGCCTTGTCCCACGGTATAACTGCGCCCGGTATCGTCTTCGACCAACAGCACGTCATCACTGAGGGCATCGATGATGGTAAAGCGGTTGTCTACAGCCTCAGCCGTGATGAGGTTCACCCCGCGCACGTCCACCACCACTTGGTAGCGGTCGCGCCACAACAAATAATCTTCAACCGCCCCGTAAGGTGCGCCCAAGACACGGTGAAACCAGGGGGAGAACCCGTCTAATGCAAGCGGACTAAGCGCTAAGGCACTGAGGGCAAACGCAGCCAGATAGCCAAACTCAGCAGGTGACCCGTAACCACAACGCCAAGATTTGTTGGTGACAGACACAAACTCGAGCCGTAGCGGGTACAACAACGGCACGCCTTGAATGTTGTGAGCGTCTAACAAAATATGCGTAAACATCCCCACCAAGAGCCACAGCCACGCACGTGGCGTGAGCAGTAACAACCACGAACTAAGTCCAGCTGTTAAAGCAAGCCCCAGCAGTGAATGCGTGAGGGTACGGTGGCCAACCGTGCGCTCGAGCTTGCCGCTGACGGGACCCAACCAACGCCCAATGCCACTGGTGGAAGTATCCACATCCGGGAGTAAGGCCCCCACAGCCAGCGCACTCATACTGATGGCATCCAATTGACTGCCTAAGCCAGACGCCGTCACACCAACCAAGCCTGCAAACGCAAGGTGGGTAGGGGCTTTCATAGTTGTTGAGGAGGAGGTTGTTGATAGTGCTGGCAGAGAGCTTGGACTTGCTGGCGATCTTCTTGCAGCTCGAGCCACGCGTCATACACCTCTTGATTGAAGTGCGGCACGGGTTGCTGCCAACTTTGTGCTGACCAGATGAGGTCAACCTCCCAGGCGTCCAAGCGCGCACACAACTGCAGCACGGCAGTGACAAGAGCTACCTCTCCCCTATCCTGAGCCTCGTTTGGACATACCTGCACTAGCTGAGTCATTAGTAACTCGCTTGCTGCTGATCCCCGACGATGGTCGCCACCGCAGCAGGCGTGAGGCCGCTGACGGTGGCCAGTTGCTCGAGCGCCACAATCACCTGACCGTTGGTGCTTAGCAAGCGCACGGCGGCATCTGCCACGGCAGTTTGGGCACTGATTTGATTGGCT
>CAZMCW010000415.1:1664-4191 GCA_964564405.1 uncultured bacterium
CAAAAGCTTGCACGGTATTCACCCGCGCTTGGGCTCGGGCGCGGGCTAGTTGAATGTCCAAGATACGCCGCGTGTCACTGCTCGCTACCAACTCCATCACGTTGAGGCTAATTGAGATGCTGTAACTTGGGCTGGCTTGGTTGTAAAAATCGCCTTCAAGTTCAGCACCGGCTTGAATGGTGAGGGCATCGGTTAAGCGGCCTTCAAAGGAACTGCTGCGCTCGAGCACCTCAATCTGAGCGAGGGTCTCCAGCACCGCCGCGTCGTTGGTTTGGGCGGCGTTAATGAGTTGTTCCAAACTCACCAGATCACTCGCACTAAACAAGGTCTCCAAGGTTTGTCCGTAACTGACCTGCGCTAACCCCAGTAACGCGGCGGCACAAAGGGTGGCAATAGGTTTCATCGTTTACTCCTTACTGCGCGGTTTGAGTGACTTGCGGATGAGCGGCCCAAACACAATGAGGACACCCAAGCCCAGCGCGGACAGCACATAGCCGTCCATGTCGTTTTGCACCCGGGCGATGTAACGCCCTGCCATGACAAACGCACCCAAAACAAACACGAGGGGGGCTAAAGCCACTTGTTTGACGTCCCGCGCCACAAAGCGGCTCGTGCCCCGCCGTAACTCGCGGGCGCGCACAAGCGATTCACTACTGTGGTGTTTGACCAAGCGGGTGAGTTCAAAAGGTGAACCTTGGGCCAGCTCGAGCACGCTGCGGGTGTAAATCTCCAGATCATCGGCCACCACGCTGTACTTGTCGATGAGCTTAGCCAGCAAGTCGGCACTGTGTTGCTTGTTGAGCGGTCCCAGGTTTAGTTCATCAAACAACTTCCAAAACCGCTTGCTACCTTTTTTGTTGAGCGCACTAGCGTCCACCGCAGCAATCACCGCAGCACTCTCTACCAACTTGATGAGCCACGGGCGTGAGGTGGGCGTGACCCCACTGGCATCGTCAATGGTGATGATGATGTTGTTACTCTCCCCCACTAACCGGCACAGTTCAGCAGCTTTGGCGTCGTTGGTACTAAACTGTTTACCCCACTGTTTCCAATCGTCCGTGACATCATCAGTTTGTCTAGGAATGAGCATGTAAGCATGTAATCCTGTAAACAGGTCACGCAAAAAACTGGCGAAGCCCGGCCCCACTCGCGAAGTTTCAATAAGGTTGCCGTCTGCTGCTAAGAGCGGCATGATGAACTCAATGAGTGCCGTTTTGCCCATGCCAGCTGGCGCGACCAACAAGGTTGAGTGTCCCCGTTGCGCATTCGCGAGGAGCGTGCGCGCTTCCGCTTCACGTCCTACAAAGTCATCGACATTCATGCCACTTACTCCAGCACCACCGTTTTGCCAGTGACGCCAAAGATGACAATCTCGCGGGTGTTGCGCCCTTCAAATCTGCTCGAGGTGACCGCAATCCTAAAGTCATCCCCGCCGGGGATTTGAGCGCGACCAAAGGGAGCCGTGTAGATAATCACGTCGGTTGGGGTGGTGATGGTCACGCCGGCAGGCATAAAGTCCTGAAAGCTCGAGCCATTGTTATTGGTTGTTGTAATGCTATCCGCGTCCCATGTAACCGTCTGGCTAATACTTTCACGGCGGGCGTCGCTACGGGCTTCATCCAGCGCAGCGCGAACCGTGCGGGCAGCACCTAAAAGTTCTTGCCGCCGCGCCCAACCGCGCCACGCGTTGGCCGTTAGGGCAACCAAGACAGCAATGATGCCAATGACCACAAGCAACTCAATAAGTGTGAAACCTTGTTGGCGCTTCGTCTGGTTCATCATCTCCCCCTTTCGCATGCAGACATGCTTACACGGTTACATGTAAGCATGATTCACCGCCAACGTGTTAGCAGGTAAACATGGTTACATGTAATTATGGCTACATGGTACAAGGTAAGCAGGTAAACATGCAAACAGGGTTACCTAGAAACAGGATTACGGGGTTACCTGCTAGCTTATTTGCTTGGCTGCGTTGCCATCATCTACACTGACAGCATGACACTACGCGAAAAAATCCATGAGCACATCGATCAACTTGATGACGCGGTGCTACCGAGCATCCTCAAAGAGCTCGAGCGAGTTAAAGCGCGTGGGCGGTTTTCACAAGACTTTTGGGACACCCTATACAAGGTGCACACCCGCAACCAAGCGTTATCGGGTGAGGACGCGTTAAAGCTTGCAACTGAGGCTGTCAAAGCAGACCGGCAACGCCACCAGCCCTAGATGCGGGTTGTCCTTGACACCAACATCTTGATTTCTGCTTTTATCTCGCGCGACAGCCTGTCGTACCAAGCTCTGAGCCTATGGTTCGACAAACACTACGAGCTTGTCACCTCAACTTGGCAACTTGAAGAATTTAAGCGAGTTACCCGCTACGATCACATTAAGCCGTATCTCAACCCAATAGAGGTGGGTACCTTTATCAATGACCTGCGTCGAAATGCCTTAGTGCTGGACAGCTTGCCTAGGGTGAACTACTCCCCTGATCCTGACGATAACCCGATCATCGCAGCCGCATTAGCAGGTG
>CAZMCW010000416.1:0-4176 GCA_964564405.1 uncultured bacterium
AAGCTCATTACACGCAGCAATCACTTCATCATCGCGGACAGAGCCGCCGGGTGAAATCACAGTTTGTATGCCATAAGTGGTGGCTTCGCGTACTACGTCATCAAACGGAAAAAAGGCATCACTGGCAAGGACGGCTCCCTGTGCTTGCTCACCTGCTTGGGCAAGGGCTTGCTTGGCTGCACCAATACGTGAAACCTGCCCAGAGCCTATACCCACGGTGACGCCATTTTTAACTAGCACAATAGCGTTGGACTTGGCGTGCTTGACGACATGCCAGGCAAATTCTACGTCGTTCCAGTTGGCTGGTTGCTCGTTGGTTACAACATCGTGCTTGGCGTTGGCAAAGGTGTGAGTGTCGCGGTCTTGTACGAGTAAGCCGCCGCTAATCATGCGCAGGTTGTGAGTTGAGGTATCAGTGTGCACAACTTTGAGTAGGCGTAAGTTTTTCTTGGTAGCAAAGACCTCGAGCGCCCCGTCTGTATACCCCGGAGCCAACACAATCTCCAAAAATATCTGCGTCATGGCCTTGGCAAGGTCAGCATCAATTACTTGATCAACCGCCACAATGCCGCCAAAAATACTTAAAGGATCAGCGTCATGAGCATATTGATAAGCATCAATTAGGTTATCTGCTTGGGCGACACCACAAGGATTGCCGTGTTTAAGCGCAACCACGCTTGTTGTGTTGGGCTTGCTGATGTCGGTGAGGAGTGCCCACGCTGCGTCGGCGTCTTGATAGTTGTTAAAAGACATGGCTTTGCCTTGCAAAATTTCAGCGTCGATGACTGGGCCGTACTCGCCAGAAAGCCGCCATAGGCTTGCCTTTTGGTGAGGGTTTTCGCCGTAGCGGAGGTTGTGAAGCTTGCTGGCCTCGAGCCCAACCTCATCACCTTGCCAAACATCACCGTCACTTAAGTAGCGGGTAATAGCGGCATCGTAAGCAGCAACGTGGGCAAAGGCTTTAACTGCAAGTTGCCGCCGAAAAGCGTCATCAACCTCACCAGTACTAAGTTTTTCAGCAATATTCTCGTAATCTTCTGGCTTACTGATGACCAAAACAGACAGAAAGTTTTTAGCCGCCGCCCGCAACATGGTGGGCCCGCCGATGTCGATGTTCTCGAGTGCATTAGCTAAATCGGCGTCTTTGGCAATGGCTTCTCGAAACGGATATAAATTCACAACGACAACATCTATAGTGGCGATGTCATGCTCAGCCAGTTCAGTGAGTTGGGTATCATCTCGTTTAGCCAAAATGCCGCCATGAATTATTGGATGTAAGGTTTTTACGCGCCCCCCTAAAATCTCAGGCGAACCCGTCACCTCACTTACTTGGCGTACGGTAAGGCCTGTCTCAGTTAAGGTTTTCCAAGTGCCGCCGGTGGAGATGAGGGTGTAGCCTAGTGCATCAAGTTGTTTGGCAAAATCAACAATGCCCGTTTTGTCATACACGCTTAAAAGCGCTGTTTTGGTTGAGGGAGCTATCGTCATGGCTGTTAGCATGACACGTCTAGCACGTTTTGTGTCAATACATCTCGCGGACACATTTAGGAACAACGTAAGCACCACAGCGGCTGCCAGCTAAGATTTAGAGTAAGTTGACTGTATGCGTTTTTGGGTGCAATCTTGGGGAATGTGTTATGGCATGGCGGGTCGGAATATCTTCAATCAGCGTGGTCACTTGAGAGAAGTTATGTTGAGAGTATCTTTGCTTGTACTGAGCTTGATGCTTGTCATGAGTACGTACGCCCAAGTGACGCATACGGTTCAAGGTGGTGAGACCCTCACGCGTATTGCTGCCCGCTACGGCTTACAAGTTGAGGATGTTGCGGTTGCCAATGGCATTACGGACATTAACTTAATTGAGGTGGGGCAGCAACTCCAAATTCCCATTGCGGCCACACCGCCCGAACAGTTGCCGTGGCCCTTTGCTGAGGTTGATGTGTCACCAACAGTAATCGTACAAGGGCAAGTTGCCCGGGTGAGGGTGGGGTTGCTCGAGCCTGCTGAGGTGAGCGTGCGCTTCATCAACGCAGACCTTGCGTTTGCGCCTGTACCCAGCAGCCAAGTTGCTAGCAGCCAAACTGCGGCTGAACGACTTGCTGCAGGCGTGACGAATACTCTCGAGACTAGCCTTCCTCCTACAAGTGATGCAGCAGATGGCGTCGCAGATACAGCAACCACCTCAGAAAATGAACCCTCATTAGAAGATGTCAACGAGGTGAGTACAACGTCTCCAGACCTGCTTGCACAAACATCACCACAACCTGCCTCATCTGCGTTTGTGGTGCAAGGTTTAGTAGGCGCGTCTGTCCTAGATGATATTGGCGTCTACGACCTAGAATTACGTGCTGAGCTGGCAGGTGGCAACGTAGTGACAACCCGCTACCCCATTCGCGTGGCAGCCGCGAGCTACGAACGTGAAAGCATCACCATATCGCCACAAACTAGCCGTTTGCTTGATCCTACGTTGGTTGCCAACGAACGCGCTCGCATTGCCAGTTTGTGCACCTATAGCCAAGCGGAAAAGCTGTGGGAGGGTACGTTTAGCTATCCGGTGGTGGACCCGGTGCGAACCTCACTTTTTGGGACCTTACGGTCGTTTAATGGCGGCCCGTTCCGCAGTTTTCATGGGGGGCTAGACTTGCGCGCCAACAGTGCGGTAGCCATTTATGCGCCCGCTAACGGCGAAGTGATTTTAGCTGCGCCGCTGAGTGTACGCGGTAACACGGTGGTGCTACGCCACGGTTTGGGTGTGTGCAGTTTGTATGCGCATTTAAGTTTGCTTATGGTTGAAGAGGGTGATGTCATAGATAAAGGCACACTGATTGGATATGGCGGTAGTACGGGTCTGGTCACGGGTGCGCACTTGCACTGGGAGATTCGGGTGGGTAATGTGCTCGTTGACCCAGCGCAGTGGGCCAACCAAGACTTGGGGCTGGAATAGGCTCGAGCACCACAGACAGCACCATAGAAGAAAACACTATAGACGCGGTATAAAAGGGTCATGAAACTTGAACGCATCGAACTACACGAGTTAGAAGCCACCCTTAACTTCCGCTTTGAAACCAGTTTTGGGGTTGAGCAAACCTTCAACAAAATCTTGGTGATTGTCCACAGCGAGGGGCTCGAGGGCTACGGCGAAACCACTGGGGGCAAGTTCCCGGGTTACAGCTACGAAACTGTTGATACTTGCTGGCACGCGCTCGAGCACTACATCATCCCCAAAGTTCTCGGCAAAAACTTTGACACACCTGCCCAGCTCTTGCACGCGCTCAAGTTTATTCGTGGGCACAATATGGCGGTGGCAGCGCTCGAGAGTGCCCTCTGGGACTTGCAGGCTAAAGCTGCCAACATGCCCCTCTGGCAACTTTTAGGTGGGGTGAGCACGCACATTCCGGTGGGTGCGTCGATTGGGATTCAAGAAAGCATTGACAAAACGGTTGAGATGGCCCAGCAACACGCTGACCAGCACTACAAGCGCCTCAAGTTCAAAATTAAACCGGGCTGGGACGTTAAGCCCATGCAGGCTGTGCGGGAAGCACTACCCGACATGCCCCTCACGGTAGATGCCAACAGTGCGTATACCTTAACTGACGCTCGAGTCTTTCAAGAACTCGACGAACTTGGGTTGGATTACATCGAGCAACCCCTTGCGTATGACGACTTAATTGACCACGCGAAATTGCAAGCCATGCTGGCTACGCCGATTTGTTTAGATGAGTCGATTCACTCACCAGATGACGCCCGCAAAGGGCTCGAGAGTGGTTCGGGGCGAGTGATTAACATTAAAATGGGGCGCTCGAGAGGCCACCTTATGGCGCGGCGTATTCACGACATTGCCCTGGGCTTTTCGCTACCTGTTTGGTGCGGTGGCATGTTGGAACTTGGCGTAGGTCGGGCGCACAACTTGCACCTCAGCAGCCTCGAGAACTTCAGGTTGCCAGGAGATACGTCAAGCGCGTCCCGCTACTACGCTGAGGACATTGTTGATCCCTTATTGGACGCCAAAGAAGGCATTCAGCATATTCCGGAAGGCCCTGGGCTGGGTGTGACCCTCAAGCACGATTTTATTAAGTCGATCACGCAACGCTCGAGCAGCTTTTAATTGACGACAGTTAGCATTCTTGGTTGCGGTTGGCTAGGGCGTCAGTTGGCGGATGCTCTAGTCGCCGCTGG
>CAZMCW010000417.1:0-1506 GCA_964564405.1 uncultured bacterium
TTTTGACCCAACTGAAGATATCTTTAACGAGTATCTTGCCGTGCAAGACCGTGGTGCTGGCAACATGCCTGGCTACCAGTTTTCTTCACGCAACCACACCAACGAGTTAGTGCCACTTTGGGCGTTGGGTTCTGGCGCTGAGATGTTTGCTGAGTTCACCCGTACCGACCTCGAGGCTGGCGAACTTTGGGGCGCGCCTTATAGTTGGAATGGCGATTTTGTAGATATTACCAACGTGTTCACTGTCATGTACGAAGCCTTTGCAGCAAATGAAATGATGATGATGGCAGCTCAGTAAAGTTTTGGCTTTGCGTTTTTGAGCTTTGCGGAGGGCCCCGATAATTTGGGGCCCTCTTTTTATTGAACCGCATACGTTCAAGTTGACAGGCTAGCTAGCCCGTCTTATACTCAACTCCAATGAAACCCACACGTTTACGCAGACGCCTTCGCGTTATCAACTTATTAAAAACCGACCTACTAGGTTGGCTGGGAGGGTTGTAGCTCGAGGTCGTCATAATCAATGTGGCGTATACGTGTAAAGGTAGTTAGTTACTCGAGTTTATAAACCCTCAGCTAAGCTGGGGGTTTTTTGTGGCCGTTTACTTGCTGATGTGTACCGATCCAAAAACGTTGCTAGGTACTTTATTGACCCAAAAAATCTAAGTCCGATGACAAAGTAGTCCAATAGAATCATCTACGAGGTGTAATAACAAGTTACCAACTTGATGTTCCCATAAAGTTTAATCTTTTAGTTCTTAACCACCATTTAGGCAGGACTCACCCAAGGAGGCAGCATGACCGCACAAAGTCTATACGAAAAAGTTTGGAACGCGCATACAGTATCAACACTAAGCAATGGTAAAACGCAACTTTTTATCGGCTCGCACCTCATCCACGAAGTCACCAGCCCGCAAGCGTTTGGCATGTTGCGCGATTTAGACCTGTCCGTCAAATACCCCGAGCGCACCTTCGCTACCGTTGATCACATTGTCCCAACGGACAAACGCGTTGAACCCTTTGACGACCCTCTGGCAGATGCCATGATTAAAGAACTCCGCAAAAACTGTCAAGCAAATGGCATCACTATGTTCGACATTGACTCAGGCAAGCAGGGCATTGTCCACATGGTGGGTCCAGAACAAGGCATCACCCAACCCGGTACTACCATTGCCTGTGGCGACTCACACACCTCAACTCATGGTGCGTTTGGGGCCATTGCCTTTGGGATTGGCACAAGTCAAGTGCGCGATGTGCTGGCAACGCAAACCATGTCCATGGACAAAATGAAGGTGCGCCGCATTAACGTGAATGGGCAACTTGGCCCCGGCGTCTACGCCAAAGATGTCATCTTGCACATCATCAAGGTACTCGGTGTTAAGGGCGGTTTGGGCTACGCCTATGAATACGGCGGCGAGGTGTTTGACCGCATGAGTATGGAAGAACGCATGACCGTCTGCAACATGTCGATTGAAGGCGGCGCACGCGCCGGGTTGGTCGCGCCGGATG
>CAZMCW010000417.1:1545-4171 GCA_964564405.1 uncultured bacterium
ACCATCCCCAGTGTCGAAACATCTGCTGAGAGTGACAAAGACGCCGTTGCCCAAGCGCTGGCCCACATGAAATTTACGGGTGGTGAGCCTATAAAGGGCAAACGCATCGACGTGGCCTTTTTTGGCAGTTGTACCAATGGGCGCTTAAGTGATTTTGTGGAGGTTGCCAAGTATCTCAAAGGGCACAAGGTGGCGTCACATGTGAAAGCCATCGCTGTACCCGGCTCGCAAATTGTCGGCAAACTGTGCGCTGAGATGGGTATTGATCAAGTCTTTAGAGACGCCGGCTTTGAATGGCGCGAAGCAGGTTGTTCGATGTGCCTCGCTATGAACCCAGATAAGTTAATTGGCGATCAACTTTGTGCATCTTCTAGTAATCGCAATTTTATTGGCCGGCAAGGAAGCCCCACCGGGCGCACGATTTTGATGAGCCCCGTGATGGTGGCAGCGGCTGCTGTTACAGGTGAAGTGAGTGACGCTCGAGAAGTCTTCAACGTTGGGCAATCTGTATCAGCTTAAGAAAGCATCGTACCAAGAAGGCATCATGTCAAGTAAGCATCGCGTCAAGTAAGCATCTTGTCAAGTAAGCATCGTGCCAAGTAAGCAAGTTTGCGAGAGGGTAGCAGCAAGATGATTCGTCATAAGTTTGATATTGAACAGTTTCATCAGTTGGCTGAGTTGGGGTTTTTTGGTGAAGATGACCGCGTTGAACTTATTGATGGCGATATTCTCAATATGAGCCCCATTGGTAAAGCGCACAAAGCCTGTGTGAGCAGGCTTACCCGCATGTTGGTGCAAGCTTATGCTGAACTTGCTGTCATCTATGTGCAAAACCCATTGATTGTCGCAGGTAGTGAGCCGTTACCCGACCTTGCTGTGCTCGAGCCTGACCCAAGTCACTATGCAACACGCGATGCAACTGCTGCTGATGCACTGTTAGTCATTGAAGTAGCAGATAGCAGTAAGTATTACGACGCTACAACCAAAGCAACTTTATATGCCTCAGGTGACATTGCCGAATACTGGCTTATTGATTTATCAGCAGGTGCTGTACACATTTACAGACAGCCTCACCAAGGCAACTACACAGATGAGCAAACTTACGAAGACGGCACGATCTCAGCACGTGCGTTTGCAGACATCACCTTCAACGTAAATTACATCTTAGGAAAGGAATCAACATGGCATTAGCAACCATCAACCACATTAGCGGCACAGGGGTGTACATTCCCGGCGATGACATCGACACCGACCGGATTATTCCCGCGCGTTACCTCAAGTGTGTCACTTTTGACGACCTCGCTGAAGGACTTTTTGCTGACGTGCGCTTTGACACCGAAGGCGTACAAAAAGACCATCCCCTAAACGAAGCTCGCTTTGAAAACGCCACCATTATGCTGTCTAACAGCAATTTTGGTTGTGGCAGCTCGCGTGAACACGCGCCACAAGCGATCTATCGGTCTGGCTTTCGGGCTGTTATTGCTGAAAGTTTTGCCGAGATTTTCTTTGGGAATGCCATCACCTTAGGCATGCCTTGTATTGAAGCTAGCCGGGCTGATATTGAGATGATTGGGGTGACAGTGGGGCAAAACCCTGCTACCGAAATCACCATTGACATTGAAAACGAGCGCGTGACCGTCGGCGATAAAACCATCAATGTACAGATTAAACCCAGTGCGAAACAGGCCTTGCTCGAGGGCAAGTGGGACCCTATTCAAGAACTCCTCGAACACGATGACGCCATCTCCCAAACGGCCCAAACTTTGGGCTACGTAAATCAAGCTATGCCAGCTAGTTAGTTGTGAATTTTCCGGTTAAAGATGGAGGTGCAGATGCTTGGTCAGCGCGAGGACATGCTTACGCCCTCAGTGAGGTTCACCGCGCTGGGCCAAGTCTCGCCAAGCTCCTCACGTTACTGCGTCCTCAAGCTACAGATATTTGTTTAGATGTCGGTACAGGTGCAGGGCACACGGCTGCAGCACTCGCGCCATACGTTCACAACGTCACCGGACTTGACCCAGCAGAAGGTATGCTCGAGGCAGCTAGAAGCACCTATCCAGACATCACCTTTGTTACCGGCAGTAGTGACGCACTACCTTTTGAGGCTGATACCTTTGACCTGATGACCGCCCGCCACACCTTGCACCATCACGCCAGCGTGCCGGCGTTTTTAGCTGAAGCGCAGCGCACGCTTAAACCAGGTGGGCGCTTGGGGATTGTGGATGAAATTACCCCATCCGCCGAGGTTGATGATTGGTATGACAGGCTCGAGCGTCTCCGCGACCCAACTCACAACCGTGCGTACACAATGCTCGAGTGGCAAACTTTCATAGCAGACAGCGGCCTTACCTGGGTTTGTGGCGATAGCCTCACCCACTTACGCCTCAACGTTGCTGAGTGGATTAACCGCACAACGCCAGCAGATAACCTTGAAACGGTTTGGCAAATGTTTCAAGATGCCCCCGAAGCTGCTCAGTTAGCGTTTTCAATTGCGTACAAAGATGGCACAGCAACAACCTTTGACATGCCGCTAGGGATTATACTCATCGGTAAACCTTAAATTTAGGCAGTCAATGTAGACAGGGGCTTTGGATAATCAGACTGCTAATTAACTGATTGAGGGGCG
>CAZMCW010000418.1:0-1542 GCA_964564405.1 uncultured bacterium
ACAGCCTTTGTGCAAGTTTACGAAGATACCGGCGGCCTCACCGTTGGTGAGCCTGTGGTGTCGACGGTTCTACCCCTCGCTGTAGAGCTTGGGCCAGGCATGCTCAACGGTATCTTTGACGGCATCCAACGCCCATTAGATAAAATTCAAGAAGTCTCTGGGACTTATATTGACCGTGGGATTACCGTCAACTCGCTGTCGCGCGAAGCCAAGTGGCAGTTTACACCCCAAGTTAAAGCTGGCGATACAGTCAAAAGCGGGCAAGTTTTAGGCACCGTTCCCGAGTTTTCATTCACCCACAAAATTTTGGTGCCACCTGATAAAAGCGGCACGATTAAAGAGATTAAAGCAGCCGGTGAATACACGTTAGAAGACACAATTGCCACCTTAGATGATGGCACTGAGCTGAAGCTTTATCATCCTTGGCCGGTACGTCAAGCGCGTCCCGTCATTAAAAAGCTTGACCCAGTGACACCATTCCTTACGGGCATGCGCATTCTAGATGTGCTTTTCCCCTTGACCATGGGTGGTACGGCTGCCATCCCAGGACCGTTTGGCTCAGGTAAAACTGTCACCCAGCAGTCCATTGCCAAGTTTGGGAATGCCGACATTGTGGTGTACGTGGGCTGTGGTGAGCGCGGCAACGAAATGACTGACGTACTAGTTGAATTCCCAGAACTCGAAGACCCGCAAACAGGTAACCCACTTATGCACCGCACGGTGCTTATTGCCAACACCTCTAATATGCCGGTGGCAGCACGGGAAGCGTCTATTTATACCGGCATCACCTTAGCGGAGTACTTCCGTGACCAAGGTTACTCGGTGTCAATCATGGCGGATTCGACTAGCCGCTGGGCAGAAGCCCTTCGGGAAATTGCATCCCGCCTCGAGGAAATGCCTGCTGAAGAGGGCTACCCCCCTTACTTGGCATCTCGTCTGGCTGCGTTTTATGAGCGCGGTGGGCGCGTGACCACCCTTGCTGAAGAAGAAGGTGCTGTGTCCATTATCGGCGCGGTATCGCCAGCAGGTGGAGATTTTTCAGAACCTGTGACCCAGTCAACTTTGCGGATTACCGGTTGCTTCTGGGCGCTAGACGCATCACTTGCGCGTCGCCGCCACTTCCCAGCCATTAACTGGGCACGGTCATACTCGCTCTTTACCGGAATTTTGGAAGATTGGTACCGCGACAACGTCGCTGAGGACTACACCGAGTACCGCGAAAAAGCTGTCAACCTATTACAACGTGAGGCTGACTTACAAGAAGTTGTGCAGTTGGTGGGTCCAGACGCGTTACAAGATCAAGAGCGCTTAGTGATTGAGGTTGGGCGTATCCTCCGGCAAGATTTCTTGCAGCAAAACGGCTTTGACCCTGTTGATGCGTCTTGCTCAATGGACAAAGCCTATGGCATGTTGCAAATGATCATTAAACTCAACGATAGTGCAACCAAAGCACTTTCTGCAGGTGCAACTGTTGACGACCTCTTACAAGACCCCGTGATGGAAAAAGTTAACGGCGCACGCTACGTGCCCGAAGACGAGTTT
>CAZMCW010000418.1:1568-2232 GCA_964564405.1 uncultured bacterium
GTCCTGCGCGAACTTGACAGTGCATTTGCCGTGACGGCGTAAGGAGAAAGCATGGCTAAGAAACTACTCAGTAAAGAATACAGTGAAGTCAGCTATGTCTCTGGGCCGCTGCTGTTTTTACAAAACGCACCTGACCTTTCCTACAACGCCATCGTGCGCATTGAAGATGGTCAAGGTCGTATGCGTGGCGGTCAGGTCATCGAGGTCTCTGACGAAGTCACCGTTCTTCAGGTCTTTGAAGAACCTTCTGGTATTGACCTTTCTTCTACAACAGTAACCTTGGTTGAAGACGTGGCTCGTTTGGGTGTCTCTAAAGACATGATTGGGCGGCGCTTTAACGGTAGTGGACAACCCATTGATGGGCTACCTGCAGTAGTTGCCGACCAACGTTTACCTATCGGTGGCGCGCCGATTAACCCGGTGTCTCGCCGTAAGCCAGAAGAGTTTATTCAAACAGGCATTTCTACCATCGATAGTTTGATTACGCTGGTGCGCGGTCAAAAGCTGCCCATCTTTTCAGGTTCAGGTCTGCCTGCTAACGAACTAGCAGCGCAAATTGCGCGTCAGTCTAAAGTGCTTGGTGAGGGGTCTGAATTTGCGGTGGTCTTTGCGGCTATGGGTGTCACCCAACGTGAGGTTACCTTCTTTACCCAAGAATTTGAAC
>CAZMCW010000418.1:2242-4161 GCA_964564405.1 uncultured bacterium
CCGCTCAGTGCTGTTCCTGAACAAAGCTGATGACCCTGCGGTAGAACGCTTACTCACGCCGCGTATGGCACTCACTGCTGCTGAGTACTTGGCGTTTGAACAAGGTTACCACGTGTTGGTGATTCTTACCGACATGACCAACTACTGCGAAGCACTGCGTGAAATTGGCGGTGCGCGTGAAGAGATTCCTGGTCGCCGTGGCTACCCCGGTTACATGTATACCGATTTGGCATCCATTTATGAACGGGCTGGTGTGGTGGAAGGCCGCGACGGCTCTGTCACCCAGATTCCTATTTTGTCTATGCCAGATGACGACGTGACCCACCCCATTCCCGACCTCACCGGTTACATTACCGAAGGGCAAATTTACCTTGCCCGTAACTTGCACACGCAAGGTGTTTACCCTCCGATTAACCCCGGACCAAGCTTGAGCCGATTAATGAATAACGGCATTGGTGACGGCAAAACCCGTAAAGACCACAAAAACGTAGCTGATCAGCTCCAAGCAGCTTATGCTAATGGGCTTGACTTACGCCGCTTGGTCGCCATTACCGGTGAAGACGCGCTAAGTGAAAACGACAAACTCTACCTCAAATTTGCAGATGAGTTTGAAAAACGCTTTATTAACCAAGGTAGCGAAGACCGCAGTATTGATGACTCGCTAGATTTGGCGTGGGGCATTTTGTCACTCTTGCCGAAGAGCGAACTTACCCGCTTGAGCCGTGACCAAATCGATAAATACTACGGTGCCAAAATGGACGAGCTGTGGGGTGCAGGTAGGGCTGCCAGCTAATTATGGCTGAGCAAATTGCACCAACCCGCTCCAATTTACTACAGCGCCGCGACCAACTTAAACTGGCGATTCGCGGTTCTGACCTACTTAAGCGCAAACGTGACGCGCTCATTGCCGAGTTTTTTAGCTTAGTTAAAGAGTCATTAGCAGCTAGAGAAGCTCTCACTGCTTCAAGCCAAGAAGCATATTTCAGCTTGTTCCTTGCTAAAGCATGGGACGGCCCCGAAGCAGTTGAAAGTTTGAGTTTGGCCGAAAGTGGCTCGCTCGAGGTAGACATCACCGTGCAAAACTTGTTCGGGGTGAAAGTTCCGCAAGTCGAAGCGCCCAAGTTTAGTAGCCAGTTACCGTTTTCACCTATTGGGGCAGGCGCGCGCACGCTTGATAGTGTCACCCAGTTTCGCAAGCTGACCGAAGCGCTTATTCAAGTGGCAGCAACCGAAACGCGCCTTCGCAAGGTGGGTGAAGAAATTAAGAAAACCAGCCGCCGGGTAAACGCTTTAGAGCAAATTGTGATTCCCGGTGTGAACGCACAAATTCGCAGCATTCGTGACGTACTTGACCAGCGTGCGCTGGAAGAAGTTACCGTGCTTAAGCGGATTAAAGCGAAGTTAGAAGCACGTGAAAACGAGAAGAAAGAGCAAGCTGCTTAGATACAGCTTTAGCTAATAAAGATAAGCCTTCTCGAGGATGCTCGAGGAGGCTTGTTTTCTTTAGAAGCATTACAATAAACTGTTGATTGATCATGAATGCTTTTTACCGATTTCGTTTTTACGCACTAGATTAATCTTTGGCTGTTGGTGAAGAGGATGATTTTGCTTTCTTTACTGACACTCACTTTGTTTCAATGCCAAAAGAAGACTTATACTGCACGACCACGTTAGATATGAAATAAATGTACTGCGCAACTCAACAACTGAGACACGTTTTTGAGATTGCATTTGTAATGAAATCAACTTGGTGATGCAATACCCTTTACGGTTATTTTGGTAACAAAGTAACTAAACACAGCCATGGCGAGTGCGTCCGCGGCTGAGCCCTTTACGGTTATTTTGGTAACAAAGTAACCCGAGCGGCTCCGAGCGTTGCGCGAGACAACTCGCGAGCAGAAACAGATACCAAGTCCGAC
>CAZMCW010000419.1:0-525 GCA_964564405.1 uncultured bacterium
TCACAGCTTCTTGGGTGGCCGCGAGAGCGTCTTCACGTCTGCCGAGGTTGCTGAGGTCAGCACCCAAGTTGTTTAAGGCCCTTGCCAAGTCAGGTAAAACGCATCAGGACGGGCGTTAGCCAGTTCACGACGAATGGTCACAGCTTCTTGGGTGGCCGCGAGAGCGTCTTCACGTCTGCCTACAGCGCTAAGTCGAAGACCTAGCCAGCTTGCGTAATATGCCTTGTTGGCGTTATCTTCATTATGCATGATTTGTTTGTAAGCAGCTTGAGTTACTTCTACGGCTAGTTCACGCATAGCAAGCGTTTCTTGGGGTATGGATGTTACAGCAAGCTTCGCTAATCTACTTAGCCTCGGCCTCAAAACTTCCTCTAACAGCGTTACACCAGCGCTGTCACGCCGCTGTGCTAGTCGAATCAGTGTGGCTAGTCCTTGACTGTAATCAGCATGTGGTTCACTAGCATCAAACGCAAGTGCCAGTACAGCTTCACCCGCGTCATTCACCTCACGTGCATTAACATCTAG
>CAZMCW010000419.1:535-1653 GCA_964564405.1 uncultured bacterium
CACCCAAAATATCTGGTTGTAGGGGTTGCAAGATGGCTGTGTTTGTTTTGTAAAGTCCAGCTAAACCCCGCGCTAGCTTCTGCCGCTCAGAGCGTTTTAACTCTTCCAAATCTGGTAGGTCATCACAAAGCTGAACTAGCTCGCTTTCGGTGCGTATCGTGTAACCCAGCGTGGCTAAACTCAGCAGTTGCCGCACTGCATTGTTCATTAGTACATCGTCATCTAGCGGATTGCCTAAGTTTTTCCAGTGGCGCTGCTCTAGCTGCAACACACCATCCAAAATGTGTAAACCTGTTTCGTCTTGTTGCCCAGCGGCAGTTGCACGTTCAACAGTCAGCAGCGCTTGCATGTGGATTAGTAGCACCCGCCCAAACGGGTCTTTGTCTAGATCAACATTGGGTGGCACGTCATCCAGTACAGGGCGGTTAAGCTTGCTAGCAAATGCGTGTGCTGCTTGCTGGAACGTTGCTTCACGGGACACCTGCGCAAGTGGCGCAAGCGGTATAGGTTCCACACCAAGCAAGTTACGGTCAACCGTTTGTTGGAGCGTGTTCCACCACTCACCCTGGGTGCGTGCCAACAATATCACTCGAAAAGTTGTGCCACCTTGCACTAGCTTGCGGGTTATCGTGTTCAACACATCACTTAGCACATTGTCGCGGGTTGCTACATAGTCCTCGGCATAGTCCACAATCATTAACGTGGGCTGGCTGGACTCACAAAATGCTTGCACTGTTTCTGGGGTTGCAGCTTCTTTGCTTAAAAAACCCACTCGCCAGCCGTCGTGTTGTTTGCGCGTACACAGTTCACGCATTAAACGGGTTTTACCCACGCCACCTGCACCCGTGTACACCCGCAAATCAAATGCATCATCTGAATCATGCGCGTGTACGGGGTTAGCACACCACACCTCAAGGTCGGCTAGCTCATCTTCGCGCCCTGTAAATGGCACAACTTCGTATTTGGTATTGAGTAAAGCGCTAGGTTTGGGATTACTCGGTAAGTTGAGCGTTTCAAACACCAATAAGGGCGGTGCAGTTATGCGGCGCAGTATTGTCGCCAAGTCACGCAGGGCGGTTTGACCGTAAAGAACGTTTCCCTGTGTATCCACCTGAAAT
>CAZMCW010000419.1:1663-1985 GCA_964564405.1 uncultured bacterium
GGTCATTGCTCAAAGACAAATTGACAATGTTAGGGTCTTGTTGGCGGGCGCTTTCAAGTAGACCTTGGGCAGATATGACCTTAGCGAGGTTAGCCTGTAACCAGCGGCCAGCTTCTTCGCCTACAACTTTGCTCAGTTCATCTGTATTGAGTTGTTGTCGTAAAGTCGCTAAGTGGCTATCGTGTTGGTCAAGCCTATTCAGGGCTGCGTCTGTTACGTTGCCCAATTGCTCAACTACGCCTCGCAGATTTTGAACATCATCCAGCAGTAGCGGTTGCAAGATGTCTGGGCGCTCGTTGAGCAGCTTTTTGAAATTTGTAAG
>CAZMCW010000419.1:1995-2696 GCA_964564405.1 uncultured bacterium
CGTGTCGAAAATTTGCTGTGCTTGTGTGCGTCTCATCGCGTAAATCACCTGATCTACACAATTTGTCAATCAGTTGCTCGGTAAGCTGTTGAAAACTGCTGAATTCAGGTGCAAGTTCTTCAACATAAGGCATAAAATGCCTGTCATTCAGAGGTGGTGCATCAGGATAATTACTGACCCACGCCTGTGCCACAGCTTGAGCGTACAGTCCTGTGATATCTGGTGCTAAGTAGGCAAGCAGCCTGTTGGCTAGGGCAAAAGGATTGCCACCAACCCAGTCTGTAACCTCATCCAAAAAACCAAAAACTTGGGCAACCTTCATGACGCGAGGCACAATAGTTCAGCTTACATGCTTTTTATTTAACCACGTTAACAAAAGCTTAGAAACATGAAGTTCATCGTAAGAATTTAAATTTGTAGAAACCTAGCCTCATATGAATCGCTTTTTATTTCCCAACGTGTGATGGTCGTTTCATGAATTGACACCAAACGCAACCCTCGTATATGATGTTAGCGTTCACATAATTAAATAGCATTGCATCAAATAACACCGCCAGATTGTTTGAAGCATATACACGGTCTAAGCACGCTTTGTTTGCAAGCCATCATCAGCTTAGGTCGGCTGTTACAACACCTGTTCACCATGTCGTTTTTGTTGAATGTCTAGGTGTATCTAGCTTACTAGCCCTTTGCTCTCGGAA
>CAZMCW010000419.1:2706-3138 GCA_964564405.1 uncultured bacterium
CGCGCAGCCACAAACAACCGCACATAACCGTGACCTTGTCTTGGACATTCAGCGGCTGCGTACCCATTACTTTTTGGAAAAAGGAACCGTTAAAGCGCTGGACGGTGTGGATTTGCAGCTCAAACGCAATAGCACCCTGGGACTGGTGGGGGAAAGTGGCAGCGGTAAAAGCGTCACCGCGCGTTCAATTATGCGCATCATTAAGTCGCCGCCGGGCAAAATTGTGGACGGTGAAATTTGGCTCCACCGGGATAGGGGTAACGGTGTACGTAAATCTGTTGACCTCACCAAACTAGACCCACGCGGAGCGGAAATTCGCAATATTCGTGGTAAAGAAATTTCCATGATTTTTCAAGAGCCTATGACTAGCCTCAACCCGCTCCACACCGTGAGTCGGCAAATTGGTGAAGTCGTGCGCTTACACCAGCGGGT
>CAZMCW010000419.1:3156-4156 GCA_964564405.1 uncultured bacterium
CTTTCTGGCGGCATGCGGCAACGCGTCATGATTGCCTTAGCATTATCCTGTAATCCAGCCATTTTGTTGGCAGATGAACCCACCACGGCGCTAGATGTCACCGTGCAAGCGCAAATTTTAGACCTCATGCAAGCGCTCAAAGACGAGTTTAATTCAGCCATTGTGCTCATCACCCATAACTTGGGCGTGGTCTCGCAGATGGCCGACCACATTGCGGTGATGTACTTCGGCAAAATTGTCGAGTATGGCACTGTGCAAGACGTGTTTCATAACCCGCAACACCCGTATACGGTGGGTTTGCTTAAAAGTATTCCGGTGTTTGGGAAAAAAAGTCACAGCAAGTTGGTGCCCATTCGCGGCATGGTGCCAAGCGCTACGACCACCATTCAAGGCTGTGCGTTTGCGGCGCGTTGTCCGTATGCATCTGCTAAATGTCAAGAACCGCCGCCCCTTATTGAATCCAACGGCCACAAAGTTGCCTGTTGGTTGGCCCAAAGTTAGGTCTCGAGTTTCATCAGCTAGGTCTGTGTTTCTGTCACGAACAGCTCACCTAAATCACTGTAGGCATGAGCGCGTGGAAAATTGTCAGGAGGTTATTGGTATGAAAGTATGTAAACGTTGGGGGTTGTTGCTTGGCATGGGTGTAGCCATGTTGATGGGGACAGCTTTCGCACAGGTTGACCTCGATGAGGTTTCAGTTGCTCAAGAATATCCGGAAGGCATCGCCCTAGGTGACACGGTGGTGCGCCAATTTGCGATTGAGGAACTTATCGATTTTCGCGCGCTAGATAGCTACAATCAACCGGATTGGATGGACGCGCTGGTTGAAAACGGCACCCTACCTCCAGTCGAAGAACGCTTGCCAGATGTGCCTTATGTCTACCTAGAAGGTGGCATGAGTAACGGCATCGGCGAGTACGGCGGCGTGTGGCGTGGTTTTTCAGCTGTACCAACTGAAGGTTGGAACTTGTGCTCGAACTTAACCCAAGGCTGGTTTGGC
>CAZMCW010000420.1:0-4134 GCA_964564405.1 uncultured bacterium
CAATTCCTCTACCCTTGTTCGCTACTTTGTAACCTGATGTACTCTAAACTCAAGTGAGCTTGGCAGGGGGGTATAAGTGCAACTCATGAGTCTTAGCTTAAAGCTTTTGGTGATTCATGCACATTCCATAGCGTAAAGTCACTGTGGAGCCACTTAAACCAAATCTACTAAACTAGCTCGACGTCGTCACTGCCATCATCTGCAAACGCAGGTAGCCGCACATAAAAAGTTGTGCCAAGCCCAAGGTTACTTTCAACCTCAATATCGCCGTCGTGCGCCCTAGCAATTTGTTTGGCTATCGCTAAGCCGAGACCTGCGCCGCCGCCAGCGCCTTTATAAAACTTTTTAAAAATATTAGGCAAAAGCTCAGGACTAATACCAGGACCGGTGTCACTAACTTCAAACACAATCCAATCAGCTGCACTTAAGTCGTTTGAAGGTACATCTGTTGAATTAACATGACGCATAAGCGTCAGCAGTTCAGCTGAACTCAGTTGCTTGCAGCGTAACGCAACGCAACTAGGATTGCCCGCACACGCCCGCACAGCGTTAGCAGTTAAGTTACGCAAAAGTTGTTGTAATTGCTCGGGATCACCAACGAGTAAACTCCCCGAGCTTGCCTCGAGCAAGGTCCCGCGAAACTCTTCAGAAATGGGCTTGAGCACGTCCTCAACTGGATCAAGTAAGTGGGGTACCAACTCGCGTATAAGTTCACCCCTAGACAGTTGCAAAATATCTGCAACCAACCTAGACAAGGTGTCAGCGATGCGCCGGGCATCTTGTAAGTCTTGTTGCGCTTCAGGATTAGCACGCCGTAGGGCGCGGTCTAAAAAGCCGCGCATACTAGTTAAAGGTGTGCGCAGTTCGTGACTGGTTTCAGCCAAAAACACACGCTGCGCTGCTAGCGCGTCTTGAAGTTGCTCAATGAGTGCGTTATACGCGCGGGTGAGGCGGCCAACTTCATCATCTGGACCGCGGTAGGGAATCACCCGCAATTTGTCAAGTTTAAAACTCTCGGTAAGCGCTGCTAAGCGGCTTACTGGGCGCATTGACCACTGGGCTACAAAATAGCCTGCAACCGCACCCACTGCACTGAGAATCACAGCTGTAATAGCGAGCGTTTGGGCTAGGTTGCGCAGCAACAAACTTAAAAAGCTAGTTGGAGAAATGACGGCAACAACCCCAAAACTAACTGGCTCGAGCGCTGCAATGACCTGCTCACCGCCTAAATCACCGCGCCACAAGCCCCCCTGATAACGAGCTTTAAGCACATAGTCTAAGTCGATAGAAGCATCTGCAAACCGTTGCCTAAGTGGCGACATAGACGAAGTTGCTAATAGAACACCTTGAAAACTATAGATCTGTACAAAGAGACCGCCCATAGGTCCACTTACAATTGGGGCAACACCAAACCCGCCTTCGTAGACACGGGCAACCCGCCGAGCGTCAAGAATAATCGAGTTTTCAATATTATTGATAATACGCGAGCGTACAAACCAGTAAACTAGCGATGACGACGCAACCCCCAATAGCGCAATCGTAATGCCACACAAAAGAGCAACCCGCCAACGCAGTGATACCCCCCGGCGCATGTAGCCAAACAAGTTCTCACGCGAGGTTATTTGAGCGTCTAAACCTTGCGTTTCAACTGTTTGTGAGGCTACTTGGGTTGATGATTGCCCTGTACCGTGCGCGCTGTCACTCAGCAAACCGTCACCTAATTTCTACAAAATGTTTGTGCATGGATAGCACATCGCACTACGTTTTAAACTGCTATAAGATGCTATCAAAACTGCTGTCATATTAGGTTTTAATACGGATAAGCAGGTCACATTCACGTGATGATACAACTTAGCACGAACACCCGCTTAAAACCCCAACTTGACTTTCACAATGTGCATCACAAAGTCATCATCTGCTAACTCTTAATAGCGTAACCAACCCCGCGCACGGTACGAATTACGCCGTAGCCACCCACGTCGCGTAATTTGCTGCGAATGTTGGCAATGTGAACGTCAACAACATTGCTCGAGGGTGGTAAGTCTTCACCCCAAACGTCGTGCTCAATTTCCGCGCGACTGTACACGCGACCCGGTTGACCTGACAAATACACCAGTAAATCAAACTCGCGGGGTGACAAGTTAATTTCTTGATTACTCCAAAAAACCTGTCGCCGCATGGGGTGAAGCACCATGTTGCCAACGCGTTGCGGTGCACCTGAACTGTGATGACGCATTTGTACATTAATGCGGGCGATAAGTTCTTCGGTGTGAAAAGGCTTTGCAAGGTAGTCATCTGCACCTGAGGTAAGCAGGTCAACCTTGGTTTGTACGTCGTCAGCAGCAGTGAGCACAATAATAGGCGTGGTACTAGTTTTGCGAATGCGGCGAGCAATTTCAGCACCGTCGACATCAGGTAAACCTAAATCCAACACAACGAGGTCGGGGTTGTATTCACGCACAGCAGAAAGACCGCGCACGCCGTTGTCATAGTGGCTAACATCAAAATCAGCTTCACTAAGTTCCAACATGAGCAAGCGGCTAATATCAAGGTCATCTTCAATAATTAAGATATGCTTTTTAGCGTTCACCGTTTGGACCATCATCTTCACCACCTTCAGGCTCAGGCAATACAATCAAGTTGATACCACGTTCGCTGAGCCAGTTACGAAACGAAACGACGTGTTGCGCGCCGTCAAAATGTACTAGAATATCGTCACCTTCGGGACTTACATAAGCCCGAGGTGCTACTGCATGCTCATCGGGCAAATAACTGATGAGTAAACGCACCGATTGATTGGGCTCGAGGTTAGCGTGGAACACCAACTCATCGTTTTCGACAAAAGACGCATCAATAACAGTCATAAGGTCTGGTAACACAATTATTACGTGGGTGCCCGGTTGCATGAGGGGCATCCCAGACAAGACTTGCGATAAAGCTATGAGTAAGACAATCACAAAGCATTCCTTCCAACCTCGGCGGAGTTCGCTGTGTGAGTCTTGGGTTGAACTAGAAGGCTTATTTGCGTTATGGCTATCATCTCAACTCCACAAAAATCAGGTTGCATCTTGCCTGCGCATGGTGTCTAAGGTGACTCTTTTAAGTCTGTCTATATGATGCGTGATGCGTTTTGCCTATGCAGCACTCATACAGACTATTAGCACAACCATTAGCTAAGACATATATTAAGTAAAAAGTTTATCAAGTACAACGTTTATTAAGTACAACGTTAAAGTCGTGATCAACGGCGGGTATGAATTGTAGCTAGTTAACTAGCTACGATCACGATACTGGCTAGCGTAGCAGCTAAAGCTCATACCCTTTGTTTAACTGGCTAAAGGAATCTTCATGGAAGATGCCTCACACTTTGCGTGTGAGACTGCGTTTTTAGCGATTAACATCGTATCTTAAAGTGTTTGGTCATAACCGTTATTAGTAACACTCATCACCTTCACCATGCGTTAATTGCGGTGAAGGTGGTGTATTTTCAGCATAGTTGAATGAGGAGCAGTAGCGGGTTTGCAAGATGCTGTTACAGATTGCCGACATGTCCACATTGTGTGTCAGTAAAAGAGATAGGGAAGTTTCGTCTGATGAAACGCACGTACCAAATACCATCGGGTACTATTGTTCAGCCATGGTATGAATCGATCTAAATCAGTACGACTTAGACCGTGTTAGTTTATTCTACGACTATCATTAAGTAATTTTTTGATTGACTTGAGGTATTTAGCATTAAATTTATTCTTTGAATTGTTCTAGTAAATAATAAATGATGCATGTACTTTTGAATGAAATGTCATCAACCTGAGGTGTCGTTAGTCTGGACCCACCAAAGTGTTGCGTCATAACTATAGAGATATACACAAACATTGAACTATAACCGGAGCGGGTCTATTGGTACTCGTCTAGCTCCATACTTACGGCTAATGCTATAAATCGAGATTTGAGCTTGCACACAACAAGCTTAAAAGACAATAACCCCTTTGTTGCAGGCGAACAAGGTAGCTTGCAAACAAAGGGGCATTATTTTGCGATACCAATAGCATTTCCACGAGTAATTGCCACAGGCAATTGCTCGTGCGACCTAGGGGAGTAGAAATCGATCCACTCAGTGTGGGGGAACCAATCTTG
>CAZMCW010000421.1:0-4120 GCA_964564405.1 uncultured bacterium
CACCAAATGCGCTAGCGCATTGCGAAAGGTTCCCCACTGCCGTGCCAGTAAACTATCAACAGTAAAAAAGCCGGTGACATGCGGCGGGTCACGCACCAAAAACCCCAGCCTACCTGGACCTGCTGCCCAGCCCAGTTGGGCATGAAACACCGATAAAGCGACGAGCGCCAGCAAAAACACCGGAAAGCTCACGCCAATGAGCGCAAAAACCCGTACCAGATAATCCACAAAAGAATTGCGCCACACCGCCGAAAGGTTGCCAGCTCCACGGTAGCAGGCAAAAACTGTTGAATGTCTGCCAGTATGGGGTTTCGGGTTTTGATCGAGGTACCCATATCGCCCTGTAGCAAATTGCCTAGGTAGGTCAGATATTGAATATGCGGCGGTTCATCCAAGCCCCACTTTTCCCGAAAAGCAGCCACCAAAGCTTCATTGTTGAGCGCACTTTGTGGCAGGTTGGCGTTGATAGGGTCAGCGGGGATGGCGTTGGCAATCAGAAACGCCACCACTGTAATGCCAAGGAGTAGCGGGATGGCGAAGAGAACACGTCTAAGGATGTATTGGTAGATGGGCATAAGCGGAGGAAGCTTGGGAGGAGGGAAAGGAGGTATTTCCCTCACACCCTTTGAATTAAGGTTTGAGGTTAATGGATGGTTTCCGCAAAAGTTTTGTCGTAAAGCCTCTCATCTGCGAAAATCAACAACATCTTTATCGAAATCATGATCTCTGTTGCGATGAACAAAGGGTATAAACCCTTTGCTAATTTACTTGTTTCCCAAAAATTTACACGGAGCAAATAAAACTAATGATGAACTATTCGTTACGGCTTAAAAGTGCCAAATCCAGACCCCACTGCGGATGCCAAACATAGCCTTCGATGTCAGCGCGGAAGGCGGTTTGCACGGCAGGCACGCTGAAGGGGGCAAACGCACCGCTAGCTTGGGCATAGTCTTGGAGTTGGTTGAAGAGTTCAGTACGGGCAGTAGCGTCCGATTCGACTTTAGCTTGTTCGATTAAATCGAGAATCTCTGCCGAGGTCATCTCGGGTGCCCATTTGGTGCGTTCGGTGGCGACTTTGCCGCCGGGTAAAAACTCGAGGAAATCCACAGGATCAAGCTTGTCAGGACCCCAGAACCAGTAGCCAAACCCCTGTTGACCATTGCGGTACTCTTCCAAAGAAACTTGCACTTCACCTGGATTTAACGACACGCTAATACCAATCTCTGCTAAATCCGCCTGAATCTTTTGGGCATTGGTGCTTAGACTTACGCCGTTCCAGGTCATGTCCGGGTAGCTCAGGCTGATGTCAAAGCCATCGGCGTAGCCTGCTGCTGCCATGAGTTCTTGGGCGCGGTCTAGGTCGCGCTCTACTGACTGATCTTGCCCATAAGCTCCCGCCAGGCCAATCCACATGTTGCTGCCTGGGGTCACGCTGCCTGCCCAAAGGTCACGGAAACCTTGGTAGTCCAGCGCCAAGCGGATGGCTTGGGCAACCTGCGGGTCAGCTACCGGCCCGCCGATGTCAGCATCGCGGTTCATGAGCAAGAAGTGCGTCCAGCGACCTGGTCCTAAAAAGATGCTGATATCTTCATCACCTTCAAGGTCAACGACTTGGTCAGGTGAAAGGTCAGTGGCAAGGTCGATGTTGCCTGACTCGAGCGCAACTTTTTGCGTCGCTGCCTCGGGAATATTTACAACGATAATACGATCAAAATAAGGCGGCTCACCCCAGTAATTGGGGTTGCGTACCAGCACGGTTTCTTCTTGGGGGGTCCACGACTCGAGCAGATACGGGCCAGTGCCTGCTGAGGTCTGGTCAAGAAACTCGAGCGCGCCATCGGTCTCTGCGGCATCAGCAGCATCTGTACCGCCATTGGCTTGCACAACTTCGGCATTCGTCACCGAAAAAGCCGTATTAGCAAGCTCCGATAATAATGAGGGACGCACTTCAGTAACGGTAATGGTGACCGTTTTAGCATCCACAACCTCCACTGAGGCGATGGGGTCGGTTAAAAACGAGGGCTGGGCTTTAACATTTTTGAGGCGATTAAACGAAAACACGACATCCTCAGCTTTGACCGGATCGCCATTGGCAAACGTGGCATCCTCCCGTAAATTAAAGGTGTAGGTAAGCCCATCTTCCGAAATAGACCACGAGGACGCAAGAAGTGGTTCGATGGAACTGGCGTCACCATCTGGAAACGTCACGAGCGTGTCGTAGGCTACGCGGTTAATCATGCCACTGGTAGGGTTAAACGCGTGCGCTGGATCGTAAGCTTCAGTGATTTCTGCATGACCCACAACCAAGACCTTTTCATCTTGGGCGTAAGCCGTGCCAAACACCACAAATGCCACTAGGCACAACGCAACATATGAACGCCGCACAGACTGCTGTAAAGCAAACACTATAGTTTTCCTCCTTGGGCTCGTTTACACGATGCCACTGAAAATGACCTGTATAGTATCACAATACCCTGGACACTTATTCACATAGACTGTATGTGACAGACGTAGCTCTTAATGCATCGCTTTAGATGCATTTTTAACTCATCGCCAAACTTTTGTAAAGCTCTTGTCAACTGTTAACTTGCATTAAAGTCGCCATGTGCGTGACACACAGTAGTGAGAGTTATTTGAGAGGTTGGCGGCATCAAAGTAACATCGTGAGTCAAGCTGGCACGAAGCCAGAGCAACACGATTAGCCACAAGATTTGATTAGCCACAAGATTTTAGCCACAAGGCTTAAGGGGTGATGATGAATTATCAACAGCGATTAGCGGCGTTCCAAAGCCACTTAGTAGGACAGGCTGAACTTGCCTTTTTGCCACTGTCTGCTGATTTACAGTACTTGACGGGTGTCCCACGTGATATTCCTAATTTTGGCGCGGTGCTACATCCGGGTGATTGGCTCGAGGGCGCATGGTTAACACCAGAGCATGAACCGATTTTGGCATTATCGCGCATGACGGCGGAGTTTGGGGGCCTAGCCAACCTCAAGGGCGTGCAGATTCGGGTACTCAGTGATTTTGATGACCCAAGTGCGATGGTAGCGGGATTTATCAACGAATTTGGACTTAGGGAAGATGCTCGAGTTGCCATCAGCGACAGCACACATGGTGCCACAGTGAGTGCCCTGAATGAACTCCTCCCTCATGCCAGCTTTAGCTCTGCCACGGCACTCTTGCAACCCCTGCGGGCCGTCAAATCAGATGACGAAATTGCGGTGATGCGACAAGCAGGTGAGTTAACTGAACAAGCTTTTGGGGAGGTATTAAAGCGACTCGAGCACGGCATGACCGAGCTGGATGTTGTCACCGAAGTGGATCATCAGCTTAGAAAGCATGGCTCGCTGGGCCCCTCGTTTACGACCTCACTTTACAACTCGGGGCCAAACCACCCGCTGCTATTTGGTCAGCGCCAAGCAACCTGGAAACGTGTGCTGACGCCGCCTGTGGCTATCTTGTTTGATTTTGGGGCAATTTTTGAGGGTTATTGCTATGACTACGGGCGCACGGTGTTTTTTGGTGAGCCAGGTGACGACTATCAGACAATTTTCCAACTCATTATGCAGTCACAGGCAGCAGGTATTGCAGCGCTTCAAGCAGGCAGCATGACCACCAGCCAAGCTGACCAAGCGGCTCGAGACGTTCTGGTGGAGGCCGGTTATGGTGCGGAGTTCCGTCACCGTTTGGGACATGCGATTGGCTTAGACGTCCACGAACGCCCCTTTTTAACCGCTGGCGATAACACGCCGCTCGAAGACGGGATGCTCTTCACGATTGAACCGAGCATCACCCAATTTGAGACGTTTTCGTGTCGGGTTGAGGATGTGGTGGTGGCACGTCCTGACGGGGGTGAGCCATTGACCCAGGGGTTTCGAGAGATGTTGGTGGTTGACTGAGCTCAGGTGTTGCTGTGGACTTGCTGACATGTGATATTGCTTTTTGGAAAGGGAGAAGGGGAGCACGGGGGAAAGGGAGAAGGGGAGCATGGGGGAAAGGGGGATTTCATCAGCGACAGCCTAAACCCACCGTAACGTATGTGTCCTGACATCGTGGAGTTGCTAGTTTAAGGGCTTTACAGACCTCGTGCTCGAGGGGCTCAATAGCATCATAGATTG
>CAZMCW010000422.1:0-3802 GCA_964564405.1 uncultured bacterium
AAGAGCGATTGTTTCCTGTAGGTATGGATCAAGTGAACATTGCTGCTTTGGGTGGTGCATTAGGTGGTGTTTGGATAGGACTTGCTGCTGCCCTTGTATCAGTTGTTCTCAACATTGTCACTAAACGCGTTTTGCGCATACCAGAATCCATCCTTTACGGACTCTGGGGACTTAGCTTACTTGTTTTACCGTGGAACCCGCTTATAGGTGTACAAACGGGTTTACTAGGAAGTCAAGCGGCGGCAGGTGCAGCAGCTGTGTTGGGGGCGCTGTATTGGTGGCTAATGGAATTAGCTGGGCGGGTTGAGCCTGTAAGTACATCTGCAACATCAAAATCAAAGGTAGCTGAGACAGATGGTGTCTCTCCAACTCAGGCATCTTCACAAAATACCGCTACGTCACCAGATGACGCTCATACCATCACGAACGCGTCCAGCCTTAACGTCAACGCCGACGACGAACCTATCGCTATGGGTTTCGGAGATGTCAAATTGGCTGCTGTCCTTGGCACGTTTTTAGGTTGGCAACTTGTCTTGGTAGCGTTATTTTTATCGTTTATCGTAGGCGCTGTCGGCGGTATCATCAGCCGCTTACTCAGCGGTGCCAAAATCATCCCATTTGGGCCTTATCTGGCACTCTCGGGACTCTTGGCGTTATTTATAGGTCAGCCGCTCATGGCGTGGTATTTGGGTCTTTTGGGCTTTTAATCACGCGGGTATTTTGGGTATTATTGAGCCTTCACGCATAAATACTTACGCAGTTACCTACATTGGGAGGCACCATGATACCCTCAGATACAACCCTTAGCCAGCCTCAGTCAGCAGTCCAGAGCAGCTATAAAAGCAGTTTACAAGGTGGCGATTTAGTCTCACTTGTAGACCTTAGCCCAGATGCGTTTACTGAAATTCTAGACATTGCTGCCGACATTAAGCAGCGCGTCAAACAAGGCGAGCAGGTTCACGCACTCGCCGGTAAAAGCCTCGCCATGTTGTTTGAAAAGCCTTCGCTACGCACCCGCTCCACGTTTGATGTTGGCATGTTCCAACTCGGCGGTCACGCAGTGCTACTTGACCAGCAATTTGTAGGCATTGGCAAGCGTGAATCTTTGCGAGATGTTGCTAGTAATTTAGAGCGTTGGTTTGACGGCATTATGGCACGCACCTTTGCGCACAATACCGTGGAAATGCTTGCTCAACACGCGCATGTTCCGGTCATTAACGGTCTCACCGATTTAGTCCACCCCTGCCAGCTCCTGGCTGACTACCTCACCTTGCGGGAAACCTTTAGCGACCTTAACGGCTTGCACATTGTTTTTGTCGGCGATGGCAATAATGTCGTCCACTCGCACATTTACGCGGCTTTGTTAGCAGGAACAACGCTCACCATCGCCTGTCCAGAAGGCTATGAACCACATGCTGAGGTTGTGGCAGCAGCAAGGGATAAAGGTGCAGCCATCAATATAGTCCATGATCCTAGAGCGGCCATTCAGGGTGCCGATGTTCTTTACACGGATGTATGGACGTCGATGGGACAAGAAGAGGAAACAGCAGCTCGGCTCGAGGCCTTTGCGGGTTATACCGTGACATCAGACTGGCTCACTGACCTAGCGCCAACAGGTGTGTTCATGCACGACCTACCTGCCCACTACGGCGAAGAATGTACCGAAGATGTCCTCTACAACCCGCGCAGCATTGCGTTTGATCAAGCCGAGAACCGATTACATGCGCAAAAAGGTTTACTCGTTGCACTGTTGGGGTGAGGGTGTGCGCGTTTGCTTGATGAGTGCAGTTTTTGCGAGTATCTCAGATGTTGAGTGTTTCGATAAAATATCAACTTTATCTAGCCTATACACGTACATCTCTAGCGGTACATCATTTTGTCATGTGATGAATATGGACCATGCGAAGTCCCGCGCCAATCATAATTAAGACTTATCTTCTCCTGATGCTGATTCAACAAGGATGGTTGTTATGACAGTACAAACAAGGCCGCTCGAGACCACTACATCTAACACCCTCACGTATAACGTTGGCATTTTAGGCGCTAGCGGTTACGGCGGCAGCGGGTTATTACGCCGTCTGCAGCACCACCCAAATACGCAAGTTGTGGGCATCGCCAGTCGGCAATATCTAGGAAAACCTATAAGTACCTGCTGGCCGCAGTTTGCTAGCCAGGCATTTGCTGAAGACCTTTTGTTCGCTGATGGCGATGAGGTTGTAGACAGTTGTGACGTTCTTTTTTCAGCCGCACCTCATGGCAGCGTGTCCGATCTAGTTGCCAAAGCCGTACGCGCTGGCAAAACAGTCATTGATTTAGCCGCTGACTTTCGTTTGCCAGCTAGCGACTACAAACAATGGTACGGTCACGACCTCAGCCACCCAGATGTTTATGCGCAGTCAATTTACGGGCTGGTTGAACTACACCGAGAAGAAATAAGAGGTGCATCATTTGTAGCCAATCCCGGTTGTAATGCAACTGCAGGCGCACTAGCACTACTCCCGTTGGCAGCGCACGGCCTGCTCGGCAAACACACCATTACCAATATTGTGTCCGGCATTTCTGGTGCTGGACGCAGTGCAAGTATGGGGACGCACTTTGGCGAACTGAACGAAAACGTCATCCCCTACAAGGTGGCAGGTACACACCGCCACACGGCTGAGATTGAGTTGTCGCTGGGGCGCGCACGTACGTTCGGTAAACATGCTCAAACTCACGTGAAGGTAGACAGGCCTGTCGTCAGTTTTAGTCCACACTTAGTTCCCATGACGCGGGGGATTTTGGCGAGTTGTTATACGCATCCGGAGACAGATGTACTTTCCAGTGGTGAGCGTTTGACGACGGATAGTGTGCTCGAGCTCTACCACCAGTTCTACCAAGACGATCCACTCATCACCGTGCAAGAAGCTCTGCCAACCACGAAAGCCACCTACGGCAGCGACCGCGTGGTCATCAGCGTGCGGGTAGACGAACGCAGCGGTCATATTGTGGCGTTTGCAGCGGAAGATAACCTCGGCAAGGGTGCCGCCGGACAAGCCGTGCAGAATTTTAATGTCATGCAAGGGTTTGAAGAAACCCTCGGCTTATTCACCGAGGCCGTTTATCCATGAAGCTCCCCACGGGCTTCCGCAGTGCGGCTGGCGCGGCTGGCATTAAAGCAAGTGGCAAACCCGACCTAGCCTTGATTGTCAGTGACGTGCCTGCGGTGTGGGCGCTTACAGCCACAACAAACCGCGTAAAAGCTGCCTGTGTGGTGCGCAATCAAGGGCTCGAGCAAACCCAAAATCCCATACGCGCCGTCATCATTAACAGCGGCAACGCCAATTGCGCGACCGGGGCAGAAGGTAAAGCAAGCAATACTCAATTAGCTGAACTCGCTGCTAACCACCTCACCTTAACTCCAGATGAGGTCGTCACCGCTAGCACCGGGGTAATTGGGCATCAACTCCTGTTAGATGGCATCAAAACCACCCTTCCCAACCTCGTGAGCGCACTTGATGATACTTCCGACGCTGCCGCTGAAGCTATTTTGACAACCGACTTGGTGAGTAAACAAGCTGGCGTCACGTTATCAAATGGCGCAAGTATTGTCGGCATTGCTAAAGGATCAGGCATGATTCACCCCAACATGGCCACGATGCTGGCGTTTGTCATGACCGACGCTAAAGTTGAGCAAACTATCCTCAGAACTATGTGGCAACGGGTCATCACCCAAAGTTTTAACCAGATTACGGTAGATGGCGACACCTCGACCAACGACATGGCGCTGGTACTAAGCAGCGGGCAACGTGAGGTTGGTTTGGAC
>CAZMCW010000422.1:3812-4116 GCA_964564405.1 uncultured bacterium
AAGCTTGTCTGCAGCAGGTTGTAGGTGCCGACTATATTGGTTTGGATGAACTCGAGCAAGGCCTCGTATCCGTCTGCCAAAACCTCGCCCAAAAAATTGCTCGAGACGGCGAAGGTGCCACTAAGCTCATCAGCGTGACCGTCACAGGTGCACAAGATGATAACGAGGCCCGCCGCGCCGCTCGCGCGATTGTCCGCAGTCCGTTGGTCAAATCCGCTGCTCATGGCAACGACCCAAATTGGGGGCGCATTTTGAGTGCGATCGGTCAAGAAGGTGTGGACGCTAATTTTGACCGCGTGCGCAT
>CAZMCW010000423.1:0-4104 GCA_964564405.1 uncultured bacterium
AGAAACAGATACCAAGTCCGACTAGAACGTAATGAACTCCTCAGGAGGTTATGATATGTTTTATCGGACTTGGTATCAGTGCTCACAAATTGACACTCACGTTGGTCGTCATCTATCCGCAGCAAGATGTTCCTACAGTTTGCAGCTGTAACCTAAGCCATAATAGACATATGAGCATCAAACCTGATAATCCAACCTTGGCAAGTTTGTTACAAGGGCGACTTTTTTTTGTGCCGGACTACCAACGCGCGTACAGTTGGCAAAGCAAGCAGCGTCACGATCTTTTTAATGATATTCGCACCCTAGCCAATCACCCGGACACCGAACGGCATCACTTTATGGCGACAGTGGTTTGTTTGCAACGTGGTAAAAAGCCTATCTCTGCTGATGACTACGGTCGTTTTGAGGTTGTTGACGGGCAGCAACGCTTGACCACGCTCGTGATTTTGCTCAAAGCAATTGCCAAAGCGCTTGCTGGTCAAGCAGGGTTAGCGCACGAAGCAACCAAACTTAACCATTTGTTGGTCAAAGAAGATGGCAGTTTATTACTCACCAGTAATCACGATACCAACAACGTTATGGTCAGTTATTTACGGGTGGGCAGTTTGCCCAACAGCACCCAGATGACAACTGCTGCTGAACGCAACTTAGCAGCTGCGTGCCAAGATTGTGAACAGTTTGTTGATACTTGGTTACAACAAGGTGGTGATTTACTGGGGCTTTTGCGAGTGCTCAAAAACCGCCTCGAGTTCATTTTGTTTACCCTCACCGACGAAGCCACTGTGTACACCACGTTTGAAGTCTTAAACAGTCGTGGGCTCGAGGTCGACTGGCTAGACAAGTGCAAAAGTATGCTCATGGGCGTAGCCGCTGAAAGTTTTCACGGGCAGCAGCGAGACGAGCAGCTTGATAGCCTCCACAAAACTTTTCAAAACATCTACACAACGATTGGGCTAGATTCACTGGCTGGACAAGAAATTTTGCGGTTTACCGCCTGCCTCAGTGAGCCTGAACCTCCTAACCGCATTCCTTCATCTGAAGCCGCCCTAGCAAGTTTGCAGGCCCAGGTGACGCACACGCCAGACTGCACGACCAGCACGGCACACAAACTTTTACAGGTTACTAGGGCGCTCAAACAACTCCGCGATAACTGGCGAATTACCGCCCTTACTCGCGTAGCACATGTGCGTTTGCTAGCAGCAGCCATTTTACTGGCAGATACCGATGTGGATACTCGGCTTGCCGCCTGGGAACAAGTCACCTTTCGTATTTTTGGACTTGCCCGGCGCGACGCCCGCACCAAAGTTGGCGAGTATACGCGGTTAGCACACGCGCTCCTTCAAACAGACGCCCCAACAGGACAAAACGCGACCAACGCCATCACCGCATTGGGCAGTGACTACAAACCTACCAGTGTCATCAGCACGTTGCGCCACAGTGACGCCGTCCACGGATGGGAAGACGAGTTGCGCTACTTTTTTTATCATTACGACCAGCACCTTGCTCAGTTACAAGGTAAACCTGTCAACGATGACCTGTGGGCAACCATCTGCCAAAAACCTAGCAGTCAAGTCATTGAACTTATCTACCCTGACGGTGAGGCTGAGGCTTGGCCCAAGCTTTCCAAAGCACGTCAAGAAAGTCGTTATTACTTGGGCAACATCCTTATTGCAGCTCCACGTGTCAATTTACTGACGAGTCACAAAGATTTTGCGGGTAAGCGCGATGTGTACAGCCAGTTTGCCGAGGTACGTGCAAGCGTCGAGCTAAGCCAAGAGGAAAGTTGGGGCTACAACCAGATTGTTAGCAGGGAAAAACAACTTTTGAATTGGGCCAAACAGTACTGGGCAGAGCCTTAAGCAGCAATTTTACAAGACACTCTACTAGGGCGCGAATGTGCAAAGTTATATGTTAGGAAAGGGAGAAGGGGAGCAAGGGGGAAAAGGAGATTATCCCAATAGCACCATATATAGTTATCGGTAGTGATGTTATCAAGAATATATTTGACAACATTAACCATATTAACTTTGTATGTAATTACTAAAGCTATAAACTTTGACCTGTACATTAAATCATCTGCAAGATAGCTTGGAAGAATCTCATTGAGCCTGTCTAGGATAGAAACGCTTGGGAGTTTGTTAGCTGTTTATGAGCTTTTGTCTGTGACACTGTTTCCAACGCTAGTCGAGCTTGTACGTAGAGCATCTATTAACGATGCTTAACGATCAAGATCTTGATGCTGAGTTTTTTGACAGAGGAGGTGAACGGGCTTAGAATCTTTAAGGATTTGGAGATTTCTTGAGCACATCAGACGATCAACCTCAGGTGGGTCAGCATACAGATAGTCATCCAGCATTTTACGATCAAGCAGATGTTTTTGAAACGTACAAAAAGCACCGTGCGCGTCCAGATAACCCTAACGATGCACTCGAGCGGCCCGTCTTTTTAGACTTACTCGGCGACGTTCAGGGGCTTGACATTCTTGACCTCGGTTGTGGGGATGGCGCGTTTGGGTTGGATGCATTTGAGTGCGGCGCTCGCAGCTATACAGGACTTGATGCCTCAAAAAAAATGATAGGCCGTGCCCGTGAGTCCCTTGCAGGACGTAACGCAATCCTTCAGCAACTTGATATGGCAACTTGGCAACCAACGCCAGCGAGTGTAGACGTTGTGACCTCGAGGCTCGCCCTCAATTACATCCCAAACATTGCCACCATCTTTCAACACATGTTTACGGCGTTACGTCTGGGCGGACGGCTAGTTATTTCAGTAGAACACCCGTTGATTACCTGTAACTTTACGCCTCTGGCAAACGGGCCGCGCTCAACTTGGCAAGTAGATAATTATTTCGTAGAAGGGTCACGCGATCACACTTGGCTAGGGCAATCTCTCAGCAAATATCATCACACCTTAGAGTCGTGGCTTAGCTATGTTCAGCAAGCTGGTTTTAACTTGCAAACGCTGCGCGAATCGCGTCCTCGAGCTATTGTATTTCATGACCCTGCAGAGTACCAGCGCCGTTTGCGTATTCCACTTTTTTTGTTTATTGCTGCTTGCAAGTAGTAGTTCATACTTTTTGATGAGGTTGATTTGAGTAGGTCACAGCTTACCGTTTGATAGCCAACCTGATCACCAAACTTGCCAGCCAATACCCAGTCAATGTTACCCAACCAATGTTACCCAGCCAATGTTACCCAACCAATGTTACGTCAATACTACGTTGACTCTGTTGCCGCTAATCTTTCTGTTGCCGCTAATCTTCCTGTTGCAAACACTTGAAACTCACCAACACAGTCCCCAAGGCAATATTATAGTTTTAGGTCTGTGGCTCGAGCCCGTAACCTGAGTGTGAGTACCAATACCCTAGCAGCATAGCCAGCTACAATAACCCTATGTCACAGGTACACTTGCGGCTTTACCGCTGGCTCAATCAAATTTTGCCTCATTCGTACACTTTAAAGTTTGCTGTTGTCAGCTTACTTGTCCTGAGCTTTCCTGTGTTTGTCTTTGTGGTGGGGTTACACGTGCTCGCAAGCACTGGGCAGCAGCTTGTAGTTGTTGTTCTGATGGCACACTTGCTCAGTTATGCTGGGCTTATTTGGTTAATATGGCGGTTACTTGCACCTGTGCGCTTGGCGCTTGACCTCTTTGAACAGCATCAGCAAGGTCACGCGTTACCCGAACACTTACCCGCATCGTATGACACAGCCGGTTTGCTCATTAGCAAAGTTGTTGGCTTACTGGCTACCCTTGACGCCAAGCAACAAAGTTTTGACTTGCTCTTTCAAGCTATTCCTGATGGCCTTGCGTGTTTTGACCGGGAAGGCGTTTGTTTAACCGTCAAAGAGCCAACTTACTTTAAGTTTGTTTACGACCCTCAGCAGCTTGTGGGTAAAACACTGAGAGAGTACTACGGTGACTTGGCAGCGCGTCACGAGCATTATCATCAACAGCTGTGGCAAACAGGCGAACTGCAAACCTATGAATTTAAACTCGAGGTTGACGGTCAAATTATATCTCGTGAGTACCGTATTGTCGCTTTAAGTGAGCAAGAAAGCGTCACGTTTGTTCGCGACTTTAGCGAGCAACGCCGCATTGCCAATC